>JBIKOV010000014.1:0-32493 GCA_044357815.1 Ferruginibacter sp. | reverse complement strand
TAGATTGGGAAGGGATTCTTTTAAATGGGAGACATAATATTTCTCCACGTACAATCGGGAATCTTCAAATTTCAAATTCTGTAGAACCTGGTTGGGCCAATCCGATCAATGGATCTTTTACGGATTTTCGATTTAAGGCAATAGACAATAGAAGATTTGGTCCTTTACCACGCTCTTGGGCACAATACAAGGGTCTGTATCATTATAAGGATAAAGTAATTATTTCTTATACTGTTGGCAACGCTAGCATTTTAGAAAAATTAGGTCTTGAAGGATCGGCCGACAAGCCAATTTTTACTCGCACATTAAATATAACCCCTTCAGCAACCTTGCTAAAAATGCGCATAGCTCCCATAAATTCCGCTGTAGCAATTATAGGCGAAGATGTTACCCTTGCAAAGGAATCAGGTTTTTTTGTATTGAAAATACCTGCGTCAAAATCAGTTAAGGTGAAAATTTTATTTGCCAACCAAACTGTAAATAATTTTGCCCTTCTATCAAAATCATCTAAACAACCTGAAAATTTATCAGCTTTTACTCAAGGAGGCGAAGCGCAATATCCACAAAAATTAGCTGCTACCATTTCAAAAGGCGAGCAGAAAGGAGTCTTTAAGGTAGATAGGATGGAATTACCCTCCCAAACCCCTTGGAAAAACCAGATGAGATTGAGTGGAATTGACTTTTTAGAAGACCGAAATAAAGCAGTGATTTGTTCAACTGATGGCGATGTTTGGTTGGTAGAAGGAATTTTAAAAAGTTCAGGCACTTTATTATGGAAGAGAATTGCTGCAGGGTTATTTCAGCCTCTTGGTATTAAAGTAGTAGATAAAAAAATATTTGTGACTTGCCGAGACCAGCTAGTAAAACTTCATGATCTGAATGGTGATGAGGAAATTGATTTTTATGAAAGCTTCAATAGCGATCATCAAGTAACCAATCACTTCCATGAGTTTGCCATGGGTTTACAAACTGATAAGGAAGGAAATTTTTACTATGCCAAAAGTGCTCGGCATGCAAGACGATCGTTGGTTCCACAACATGGAACCTTACTGAAAGTAAGTAAGGATGGTCAAAAAACTACAATAATTGCGCATGGATTTAGGGCAGCCAATGGGGTTTGTATTAATCCGGATGGATCTTTTTTTGTAACTGACCAAGAAGGATACTGGAATCCAATGAACAGAATTAACTTGGTTTCATCCAACAACAAATTTTATGGTAACATGTTTGGTTACAATCCTTCGAAAGATAGTTCAGACAAAGGCATGGAACAACCATTGGTATGGGTTGAAAAGGACATTGATCGATCACCTTCAGAATTGCTTTGGGTAGATAGTAAAAATTGGGGACCATTGAATGGAAGTCTGCTTAGCTTTTCCTATGGATATGGAAAAGTATTTATTGTGCCGCATGAAACAATTGGCAACCAGATTCAGGGAGGACTTATTGAATTACCGATTCCAAATTTTTCGACTGGCGTTATGCGTGGACGATTCAATCCTTCGGATGGTCAATTATATACCTGTGGTTTGTCGGCATGGGGATCAACCCAGCCAGATTTAGGAGCCTTTTATCGAATCAGGTACATGGGTGAAAAAGCCATCATTCCAACTGGGCTCAATGCTAAACAGGAAGGTATTCGCATAATTTTTTCACATGAATTAAGTCTAAAAGATGTCAATAAAGTATCCGCTTTTCAGGTACAAACATGGGATTTAGAGCGATCTAGAAGATATGGATCAGATCATTACAATACTAAATCTCTTCCAGTAACCAAGGTAGAAATAAGTGATAACAAAAAAGAATTGTTTCTTACTATCCCTGGCATCAAACCAACTCATGTAATGGAAATTAATTATCAACTAACTGATACCAATGGGGAACAAATAAAAGGGCTGATTCAAAATACAATCTACCAATTGGGTAAATAGTTGATACTGATTTTTCTTAATCAACTATTGATTGTTGAAAAAGAAGTATTGGAATGAATTTATTTATTTTATACACTTTATCAAAATACAAATATGCGAATGGTACTTGCTAAAACAATTGTATTTATCTTTTTCACTTGTATTGTTAATTACTCAAATAACTTATTCGGTCAGCCTATTAAAAATGCGAAACCAAATTTTATTATCATATTAACTGATGACCAAGGCTATAATGATGTAGGCTGTTTTGGCTCTCCCAACATTAAAACACCTCACTTAGATCAAATGGCAAAAGAAGGTGTTAGGCTAACGAATTTTTATGCGCAACCTGTTTGCGGTCCATCTAGAGGCGCACTGATGACTGGTCGCTACCCTGTTAGAATTGGAGATGGATGGACAACCAGAGAAGAAGAAATAACCATAGCTGAAGAACTTAAAAAACAAGGATATACGACTGGTTGTATTGGAAAATGGGATATGTCCAGACGCAAAGTAATACCTGGGCAAATGCCAAATGATCAAGGATTCGATTATTATTTTGGCACGCTAGGAGCAACTGACCAAGGTGAAGTTGATTTCTATCAAAATCGCGAAAAAATTACTGGCACAAAAGACATGTCAATGCTAACAAGTTTATATACAAACAAAGCAATAAATTTTATTGAAGAAAAAAAAGACAGTCCCTTTTTTCTTTATTTAGCCCATAGCATGCCCCATGTTAAAATAGATGCCTCCGTGAATTTCAAAGGTAAATCTGCAGGACAATTGTATGGAGATGTTATTGAAGAAATAGATTGGAATGTTGGACTTATCATTGATAAAATCAAAAGCCTCGGGTTATCTAACAATACGTACATTCTTTTTACGAGTGATAATGGACCCTGGAAGGGCAAGGAAGAAGTTTTTCGGATAAGCCATGGCAATCAATTGGCTACCGGTTCGGCATATCCATTACGCGGAGTTAAAGGCTCCCATTTTGAGGGTGGATTTAGAGTTCCAGCTATTATCTGGGGTGGTAAAACTGTTTCCGGAAAAGTTTTAAACGGCATTGTTTCTACTTTAGATATATTGCCCACATTTGTAAATCTTGCCCATTCAAAACCTACAACTGGAATTACATTAGATGGTTTCAATCAAACAAATTACCTAGTTGGTAAAACAGACACAAGCAGCAGAAATAACTTTTACTACTTTATTAGAAATGAATTACATAGTGTACGCTTAGGAAAATGGAAATTAATGCTGCCCAATCGATTAAAAAGTTATAGCGGGATAACTGATTTCATTCGAGATCCCGCAATAACTGAACCAATATTGTATGACCTTTCAAAAGATATTTCCGAATCAAAAAATGTTGCCAAGCTACATCCTGAGATTGTTAAAAAATTAATTGCAATAGCGGAAAAAGCACCTATTGATTTGGAAGAAAAAACGGGCAACAAGTAAAAGGGCTTATTCAATATCCTATTTATCAATTGGTAAATAGAAAACGAATATTGACTTTTAAAAAATAAGAATAATAACAATCTTACTTTTTATTTTATATAATTTAGAATACAGTTATGCGAATTACCGGTTCTAAAAAATTACTATTTATTTTTTATAAAATGGCTTTGAAAATGAAAAGCAAAATTGAAACCTACCAGTATTCACTCCAGTTTTTTGCAGCTCTTGGAATGACATTACTTTATAGAACGCAATCTTTTTTCCAGCGCCCCAACATTGTCTATATCATGAGTGACGACCATGCTGACCAGGCAATAAGCGCTTATGGCGGACCATTAAAAACCTAGCTAACTTAATGAAATGACCAACAGCATTACTGTCAAGTATTTCTAACAAAATTTTAAAAAGTAATGTTTTAACAAAAAGAAACAGTAGGCCCAATTAAAAAAAATACAATGCTAAAAACAACAACAATTTTAACAGCTGTAACTGCAGGATATTTCCTAATACTCTCTCTCTCTTTCACAGCCATTGCAAAGGAAATACCAACCAATGTACCCAACCCTGAAAAAAATATAGCTGAAACCCCTAAGCCAAATTTTATAATTATCTCCTGTGACGACATGGGATACAGCGATATCGGTTGTTTTGGTTCTGACAAAAATCGAACTCCAAACATTGACCGGATGGCGCAGGAGGGAATGCGTTTTAAGAGTTTTTATGTAACCAGCGGTGTTTGTTCGCCTTCCCGGTCGAGCCTGATGACAGGATGTTATCCGATGCGGGTAGGAATGCATGAAAATTCCAAAGGATTTTATGTTCTGTTTCCAAAGGACAAAAAAGGACTTAACCCAAAAGAGATAACTATAGCTGAAATACTCAAGCAACAGGGTTACGCTACGGCCTGTATTGGCAAGTGGCATCTGGGCGACCAACCTGAGTTTTTGCCGAGACAGCAGGGTTTTGATTACTATTATGGACTTCCGTACAGTAACGATATGAATGGAAACCCGCCACTTCCCTTAATGCGTAACGAAACTGTTATCGAAGCGCCGGCCGTGCAGCAGACACTGACCCAACGTTACACCAACGAAACGGTAAAATTTATTCATGAAAACAAGGACAAACCATTTTTCATATACCTGGCCCACACTATGCCCCACGTTCCCTGGCATGCAAGTTCTGATTTCAAGGGAAAATCTGCCAATGGGATTTATGGCGATGTAATTGAAGAAATCGATTACTCAACCGGAAAAATACTTGAGGCGCTGAAAGAATCCGGCGTCGATGAGAATACACTGATCGTATTTACATCTGACAATGGTGGTATCAGGCGAAATAATATTCCACTTTCCGGCGGTAAAGCAACCATAATGGAAGGTGGTATGCGTGTTGCCTGTGTAATGCGTTGGCCGACCAGCATACCGGCTGGCACAAGTTGTGATGAAGTATGCACCACGATGGATCTGTTGCCGACTTTCGCCCGACTGGCTGGCACCAGCGAACCTAATGACCGGATAATTGACGGGAAAAATATCCTCCCTCTACTGCAGCATAAGAATTGGGCACGATCTCCTCATAAGGCATTTTACTATTATTTCATGTCACAACTTAGAGCCGTGCGGTCGGGACCTTGGAAGTTGCATTTGGGACTTGACCCGGTGCTGGAGAAATGGAACGGCGATCCCACTGGAAAATGTGTTGCTGCGCTGTATAACCTAGAATCAGATATCGCCGAAAAGAAAAATGTAATTGACGAACACCCAAGGGTAGTAAAAAAACTCATGCAACTGGCCGAAAAAGCCAGACAGGATATTGGAGATTACAAGCTGCAGGGTTCGGGTTGCAGGGCCAGCGGTTGGGTGGAAAATCCGGTACCACTGAAGCTGATAAAAACGGTGGAAACTGAACAGAAATAGTATTCCGGCAGAAAAATAAATGGTGAGCATTATAAAGATTTCTTTTTATGAAACGGCAACAAATTTTCTCAAAGCTATTGAAGCATTTAAATTTTCCTGTTCTGCCATGGCTAATATTTCCAGTAGTTTCAATCTTTTTTACCGGGAGCCCTGCTTCAGCCCAATACGCAGATTGGAAACATTCCGGTTCAATATACATCCTGACTACTCCAGAGGGAGCAAACCTTCCCGCATCGGCTTTGGTAAAGAATTTTCCATTGCTTATTCGCTTAAATGGCGACAACTTTAGTTTTTCCGAAGCGGATGTTAAAGGCAATGATCTTAGATTTTCAGCAAGCGGAGAGCCACTATCCTACGAAATTGAAGATTGGGATACTAAAGCAGCAACCGCAACTATTTGGGTAAAAATACCCATTATCAGGGGAAACGATCGTCAACAGATTAAGATACATTGGGGTAACCCCAGCTCCAAAACTGACTCAGATGGTACGGCTGTGTTTAACGCTTCCAATGGTTATATTGGGGTGTGGCATCTTGGAAATAATGTGCAAGATGCAGTAGGAAATTTGAATACCGAAGATAAGGGTACAACAAAAGCAGAAGGAGTGATCGGTAAAGCAAGACATTTTCCCGGAAATATGGGTCTTTTCTGCGGTGATGATATCCAGCTACTTCCATCGGGAGGATCGGCTCACACTACACAGGCATGGTTCCGTTCGGGCTCATCAAACGGAAAAATTATCGGCTGGGGAAATGAGAAACGGCAGGGCAAGGTTACAATGGCGTACCAAAGTCCTCCCGGAGTAAGAATGGATTGTTATTTTTCTACGGGCAATGCCATAGCAAAAATACCTGACAGCTCAGAGGGATGGATACAAGCCATTAACACATACGAAAATGGTCAGTCAATTATCTATATTAACGGAAAAAAGCAAGGACTAGGAAATCCCAAAACATACCCACTGAATATCATGAAACCTTCGAGAATGTGGATAGGTGGTTGGTATGATAACTACAACTACATTGGTGAAATTGATGAGGTGCGTATATCTGCCGTGGCTCGTTCAGCAAACTGGGTGTGTCTGGAATATGAAAACCAAAAACCATTTCAGAAATTGGTTGGACCCGTTGTCCAGAATGGCAATGAGTTCTTTCTGTCGGAAAGCAGCTTAACGATGAATGAAAATGAAATGGTGAATATAACAGCCGCGGCTGGTGGTGCACAAAACGTATACTGGTCAGTGGTTAAGGAAGATGAAGAATTCGTGATTGCCTCCAACCGATTTAAAATATCTTTTAATGCAGGGCGGATAAGCGGAGACCAGAAATTCAGGATTCGATTTGATGCAGTTTTTAGCAACGGCGTTAGATCAATTGAAATCCCGGTCACTGTGAAGGACAAACTTCCCGAGCCGGAATTTACCATCAAGGCCCCAAAATACTGGGATGGGCGAGCGACAATAGAAATTCAACCTGAGATCAAAAATATAAAAGCCATGAACAATGCTGGTGTTGGTGAGCTTAATTACAGTTGGGAGATTTTAGGACTGGCAGCCATCAAACACGAAGAGTCTGGAAAGCTTATTCTTACCTGCGCTCAGAACAGCGGTAAGATGACAGTAAAACTCTCCTTGTCAAATGGGGGTGATACAATATCTTCCTATACAGATATCATTGTTCAGGAACCAGCAACTGACCCCTGGATTCAGCGAATTCCCGGCGACAATGAAATGCCGGTTGAAGGACAATTTTATGCACGTGATAACAGCGGACAAGGTACCTTATTCTGCAAAGGGACTTTAAAAAAGAAAGCAAAAAAGGTGTTTTTACGTATTTTTTCAGATGATATAAAGTTTGCTGAAGAATGCAAAGCAATTGGGGAAAATGATTCGTACTACTTCGCAATAAAACTTAAGCCGGCTCTTGTAAAATATCGAATTGAGTTTGGAACCAAAACTAAAGGAACAGAATTGGTTTTATATCGCGCCGGCGATATTGTGTGCGGCGATGCCTTTCTGATTGAGGGGCAATCCAACGCTTTGGCAACCGACACACGCGAGCAAGCAGCTCGTGTAAAAAATGAATGGGTCCGTAGTTATGGGCATCAGCAGTTTTTCAAGGAGGGGCAAAAGGAGAACCTCTGGTGCAAGCCGGTATGGAAAGCACAAAAGGAAGACCTGGCGGAATTAGGATGGTGGGGAATGGAGTTAGCCAATCGATTGGTGGAAAGTCAGAAAATTCCAATATTCATCCTCAATGGAGCAAAAGGTGGAACCAGGATTGACCAACACCAGCGAAATGATATGAATCCAACAGATCTCAATACAATATATGGCCAAATGCTATGGAGACTAAAAGAGGCCCGTTTGACCCACGGAATCCGTGGAATTATCTGGCACCAGGGGGAAAATGACCAGGGAGCAGACGGACCTTATCGTGATTATGGGTGGAAAAGCTACCAGCGCTACTTTGTTGAAATGTCCGCAGGTTGGAAAAAGGATTTCCCCAACGTCAGTCATTATTACGTTTACCAGATTTGGCCCAATGCATGCAGCATGGGTAACGGCAATGGCGACATGATAAGAGAGGTTCAACGGAATTTACCCAGCCTGTATTCAAACATGGATATTATGTCGACATTGGGTATTACCCCCCCCGGCGGATGCCATTTTCCATTAATTGGCTGGTCGGAATTTACCCGATTAATACAACCCTTGTTAGAACGGGATTTTTACGAAAAAAATGCCACCGGACCTATTACTCCACCTAACCTCCAACAGGCTAGCTATACAAGCTCTTCCAAAGATGCTGTTGCCCTAGAATTCGATCAACCCGTTATTTGGAATGACTCACTGGCAAATGAATTTCGGCTGGATGGTATAAAGGGCAAAGTCGCTTCAGGTTTCGTCTTAGGAAATATACTCACGCTAAGGCTCAAAGAACAGTTAAAAGCCACTATGATTACTTATCTGGATGAAATGGAATGGAATCAGGACAAACTACTAATTGGAAAAAATGGCATTGCAGCCTTGACATTCTGTAATGTACCAATATTGGATAAGAAGAAAACAAAATAGAAAAATAGTATGAAAGCCATCAGAATCAAAATCATATTGCCACTGGTTATAATAGTGATGACAGGATTTACCTTCAATCGATTTATAAAGGGCAAACAGGCTTCAGATAAAACAGGGGCAGCAACTACAGTAAAAAACAGTTTGCCTAATGTAATTATTATCCTTGCTGATGATTTAGGTTGTGGCGATATGAGTCTTTATAATGGATGGATCAGCACACCTCGAATCGATCAGATGGCAAAGGAAGGCGTAAGATTTACAGACTTTCATTCCAACAGTTCAGTTTGCAGCCCTACTCGTGCGGCATTGCTCACAGGTCGCTACCAGCAGCGCGTGGGGATCGTGGATGTAATTGTGCAGCATGAGGACACGCCTGGACTGGAACCCACCGAATTGACGATTCCACGACTTATGAAGCAGAACGGTTACAGCACCGCACTGTTCGGGAAATGGCACCTGGGTGGCGAAGTGAGACAAAATCCAATATACCATGGATTCGATGAGTTTGTAGGGTTCCTCCCTGGCGGAAGCGATTATCAAAAGCATGACAATTGGATGGAAGGCACAAAAGTCAAAATGCAAGAGGGTTATTCTACCAACATCATAACAGATCGATCGATTGATTTTATAAAACGCAATAAGCAAAATCCTTTCTTTCTATATGTATCACATCAGGCCGTGCACAATCCTTACCAAACACCAGATGGCGGAATCAAGACTAAAGTAGGCGACATAGAAAAGAATCGTCCCAGATATATGGTCATGCTGAAAGAACTTGATAAGGGAGTTGGCAGGATTCTGGACACGCTGAAAGAACTTGGTCTCGATGAAAATACTTTTGTTTTTTTCTTCTCTGACAATGGCGCAGTGAACATGAATCCGAATGAGAGCCCATACCGCGGCAGCAAGTTCAGCAATTACGAAGGAGGGCATCGCGTTCCTGCCGTTGCAAGATGGCCCAACCACATTAAGGCAGGCTGGACATCCAATGAGCTGATCGTTGGAATGGATCTACTGCCCACAATCACGGATATCGTAGGTATCGATATTCCCAGACAGCGAAAGCTTGATGGAATAAGCGTAAAAGATCACTTGCTAAATCAAGCAGATTTGCCTGATCGACAGGTATTCTTCGGATACGAGCCGAAATTAGGCACGGCCATGCGGGATGGCCATTGGAAAATGCAGACCAGGGACAATGTCATTGAATTGTACAATTTGAGCAAGGACATCAAGGAAACAACAAACATTGCGGATAAGCACCCCAAGCGCACTGAAAAAATGAAGACAGCCATCGAAAAATGGAAAATAGAAGTAACGACTCAGCTGAAAGAGAATGGAAGTATTAACAATGGAAATGAAAAATGAACCATGAAGAATCAAATATGAACTTATTTAATCGCAACTACACATAAATGTATGATTAATAAAGTTTAAGTGAATTTCTGTATGTGTATACATTTTTTTGCGGATTTGCTACAAGCGAAAATTTCAACAAATGAAGATTAATAGAATTAAAACCGTATTGGCTCTAATTTCCTTGGTAATTACCGGATTAGAATTTAGTGGTTCGGCTATTGGTAAACCTCTGAAACAAATCTTAAGCGAAGGTTCAACCACAATAGAGAATGCTTGTGAGCCTTCCAATAAATTAAGTCGCCAACCTGAAATCCTGAAATCCGACAACCTCAGGAACTATGTTAAAAACTTCAATAATAATGACCATACCCATTTCGGACAAGCCATATCCAACCACGACGCCGCGAATTGGATGGCTGACAATATTCCCCGCTTCGAGTGTCCGGATAAGGAAATTGAAGAACTCTATTACTTTCGTTGGTGGACATTCCGAAAGCATATCCAAAACACGCCCGAAGGATTTGTAATAACCGAGTTCCTGCCAAAGGTCAACTGGAGTGGCAAATACAACACCATCAGTTGTCCTGCAGGTCACCACTTTCGAGAGGGACGATGGATCCGCGACAGCAAATATCTGGACGATTACGCCACCTTTTGGTTTCGAAAGGGAGGTGCACCGCGTAGATACAGTTTTTGGGCGGCCGACGCAATTTATAATTATGCTTTGGTTCAGGGTGATTTTTCCCTTGCTACAGAGCTGTTACCTGACCTTACTGCCAACTACGAATCCTGGGAGAAATCGCGGTTAGAGCCGGACGGACTCTTCTGGCAAATTGATGATCGCGACGGCATGGAGGTTTCCGTTGGTGGAAGTGAACACCGGGGCCAGGGAAAACGTGCTACAATAAATTCATATATGTATGGAGATGCAGTAGCTATTGCAGCCATCGCCAAGCAATCAAACAAGTCGGAGATTGCCTCGGCTTACAAAAAAAAGGCAGCACAGCTAAAAAAGTTCACCCTTGAAAAGCTATGGGACGACAACGCAAAGTTTTTCAAAGTTCTGCCACGTGGAGAGCAAGCCGAGAAGGTTGACGTCCGTGAGTTACACGGATTTACTCCCTGGTATTTCAATCTTCCACCTAAAAACAAAGGTTATGAAGTAGCATGGAAGCAGCTAATGGATCCGAAAGGATTCTACGCGCCATTTGGCCCTACCACTACTGAGCAGCGTCATCCCGGCTTCAATGTATCCTATACTGGTCACGAGTGCCAGTGGAACGGACCAAGCTGGCCTTTTGCCACAGCAGTTACCCTTACCGCACTGGCAAATGTTTTGAACGATTACCCCCAGCAGGCTATTTCTTCAAACGACTATTTCGAAACACTTAAAATCTACACGAAATCACACCGGTTAGAGCTAGCCGATGGGACGATAGTTCCCTGGATCGATGAGAATCTCAATCCATATACGGGAGATTGGATTGCCCGGACACGGCTCAAGTCGTGGAAGGAAGATACCTGGGATCAAGACAAAGGCGGGATGGAACGTGGCAAGGACTACAATCACTCGTCTTACTGCGATCTGGTCATATCCGGACTCGTAGGACTAAGGCCGCGGATGGATGATACGATAGTGGTGAATCCCTTGCTCCCGGATGGTAAATGGGACTATTTCTGCTTAGACGGAGTGTCTTACCACGGTAGGATACTTACGATCTTTTACGACAAAACCGGAAAGAAATATAAAAAAGGGAGAGGTCTACATATCCTGGCCAACGGAAAAGAAATTGGAGCGGTTAAAACACTGCGTTGCCTGACAGTTTCACTCCCCAAAAAACAAATAGGTTTATCGGAGTCTCATGTAAATGAAAGACAAACTATAAGACAAGAATCCGCAGATAAAAGAATATTGCCACCAAAAGATATTCAGAATAAAGAGAACATAGCCAAAGATTTTGAGCTAAAAAGAATCTCACGGCAAATATTCTTTTCTGTCTCGCGGACAATCAATCTTACTCGCACGCAAGCGCCTATGGCGAGCCTGTAAAGGAACAATATTACTGGTGAATATTAAAAAAACAATATCTTATATAAATTGAAAATACTGACATTCGAAAATTAAAAAACAAAAGAATATGAAAGACAAAAGGATCACAAATGGATTGGCATTGTTAACAATAGTGATAATAGGATTCACTTTTAATGTTGCGGCTAAGACTAAGCCTCTGAAGGTCTACATCCTGGCCGGACAGTCGAATATGCAGGGTTCGGCGCACAAAAGCACCTTTGCAGCCATTGGTGACGATCCGAAAACGGCAACGCTTCTCAGTAAGATTGTTGATCAGAACGGCAATCCTTTCGTCTGCGACAACGCCTGGATAACCCACCTCACAAAACGCGGCGATGCCGATACTGTATTGAATGGAAAAGTAAAAGTTGGTTACGGCTTTGACAACGAGCGCATTGGTCCGGAATATGCGTTTGGCCTGTTCATGGATAGGGCACTCGATGAACCAATCTTGATCATCAAGACTGCCTGGGGTGGAAAATCGCTGGCCGTAGACTTTAGGCCACCAAGTGCCGGGCCCTATAACCCCAGCGTGACTGAAAAACAACAAGGCAATGTCCCTGAGAAGGAGAAGGTTGGATACTATTACCGAGAGATGATTCGGTATGTTCAGGCAATATTAAAAGACGCCGAAAGTATCAGGAAAGTAGTTCCCGGTTACAAAGAAAAGCAGGGCTATGAACTGGCTGGATTCGTCTGGTTTCAAGGCTGGAACGATATGTGCAACCGGCACTACATCGAACAATACACAGAAAATATGATCCATTTCATTCGTGATGTTCGCAGTGAACTCGAAACACCTACCTTGCCTTTCATTGTGGGTATTCTTGGAGTCTATGGCACGGATCCAGACAGTCGGAAATTCGATAAGGGGCTACCTGTAACAGCTTTCCGCAAGACTCAGTTCGCCGCAGTGGAGCAATATGATCGAAAGGTAGCGACACGATATCGCGGTAACGTTATCGCGGTGGACAGCGGTCCGTTTTATGAACTTGAGCTCAGTGATATTTACTGGAAACGGAGGCTTACCAGTAACTGGAAATGGCTTATATCTCAGGGGAAAATGACACCTGAGGAATTCAGAAAGGAATGTGACAAGTATGGATTCGGCAATGGAGAATTGTCAGAACTGGAGCAGAATACCTGGGAACGAGGTGCTTCCAATGCTGAATACCATTATCTGGGTAGTGGCAAGACATTTATTTGCTTTGGGCAAGCGCTTGCTAATGCAATGATTGGTATAGAGAAATATAAAAAATGATTTTGGAGAGAAACAAAATCTGGTTGATGAGATGACTGAATCAAAAGATGAACTAGTTGCTAAACTAAAAAAATGGCGGGTTGAATTTGATGCCAGATTTCCTGAAGATTATACAAACAACAAATAATAATTATTCTAATGACAAACAAATTGAACACATTACTAACGCATAGTTTTTGCGTCTTATTTATTTTAATTGCTGCTGTAACAAAGGGGGTTTCGCAAAAGCCGGTGAAGGTGTTTATTCTGGCCGGCCAATCGAACATGCAAGGCCATGGCGAAGTAGAAAAGGGGGAAAAGGGAAACCTGACCTGGATAGTTAAAAATGATAAAAATGGGAAATATCAGCATCTGGTTAACAAAAATGGGGGATGGACCAAACGCGATGATGTATTTATATCTACCGAAGACAAATTCAATGTTTCGCGTACTACCGAATTGACGGTGGGATATGGTGCTTCTGAACACACCATAGGTCCTGAGCTAGAGTTTGGCAATGTTATGGGAGATTATTATACAAACGATGTTCTTATAATAAAAACAGCATGGGGAGGCAAAAGTCTTGCTGTCGATTTTTGCCCGCCTAGTGCAGTAAGCAAAAGAGGTTACAATAAACTTCCGGGTGCACCAAAAGATACTGGATATTATTACGTTCAAATGCTGGCCACGGTTTACGATGTCCTTGAAAATATTCAAAAATATGTACCGGACTATAAAGGTGAAGGATATGAGATAGCAGGCTTTGGATGGCACCAGGGTTGGAACGACAGGGTTAATCAATCTGCAGTTGATGTTTACGAGAAAAACATGGCACACTTTATTCGCGATGTACGTCGTGATTTGGGGGCTCCCAAACTTCCATTTGTTATAGCAACTACAGGAATGGGAGGCTGGAAAGAAGAACATCCAAGGGCCGTTGCATTAATGAAAGCACAGTTGGCAGTAGCTAATTACCCCGAATTTAAAGAAAATGTGGCCGTGGTGGATACCCGGGATTTTTGGAGAGAAATTGAAGAATCACCTTCAAAACAGAATTACCACTGGAATCGTAATGCTGAAACTTATTTACTTATCGGTAAATCAATGGCAGATGCAATGACCAATATATTGAGTGACAATAGCAGCAATAAGATCTCTCAGAAAATAAGAGAGGCTACTTATTCCGAAAACAGGATACTTGCCCCCACTCCTCCTATGGGATGGAACAGCTGGAATTCATTTAAACAAGAAATCAATGAAAATAAAATTAGAGAAATCGCAGATATTATTGTTAGCTCAGGAATGAGAGATGCCGGATATAGGTACCTCGTTCTGGATGATGCATGGATGGGCCCCAAAAGAGATGCTAAGGGGGAATTAATGGCGGATTCAATAAAATTTCCCGCAGGAATGAAAGCTATGGGCGACTATATTCACAGCAAAGGATTAAAATACGGAATTTATGAATGCAGGGGGCTTAAGACTTGTCAAGGTTTACCAGGTAGTTTACATCATGAGCAAACCGACATGAGTTCGTTTGCCGATTGGGGTGTAGATTACATAAAACTGGATGCTTGTTTTGCCGAAAAAAATGGCCGGTTAACAACTGAGGATCTTGCGATTTACAGGGATGCAATAAAAAAAACAGGGCGACCTATGATTCTTAGTATCTCGGATTTTGGACAAGGGGGTTGGGCCTGGGGCGGAAAAAACTATGGACAGCTTTGGCGTACCTCCATGGACATTTATCCGTTTATAGAATCGGTTTATAATTGTGCTGAAACCTCAGGTGGTGCAGGTTCAATACATCCCGGCTTTAATGGTTTGTGGCAATTTGCCGGTCCCGGCCATTGGAACGACCCGGATATGTTACAGATTGGAAATCTGAAAAATGCTACTGAAGACAAGGTTCACTTTAGCCTTTGGTGTATGCTGGCCGCTCCATTAATGGCAGGAAACGACTTGCGGGTAATGAGCGATTCGGTAAAAAACATTCTTATGGCTCGCGAGCTAATTGCAGTGAATCAGGACTCCAGAGCTCAGCAGGGATACCGCGTATTTAAGCAGGATAATATTGAAATATATAATAAACCGCTGGCCGATGGAACAACCGCAGTATTGTTGCTCAATAAAGGACATGATATAGCTACTATTACCGTTAACTGGAAGCAAGTGGGATTAAAAGGGAAACAAAAAGTCAGAGATTTGTGGGAAGAAAAAGACCTTGGAACCTTTAAAGATTCGTTTACGGCTAAAAACCTAGGACAGCACGGGCATATGCTTATTAAAGTTGGAAAGGAAGGTTCAAAACCACTGGCTGGCCCGGAACCTTTATCTCCCGAAAAATATACAGTTACAAATGTTGGAACGACCTACCTAAGCGATCTTTATTATATAATGAAAGAATATAATGCGCCGGTAGTTGATAAAAGTTTTAAGGGGAAAGCCTTCAACTTGAATGGCCGGTCTTATGAAAAAGGGCTTGGGTGTAAAAGCATATCGGCATTGATGTATAAACTTGATGGGAAAGCTGACCGTTTTAAGGCAATTGTTGGTTTGGATGATGCTTCGCCCGATGGCAAAACGGGAAAATTCAGGGTCTTGGTTGAAGACAAGTTTGGGGGACGGGCAATTTATGACAGTGGGATAATCGAGAAAAAAGATGGTGGAAAAGAAGTTGATATTGATGTAAAAAACCTTGATTTTATAATGCTTGAATTTACCGGCAAAGGTGTATATGGTAACTGGGTTGATGCAAGGGTCGAAGTGAAGAAATAACGAAACTTGAATAGTAAGCAAACAGGCTCAATTGTCTGAATGGGACCTGCCCGATGAAATATTCAAAAACAGGGATAAGGTTTTCAAATGGCTTTCGGCTGGGATTATCGTGATCCTATGCATACTTTATTCAATTTTTTGGCAAAAAGTTATTTTATACTATCTTGTTAATTATAATAATGCGTAATTACCCTATTTAAAATGAAAAGCAAAATACAAAATATGCACCTAACAATGAAGCTTACTGCAATTCTTGGAATGATATTACTTTTTAGTACGCAATCTTTTTCCCAACGCCCCAACATTGTCTATATCATGAGTGACGACCATGCTTACCAGGCAATAAGTGCTTATGGAGGACCATTGAAAAAGTATGCCCCAACCCCCAATATTGACCGAATTGCTAATAACGGAATGCTGTTTAATCGCTGTTTAGTTACCAACTCTATCTGCGGACCAAGTAGGGCAACTATTTTAACTGGAAAATACAGCCACCTCAATGGATATCTCCAAAATGAAGTTCAGGAACCTTTTGATGGGTCGCAACAGACATTCCCCAAGCTTCTTCAGCAGGCTGGATATAGCACCGCAGTTATCGGCAAATGGCATCTAGAATCCAATCCTACAGGTTTTAATTACTGGGATATCCTTCCAGGTCAGGGGAATTATTATAACCCGGATTTTATTAAGGCTGACGGAACTCACAAAGAGAAGGGTTATGTAACTGAAATTATAACAGCTAAAAGTATTCAATGGCTGAAGGAAACAAAGGAGAGC
The DNA here is from genome assembly GCA_044357815.1 of Ferruginibacter sp. Lineage (GTDB taxonomy): Bacteria > Bacteroidota > Bacteroidia > Chitinophagales > Chitinophagaceae > Ferruginibacter. The sequence goes on along the minus strand of JBIKOV010000014.1, from coordinate 15,895 downwards.
GGAAAACCATTTATGCTGATGATGTACCACAAAGCACCACACAGAAATTGGCAGCCTGGACCGAATGAACTCACACTTTACAAAAATACCCATTTCCCTGAACCTCCTACCCTTTTTGATGATTATTCGAACCGTGGAACCGCAGAAGGGACTCAGGATATGACCATTGCCAAAACAATGCGTATAGAGGAGGATGTTAAAATGTATGCCGATAAATCAAAGATAAAAAACACTACACTCAGGAGTTTGGATTCTAAACAATTGGCTGCTTGGGACGAAGTGTACGACCCCATCATCAATGAGTTTAAAAAGAAAAATCCAACTGGAGACGATCTGGTCAGATTTAAGTACCAGCGATATCTCCAGGATTACCTAGCCTGTATAGCGGGTGTGGACAAAAGTGTTGGTGCAGTACTCGATTTTTTGAAAGAGAATGGATTGGACAAAAATACAATTGTAATCTATTCTTCTGATCAGGGGTTTTATCTTGGAGAGCATGGTTGGTTTGATAAACGTTGGATGCTAGAACAATCCTACCGCACTCCTTTGCTAATACAGTGGCCAGGAACAATAAAACCGGGAAGCGTTAACAACGACATGGTCTCAAATCTTGATTTTGCCGAAACCTTTCTTGATATTGCAGGAGTGAAAAAACCTTCTGATATGCAGGGAGAAAGTATGGTTCAAATATTAAAAGGGAAGACTCCGGCAAACTGGAGGAAAGAACATTATTATCATTACTATGAGTATCCTGGTTCTCACATGGTTAAACGCCATTATGGAATCAGCACGAAAAGATACAAACTCATTCATTACTATTACGATATAGATGAATGGGAACTTTTTGATATTTTAAAAGACCCCCTCGAAATGAAAAATGTATACAACGACCCTTCTTATGCTTCAATCAAAGCCGACTTGTACAAAAGACTGGATCAACTTCGATTGAAATATAAAGACAGTGAGGCATCGGCGAAATCATTTCTTCCTAAAACAAACAAATAAAGTTTTTTGCCGAAAGACTGAGCTTTACGAGTTTTTTTTGGATAGATTCGGATCGGATTGAATCAGGTGAAATTTTATTTTTCTGGATGCTTACTGCTTCTCGATGGTGTTGACTATTTTGGGTAGCGAACTACTTCGACGTCATTCTTTTGCAGTAAACCTTTCGTACTCCGACCTTCTACAATGAGTTTTTCCAGCAACTGCTTCATTTCTTCGACCTTCTTTGGCATCGAAGCCGCGAGGTTATTGGTTTCACTTAGGTCTTTGTCGAGGTTGTAAAGCTGCACCGGTTGGGATTGATCACCTCCTTTGCCCCAGCCACCCGAGCCAGGGCCGGGAATGTACTTCCATTTACCCTGCCTTACAGCTGGCAAGCCGTTGCTGCTGGCACTAACTGCATTTTCACGGGTCGGTTTCTCCTTACCTTTAAACAGCGGCAGCATGCTAAAACTGTCTTCTCCAGCGTCATCTGGAAGCTTCCTCCCGAGTATTTCAGCCAGCGTGGAGAAAATATCTGCTTGCTCCACTAGTTGGTTGCATAAGCTACCAGGCTTCACGATGCCGGGCCAACGCACAATAAAGGGCACACGATGCCCTCCTTCCCAAGCGTCGGATTTGTAGCCCCGCAGGGGGCCACTTGGATAATGCCCCTTTTGCTCAAGTACATCTGCTCCAATGTAAGGAGCGCAACCATTGTCGGAGGTAAAAATGACCAAAGTATTACCCGCTACTCCGCTCTTCTCCAGCGCATCCAACAAACGGCCCACGGTCGCATCCGTCTGCATAACGAAATCAGCATACGTGTTGAGGCCGCTCTTGTTCTTCCAATCATCAGTTGGGGAAAGTGGGGTATGTGGCGCGGTCAATGCGAGATAGAGTAAAAATGGTTCAGGCTGTTTTGCAGCATCAGCAATAAACGCCTCCGCATGTTGGGCAAGAGTAGGAAGAATGTTATCCAGTTTCCAGTCCTTCAAAGCAGGCCCCTGTATACTTACCAAATTATTTCCAATGACGGCTATGGGAAGAAACTCGCTCGGAACACCCACCGTGTGGTCGTTTTCGATGAAACAAAACGGAGGCCAGTTGGGCACGTCGGTGCCAAAATAGGTGTTGAAACCACGAGTGGTAGGACCAGCTGCGATGGGCTTCGAGAAAAATCCACTCCATGCCTCCACCTGCTGCTCCGTTGCAACATCGGGCGCTAGTTTTGGCTTCAACTCATCATCCTTGTTGGCCTTTTTGGGTGCCTTTAGCAGTGACTTTTGCTCCTTTGAAATAGGCCATTCCCATCCGAGGTGCCACTTGCCAATGGCAGCCGTCTGATACCCCTGTTGCTTCGCCAGCGTACCTATGGTCATCCGGTCTGGTGCGATTAATGGCGCTCCAAAGACTTCCACAATCCCTACCTGTAGTCGTGTTCGCCAGTGGTAACGACCAGTGAGAAGAGCGTATCTCGAAGGCGAGCAAACCCCTGAGGACGAATGACCATCGGTGAATCTCATGCTTTGCGACGCAAGCTTGTCGATTTGAGGCGTTGCTATTTTTCCGCGCTGCGGATTGTAGCACTTAAGGTCTCCATAACCAAGATCATCGGCCAAAATAATTATTATATTTGGTTTACTTGAAGCTGTTTGAGCAAAACATACCATTGCAAGCAAAAGGCTATAAAGTAGTAGAAATGTTTTTTTCATTTATTTATTTTTTTGATTGAATGTATTTTGTCTATTCATTTTTTCCCCGCAGAAATTGCAAGGAAATTTTGTGTATGTAGGACTTTATACTGTAATTCTAATTCCTTCGCTGAAAAGCGATTTTAAGACGGAAAATTCACAGCCCAACTATTAAGAATAGTTAATGCTCCCGAGCCATATTTTTGCCTTGAATGTAAAATCTATTCCTATTCTGAAAATGATATCTTTTTTTAGGGCTTATAAAAAACAATAAGGCCTATACAAACTACTGCACATAATTTGGATTTTTTTCAGGGAAAATAGCTTTCTCATTTATTAACCAGGCGTCTAATTTTAAAGATAGTTTTTTGGCAATTTTCGCATCCTTTACCACCAGGTTATTCTTCTCGCCAATATCCTGCTTAAGATTGTATAATTCTTCTTTACCCGTTTCGTACCATCGTATTAATTTCCAATCTCCTTCACGAATTACGGAGCCTGGTGAACCACCCTGGTTGCCATAGTGAGGATAATGCCAGTACAAGGCCCTCTTTTTTATCGTTTTGCTCATTAGTAATGGTACTATATTGACTCCACCGGTATGTTGCTTTGGATTCAATGGGAGTCCTGCTGCCTGCAATAAGGTTGGATAAAAATCATTACTAATTACCGGAACCTTGCAAACACTTCCCGCCTTGGTTATTTCTGGCCATTTAATAATTAAGGGTTCCCTGATACCACCTTCATATAACCAACCCTTTCCGGCTCTCAATGGCAGGTTAGCAGTTGGATGACCTTCTGATGTTGACAATCCCCCGTTGTCCGAAAAAAATATAATGATGGTGTTATCATAAACACCCTGCTCCTTTAATTTTTTTATGACTTTACCGATGGCTTCATCCATCGCTTCCACCATGGCTGCATAGGTGGTATTACTTTGTACGATTCGAAGCTTCCTTTCCCCTTCTTTGGAAAACGCATCTGACAAACCAAGCCTAGCTTTTTTTTCTTCATACTTATCAACAAGATCCTTTCTTCCTTGTAAAGGGTTGTGTACCGAATAAAATGAAAAGTATACAAAAAAAGGTTGCTCCTTATTATTAGCAATAAAGCTGCCGGCCTCCTTTGCAAGCCGATCCGGCAAATGTTCCCCCACGGGGCCATCAGTTAGCCGGGGATTTTTGTAAGGCGAAAAATAGCTTTTAGGTTGACCGGCATTGTACCCACCAAAATTGAAATCAAACCCCTGGTTTTCGGGCCAATAACCTTCCGGACCCAAATGCCATTTACCCGTAAAAAAAGTTTTATACCCGGCGGTTTGCAAAGCCTCTGCCAACGTAAATTCATCTAGGCTGAGCTTGTCCTTATTAGTAGGAGGTATTACTGGGGTATTGCGGCTCCATTTTACAGGTTGCTTGCGTTCTGCTTCAATAAAATCTGTAATTCCGGTACCCACGGGATATTTACCTGTAAGGATAGAAGCCCGGGTAGGACTGCAAACCGGACAGGCTGCATAAGCATTGGTAAATATCATTGATTCTTCAGCGAGCTTTTTAATATTGGGAGTTTCATAAAATGAAGTTCCAAATGGTTGTACATCGGTCCACCCTAAATCATCCACCAGGAAGAAAACAATATTTGGTTTTTTAGCCTGGGCGCAGGCATCTGATTGTATAAAAAGCCCTGCAAGCAATAAAAGCAATGCTGTTGTTAATATAATTTTCATGAATCGCTGTTTTTTTATCATTACCTAGTTATTTCAAAATTCTAATCTTATCGACAGGATTATTTTGAATCCTGCAATGCTTTTTTGATAGATTCACTTACAGATTGTGCTAGCATTTTGTATCCCTCTTTTTGGAAATGAACATCATCATCACCTACTCCAAATTTGGCATGAATATCCTTTGAAATTACATTCAAATCATCAACCATGATACCATTCTCCTTCATTATTTTCACGGCAATCTTGTTATACTTTTTTTCATCCCCGGCAAATCGTCCCACTTCATTTGAAGGGATTACGGTAGTAGTGGCAAAAATTAATTTCGCTCCGGTTCCTTTTAATAAGTTTACTAAAGCAATCATGTTGGTTTCATACTGCCCTGGTGTAAATTGTATTTTGCCATTTATTTTGTCCCTGTTTCCATAAGCCTTAGCGTCGGGATGTCGATAACACAAATCCCATAAACCCCAATTGAAATGTATCACATCCCAATGCTCCCCTTTAAGCCATTCCTGCAGTTTGCTTAAACCTGTACCCGTATGCTCTGCGTTACCGGCATTATGTTCAACCACCGCAATTCCATTCAATGCCGCTTTCACAAAAGGGAAATAGCCTATGGATATAGAATCTCCAATAATCAATACCCGCTTTTCATTTTGCTGAAATATTAAAACAGGTGACAGCAATAAAACAAAAAGTAAAAAGTGCTTACAAAAAAAATGTATCATCCGTTAAATTTTAAAAATATACAATAGAAATTAACAACCTTCTTTAGCCGTTTATTCATGTCTCTTTATTTAGAATGTACCAATATCAAAAACGTAGTTATTTTGAATCAAGGATTTCAATACCAGCAAAAAACGAAACACCAATCCTATCGTGGGCGGGCTGTTATTGTCAGCTCGTTCGCGGTTGAATCAGTCCGGACGAGTCCGATGGAATTTGTTGCGGTAACTTTTACATCGTATGTTCCCGCAGGCAGTTTGGCAATCCTGTTTCCAGGAAGCTTCCAAGTGCCATCCATGTTATCAACGCCCGTGTAAGCCTTGCCCCCGATTTCCACAACCAGGCTTTGCGTCACACTGCCCAGTGTACCGGTGATATCGCCAGGTTTTTCTATACTGGTTAGTTTGTTCACCGTGACATCCGGTGGCAGCCGGTCGAATTTGAAGCGGCCCAATTGATACGCAATTTTGAAATCCCGTGATTCTAGCACTTGCCGAACCCTAGGAATTAGCCGGGCAGCGTTCCAATAATAAATGTGATTGAGCACCGAATCCGGAAGATTAAAACCTTCCAATGGAGGGCCGCGATGCAAGCCAGTGGTTACCTGGTTGGTTTCAAGAACCTTGCGCTCATCCAGGAATTTATCCACTTTGGCCCCTGCTTCAAAAACATCGGAACCAAAAAGGATGCGGTCACGGTATTTGATGTAAAAATCTCGGGCTTTGCTCACCGTATAATTTGCCACCTGCCGCTTATTGTGTGTAAAGGCCAGATCCACAAAAACATTTGGGTTATTATCAAATATCCCGGCCAGTTTATCGAGCCCCTCGTCATTCTCTAACATAAAAAGTCCGTGGGCAAAAATAAAGGTGGTTTGCGGGTGACTTTTGACAATTGTTATGGCGTCATCTTCAAATTTGGGGAAGGCAGCGCTGTTACCTTTCAAATTACCCGGGTCTCCGGTATGGTAACCAATCAGCGGCATGCCTTGCTTTCCGGCCTCCGTAAGCTGTTCGTGGATCATCGGTATTTCGCTGGAAAGAATCGCACCATGCGGCCACAATTTGAGGCCAACAAATCCCTGTTTTTTAAAGGTTTTAATTTCGTCAACTCCCCACCAGATTCCTTGCGAGGGAATTGTAAAAGCACCTGGCACAAAAAGAATTCTGTCATCCAGATTTTCCTTTACATAAATCATATCATTGCCAGGTATCTGCCGCACACTAGCCGGACCCGCCTTGTCTCCGTTGTTGTCCTTTACCCAAAATAAGCCCGCCAGTGAAATACTGATGGTGCCGCCCCATTGGTCCATTGAATCAACGGCTTTTGCATAGATTGTTTTTGCATCCATGTGGGTGTGCATGTCTACACGGGGCATCTTGGAAGAGGGGTAAATCACCTGTTGATTTGTCTTTTTTGTAATACCGGGCCAGTCATCAGTGCGGAATGGAACGGCCGGTAGATTTTCCTTATTGTACAGATTGCACACCGGATTTGCATCCCAGCCGTAACGCACGGCAATGGGAGCAGGTACTTCGGGGGAAGATACCAGCACGGTTGATCCATTTATAACCGCGTTGGCCCATACGAATTTCCTGTCTTTACCGGCAATGGCAAATCCGGTTAGTTTGCCTCCTTTGGCAACGAGGCCACTTTTGGCATGATCAAAAGTCAGCCTGATTGCTTTTCCGGTGATTTCCATTGACTTTTGCCATGGCCCCGACCATTCGATATTCTTTCCATAAGTAATCGCCAGCGCGCTAAGGGCAAGCCGTCTTCCGACTTCTTTTTTATTTTTCGGATGGATGTCGGCCGCATCGCCAATGTCAATAGCCATGGCTATGCCACAATTGGTCATGTTTTTTGCCGCCATTGCCTGGGCTTCTCTAATTTCCGCCCATTCACTCTCACGAGGTACATCAGTAGTTTTAGTAAAATTGGCAAGGGAAACAATGTGGAATCCGAAATCGCCTACTCCAAAGCGCGCGCGCCAGTCCTTAATCATGGTCGGAAGCAACGTGCGGTACTGGAAGGCCCGATCCGCATTGCTCTCGCCCTGGTACCAGATAACTCCTTTGATGGCAAAGGGAATAAGTGGTGCGATCATCCCATTGTAAAGCACCGAGGAGATATTAGGGTTTCCAATCAGGGGCGCTCCTGTTTTGGCACGAGTTGCTGTTTCCTGCACATGCCACCGGCTAGCAAGTGAAATTGCGGAAGCCTCCTCACCGGATGGATAGGCTTTCATCTGGTTGGCTGGTCCAAAAAAACCACCCCCTCCGGAATTAACAATTCGTAAGGTAATCACATTACTGCCAGTTTTGAACACTGCTGCCGGCACTTTGTAAGTTCGTGGCTGATCGAAATAGTCCGTTCGGCCCACGACTGTGCCGTTAAGCCAGGTTACATCACAGTCACCGATGGTGCCCAGATTGAGAATAATTTCTTTGCCAGCCCATGAAGCCGGGATTTCAAAACTATGCTGAGCCCAAACAATGCCTTCATATCCAGGTATTCCACAATTTTGCCAGTTTGCAGGCATGTTTGCAATTTTCCAGGGTGAAACATCGGTTTCGGGTTTGTACCATTCCTTCTTTGTACCCGGATCTTTGGCCTGGTACCATTTTTCCATTATAACACCTAACTTGTCCGTTCCCGGAGTGGTAGCCACCTCTTGCACCTTTTCAATCTGGGAGGCAAAATCCCCCAGGGGAAACAGCGCTGATTCACTGGTCCACGCTTCGCAAACGGTGCCACCCCATGAGGATGAAATAAGGCCGACAGGAATATTGATGTTGCGGTGCAACTCGCGGCCGAAGAAATAACCTACGGCTGAAAATCCGCCCCATGGGCCTTGTATTAATGTAGCCGGGCTGCATGGCTGCCAGGCGCATTCAAGGGTAGGCTCCGGAGTATAAGCAATTCTCTTGGGAACATTCAACAACCGAATCAGGGGAAAATTGGCGGAGGCTATTTCGTTCGGCACATTGCAAACTCCTATACCCATCTCCATGTTCGACTGCCCAGAACATATCCATACATCACCCACGAGAATATCGGAGATGGTTGATGGTTGATTATTGATGGTTGATTGAACTTTCAACACACGTCCGGTAGTGCAGGCAGGCATAGGATCGAGGTATGCCAACCATTTGCCGTCTTTAGCGGCAGTAGCATTTTTCTTTTGTCCGGCGAAGCTTACCATAATCTTTGTGCCCGGCTTTGCCCAGCCCCAGACAGGCACCCTGGCATCTCGCTGAAGCACTGCATGATCGGTAAAAAGTGGATGTAGCAGCGGTTTTGTATCCTCCGCTGAGGCGCACAACATCCCGTTGAAAGTAAGTAGCAGAGCATATAAATATTTTGAAAACATACAACGGTTTTTTTATTGTTTATAAATTGCTTAACCAGGGATTATCAGTAATCGCATCCCGATTTCAACCAAGGTTTACCTTCACGAATGCTCTATTTTTTTGTGCTATTATTTTAGGGATACTGTAATTACATATTCCCCTTCACCCAGTTCAAATTTACCGGTTTGTACACTTTCTATTTTTTCAGTTTTAAAATTTTTATTCTTTGATTTGATCGTGATTTTTTGTGACTGACCAATTGGTAAAATTACGTCTGCACTGCTTTTTGCAGGAATAGTTAATTCGTATTGCACAGTACCTGGCTGCACCTTCTTCCAGTTTGAAATAATTTTACCGAAGGGTGAGAAATAAGAACAGTTTACATATTCCAATCCTTCAGGAGTGGACGGACCTATAATAAATTTTTTAAACCCGGGACTTTTGGGGTCAGGCCTTATTCCTGCCAACCAACGGTAGAACCATTCTGATACCGTTCCAAACATGGGATGACAATTGGAAAATGTATCATCGCTTTCCTTCCAGGTTTCCCATAAGGTAGTGGCTCCATTGTCAATCATAAAGCCCCATCCAGGATAAGCCTTACTATTTACGATGTGATAGACAGAATCGGAAGAAATATTTTCAGAAAGGGTTTCGAGAACATATTTGGTTCCAAAAATTCCGGTGGTAAAATGCCCTGCTGGACCATTTTGAACTGCTCTTAACAATGAATCTTTGGCTGCGTTTATTTTATTGGCGGGTATAATTCCGTGAAAGAGTAATGTGGAAAACAATGTTTGCCTGTTTATTTTCCCTGACACCGGCTTATCCCAGAATTCAGTTTGGATTAGGCCTTTCAATTTTTTTGCTAATCTGGCATATTTCTGCTCATTTTCTGCATCTCCCATAACAACCGCAAATTTTTGCATAATCCGGGCACATTGCAAATAATGAGCGGTACCTGTTAATTGCACAGGAACGGGTTCCATTGATTCATGGTCACTCAGTCCATCATCTACCAGTCCATTTGGATGGATTCTTGCCGCCTTGTCCATCCATTTTTTATCGAGTTCATACAATTCTTTTATCATTGCTGTATCGTTGTAATACAGCAAAAGGTAATCCTGGGTGATAAGAAAAGCGGATTCCCAGCTTATCCCGCAATAGTTAATTCCGGTAAATGGCGCCGTATCTACAAACAACGAATCATTCATCGCATCCACCCAATCGTAAATGGTTTTCCGGTAGAATGACTGCATGTTGAAATTGTAGATAAACGATTCGCTGGTAGCATTTAAATCTCCACCATAGCCGAATTTTTCCCTTGCAGGACAATCAGATTGGACACTGACAAGATTTGAAAGAAATGTTCGTTGCGTGGCTTCCTGAATTGAATTAAGCAATACGGAAGAAGTCGAAAAGCTATTTTTATTATCGACATTTGAATGAACAAAAAGACCTTTAATATCAGCAACCGAAGGGATATGATCCAATCCTTTTATTTCCATATACCTGTAAACATGATAAGTAAAATCAGGTTTAAACCATGTTCCTTTCTCATCACCAATAATATAGCTATCCTTTTGCCATGCTACTGCAGGTGCACCAGGTCCGCCCACTCCTTTTCGTTTAATCTGCCCGGCTACTGTTGTCATTGGATTCAATTTTCCATCCTTATAAATTCTTTCGCCAAACCTGAAATAAATCGTATCACCTGTTTTACCAGATAACTTTATCTTGTAGGTTCCTGTAAAATTTACACCCATATCCACTATGTAAATCCCGGTTACAGGGGAATAGATTTTAATGGGGGTTATTTCACTTGTAATCTGCACTGGAGGAGAAAAAGCCTTCTGCAACTGTCCGCCCGGAGACGCTACTGTTTTTGCCAAATCCCAGGAACGAACATCCTGCCCTACCCTATTCCATCCTTTTATTTCTTTGCGTGCATCATATACAACGCCTAGGTAAACATCGTTTTTAACAATTGGCCCATAGGTATATTTCCAGGTACCATCAGAAACAATAGTTTCCGTTTTTCCATTTTGATATTGGATAACAAGTTTGGCGATAAATGCAGGTTTCCCTACAGTCAAATCATTTCTTAAATTTCTTCGACCCCATTTTCGCAGAGGGAGCGGATTATAAAAACCATTCCCCAATGATACACCCAAACAATTATTAACAGAGGTTACGAGAGAGGTAACATCATATGTTGAATAGTAAATCCGTTTACTAAAGTCAGTCCACCCTGGATCGAGCTCATTTTTTCCAACGGGCTCACTATTTAAGGTAGCTTTGTAATATCCTGCAGCAGTGATGAAAAGGGTTGCCTTTTCAATTTTGCTTTTCAGTGAAAAATCTTTTCTAAAAAGCGGGGCCGAATTGTCAAGATAAAACAAGGAATCGCTGGCAGGAAGTTCACGGCTGTCGCTAATCCATTGTGCCTTGTCATTTTTTTCAAATCCGCCGGGCAGGTTTTGGGCTGAACTCCAGCTACCAAAAAAAAGTAAAATCAGGTTAATTACAAATGGTAGTTTTTTCATTTTACGAAATCAGTTTTTGATTGGTTAAAGGTATTTCAGTTTCATTATTGCATTCTCTTCCTACTTCTTATTTCTTTCATTAAACACCGGAACCGTTCTTTGGGTAATGGGTTTATTTTTTAATACTTATTCAACAATTATTTTGGGCAATTCAGTGGGTACTGTAGGTTTTAGATTTTTTTTGAAAATCGGATTTGCTGTTTCGTTACTTGATTCATATTTTTTCAAAAAATATCCTTTTCTATTTTTGAATTCTTTATTGTGGGTTTTATCAATGGTGAGTTTACCCACTGTATAAAACCCCCTGGCTTTACTGCTATCAGAGATAGTAACATATTCAAGAGGTCGGTTATTTTTGGTTTGCCACAAAAATTCGCCGTGAGGCAACAATTCAATTTCCTTAAGCTCCATTTCTATTTTTTCTTTGGTGAACTTGGTAACCATATAATTGATCCGGGTATTGTAACCAATTAATCCACCATGGGCTACCTGCATGACACCATCCCGCTCGGTGCACGTAATAGCATGAACTTCTCCGCAGAGGTAAATATCTACCCCATTTTTTTTCATTAGCTGCCAGAATTCAGACTCCCTACCTTCTTTTATATATATACCACTGCTACTCCATTCACGAACAGGGCCAAGTACGGGCACATGCCCTACAAGGATTCGGTGGTCGGCATCAGCATTCGAGTCCAGAACCTTTTGGACCCATTTTAATTGTTCGCCTGTAACACCTGGTTTTATAAATCCCCAGCTGCTTTGTCCTTCTTCAAAAACATCAACCGATATAAAAAGTGTATTATTAAACCTCCACCAAAATGCGGTACCTTTCATATTATCCGGTCCATTCTGAGGCATTTTCAGATTATCAGAAAAAGCTCTTTTATAAAGCGCTACCGCCTTGAATTTTTTCACGTCTCTCCAGGCATCATCACCTATCTCATGATCCCCGATAGCGGAGTAAAATTTTAGATTATGGTCATTCATCCGGTTAACCCAGTTGGAATAATAATATTGTGAATACTTTTTAATAGTATCCGCATCATTCCAAAGCTTGCTATCCCAATGTCCCATCACAAGATCTCCGGCCACAATCACAAATTCAGGATTCTCTTTCTTTATTGAATTTAAAATATAATCAAGTGCGTCCTCCCATCCTTTTTGTGGATAATCACAATCAACATTCAGAAAGTCAGGAATACTAACTACTGTAAAGGGTTTGTTGGATTTACTTATCTTGTTTACTTTACATCCAGAAAAGAGGAAAGCACCGTTTAGCAAAAAAATGATGCCTATTATTGTAACAACTAATTTCATGTGTTTAGTTTGATAAAACATTTTGAATACATTATTTTTAAAAGTCAATCATTACTTTTTTTTTCTTTCCTGCCAATTTATCACCCCAACCCGCGATGCCCATTTTTCATATTTCCCAATCATTTCACCTGTAATTTTTGGATAAATAGCCGCAAGATTATTTAATTCGGTTCGATCTGCTACAATATCGTACAATTCCCAATCCTTGCTGTTTGAAACCAGTTTCCATTTCCCATCCCGAAACCCTCGGTTTCCTTCATGCTCCCATCCGATTGGATTATGCTTAAATGTTTTGTTTACAAATACAGGTTGAATGCTTTGGCCTTCTTGCTGGATAATGGAGTTACCACCATAAGTTTTTGGATAAACTGCCCCTGCAACATCAAGACAAGTTGCCATTAAATCGATTACATGTCCGACATGATTTGTTATCCTGCCTGGTGATTTTATTCCTGCCGGCCAGTGTGCAATTAATGGAGTGGAGACTCCTCCTTCATGGATAAAGCTTTTAAACATGCGAAACGGCGTATTGCTTGCATTTGCCCATTCAGTGGAATAACTCATGTAAGTATCTTCGGGCCCGGGAACGCGCGTCAAATCATTTCCAGGTTTATAAAGTGAGCCATCTTTTAAATGAAAAGGGAGCTGTAGAGATCGTCCCCATTTTTCGGTTAATACTTCCGCACATCCTCCATTATCAGCCAGAAACAAAATAAGTGTATTATCCAGTTGGCCCGTTTCATCCAAAGCCCGGAGCACTTTTCCAATTCCCTGATCCATGCGATCAACCATTGCTGCATAAACTTCCATACAGGCCGCCCACCATTGTTTATTATCAGTATTTTCCCAGGCAGGCACTTCTTTATCCCGATCGCTAAGTTTCCATTTCGAATCGATAATTCCCATTTTCAACATTCTTGCCATTCGCTCTTCCCTGACTTTGTCCCAGCCTTTATCGAATTTTCCTTTGTATTTTTTAATATCTTCCGGTAGTGCATGAAGTGGCCAGTGAGGTGCAGTATAGGCGATGTAGCAAAGGAAAGGTTTATCGGCATCCGATTTTGCATGATTCCTTATGAATTCATCGGCATGAGTACTGATTGCATCGGTATAATAAAAACCTTTTCCGGCTTCAATCGGGGTATTATTTCTCGTTAATGTGGAGGGATTGTAATAACTACCGGCGCCGTGGATAGTACCGAAAAATTCATCAAATCCTCTTTGTGTGGGCCAGTTATGCTTTGACGTATATTTTTTTTTATCTTCCGGCAACCAAGTTTTCCAGTAATCAACATCTTTGGTTACATGCCATTTACCCGATAGGTAGGTTTTGTATCCGTTGCTTTTAAGAACTTCTGCGATAGTAACGCAATTCTTGCTAATGTCGCCCCTGTACGAGGGTTCACCCTGATCTGAAGTCATATGGCCCACTCCTGCCTGGTGAGGATATAATCCCGTCAGCAGGCAAGCCCGGGTTGGACAACATCGAGCAGCGTTGTAAAACTGGCGGAACCTTACGCCACCCTTTGCCAGTTTATCGAGATTCGGAGTTAAAATTTCACCACCATAACTGCCAATATCAGAAAATCCCATGTCATCGGCTAGAATGATAATAATGTTTGGTTTTACCTGAGCATTTACAACGCTCGCAAAAATTGCAAGAGATGTAATCAGCATAAACAATTTTAGTGGCTTTATCACCTGATATATTTTTATCATTATTCTACTTTTGATATTCATTTTTTTATTTTTTTCAAGAAATTTAATATTCAAATCAATAATAAACATTCATTCGTAGCCAAATTGATTAAACTCAGCCATTGAATCTTATTACCCACGGAATATAGTATCCTGTATTCCTTATTTTTCAATTAAATAAATTCACCTCTTTCAAGCCAGTTAACTAATATTAAAATATTCATTTCCTTTCTTTATTTTTTAGCATCTACGGGAAATAATGCTGGGTACCGCTGCTTTATCAATTCCTGTTCTGATGCATTCAATTGCCTGATTTCAATTGGTTTATCCTGTTGACGGGTCCCCTTCTGGTTGAGCCGGTTAAGTAAGCTCCAATTTCGGCTATTCTGGTCAGGCTTTGGGTCATCGGGTTCCTGAGCTTTGAGGTCATAGCGGGTGAAATCGATGAGTTTTTCCGAGGCACCTATCTTCCAATCTCTTAAAAGGGCCATTCGGAAATTTTTGTTCATAAACCAGCGGATTTCCAATTCAGGTTCAGATCCTGGGAATCCGGATCCACGTTGTACAAAACGATAGTTGATACTGTCATTGTTCTTGAACTGCTTGCGCCATGCTAATCCGAATTCTCCGACTGTAACAGCCCTGGCATTCGGCCATCTGCTCTTGATCTCTTCAAGCCAGCCAGCGATACCGGGAATAACTACACCAGGGTAAGGATAATGATATATTTTGTGTGCCTCTACTAGTCCAAGTTCGCAGATGTTGGTGACCCAACCAAACCTATTGAGATTAAATCCTTCGTCGAAATGTGCTGAAGTAGTAGCAATCATCTCCTTCAGGCCCTTTTCGGCACCGTACCGGATTACTGTCTCTATCGGTCCTACTCCCAGCCTGCTATTGAATCCATTTTCGAAGCCTGCCCTGCGTGCGGTCAAAAAATCACAAGTCCAGCCGTCCATGTTTACACAGTCTATCTGGTCAGTGCTGTCTTGGGCCGCTTTAAGAAAATGTTGGAGTGAAGGATAGTAAGGATAGGAAATGGAACCGTCGCCGTCACCATTATCTATTGCATACTGACTCCAAATATTTCCCTGGCAAACGTGAATACCCTCTTTTTCAGCCAAAAAACGCAGGTTCTCAGCAGCCAGAAAACCGGCAATGACACTGGAGGGCCGGTATCCGGCTCCAACCATTTGTGAAACCATTTGCAAACCTTCATGTAAATCCCGGTTCACTTGCTCCCTGCTATTATACATGTTTGAGAAATAGCCGCCAGGAGCAAAGGTGATCTCATCGCCAAATTTTTCATGATAAGAGACTGCCAATTTTTTTATGCCAAGGTAATTGGGGCGATTGTCCTTCAGTGCAAGCCAACTGAAAGCCCAAGTAATTCGTGCCCCTGGTAAAGCCTTTTCTACAGCTTCCCTGAATGCGCTGGCTGCTTCCGGACTGTGAATGCCTGATTCATCTTCACCTACTGCTTTATAACGAGATATTTCAATTTGATTAACACGCACTAGGGTAATCAAAGTGATAAAGCGGTTACCCATAAGTTTTAACCCAGTATCTCTCGCTAATCCGGCATCACCTGCAGAATTAACTTTAAGGCCCCTGGCCAACCGATTATACTCACTGATAACATGCTGTTTGCGGCCAACAGCGACGCCAATATTCTTGTCCGGTACATCGTCAACGTACCGACATGCCAATGAATTTGCATCCGTTATCTGCGAAGGTATTATGACTGCCAATAAACTTAGCAGGTAAATGAATAGGCTTCTTTTAAATATTTTAATACGCATTTTTATTGCTTTAATAAAAGACTCATTCTTTCCTATTTAGAAGCAGCTT
>JBIKOV010000361.1:0-2797 GCA_044357815.1 Ferruginibacter sp. | reverse complement strand
TGTGCTTATTGATGCGCCACTCCAACCACTAAAAACAAATCCAGGCTTAGCAATAGCTTTTAATTTTACAGGAATCCCGTTAAAATATACTCCAGTCCAAGGATATGGATTGCTCATTATTCCTGGCGTTCCTTCTGTAACTGCAATCGTGTTCATTTTGATATATCCGTGATTTGTATTGGAAACATTCAAAGTTGCATTAACATTTGATGTAATTCCGAATTGCAAACGAATATGATCTCTTTGAATTGCGGGTCTTGCATTTGCAAAATTAGTTTGAATATTTAAAAAATAATTCCAATCTCCATTATCAATTGGCTCAGCCCATCTTGCAGATTGTTCGGGTACTTCAGGAGCAAGAACTGTTTTCATTTCGTTCATTTTGGTAATAATTCTAGAAGATAAAAAGGAAGTATTTAATAAGTCGGCGAACCTATTTATAAAATCGGCTTTAAAATCAATATTTTCTAATAATTTACGCAACAACAACGTTGACCAAGCTGGATTTGGATAACTTATTCCGTCTGGAGCTGTTGCCATAGCCAAATTATTGGTATTAAAATTTAGATTAGAAATCGAAAAAGTATCGTCCATGTCGTGTGCCAACCATCTCCATCTTCCATCATTTCCATAAGGTGCATTAGGCTCATAATTTGCTGTTTTTTTTCTCCAATATAAAATGTTGTTCATCGGCCAATCTCCATTTCCAAAGAAAATATTAGAAATAAAATAATCACTAAAATTCTCAGGATCAAGGCGTGTTTTTATATACTCATAATTTGAAGGCAACGCTAAAGAATTGTTGGTAACATAGTTTATCATGTTCAGATAATTAGAATTATCGCCCCCTTCAATAATAATATATTGTTCTTCAAGCAATTCAATTTCTGATGTTGGAATGTTGAAAACTCTTTTGAAATACTGACTGTCAATTTTATCTCTGGCACTTAAAATTCCCCAATATTCTCCATTTATAAAAGTAATAACGGGCTGATACCCTTTCGTTACAACATTTAACGACTTCATTAATTCCTGACACAATGCATCTCGAAACATCGTTTGGTCAAAATCATTTCCTGAATTATGAAGCACCAAATCGGAATAACTATCAAATGGTTTGTCATTAAAAAAAGGATAACTCATAGAATTATCGCCATATATCGATCTTGCACTTATGTTGAATGATTTATTTTGCGCAACTCTTGATGAACCGCCATGAATGCGAATACCAATATTTTGATTTAGAACATTTGTTCCATTTACAAAATAATTCATGTTGGCTATTCTTTCATTAGCAATACCTTTTCGGAAAAAATTTGCTGTTGTTCCGCTTGTTGGAGGCTCTAAAGTTGGATTTGCAGTTCTCCATGTATCAAAGTCAACTCCCGCAACCAGAATCCCATTATTATAGTCAAATAATTTATTTTCTGAGATGCTCAATGATACAACTGGGAGCGTAAAACGATTGCTTCCTTGTGGAGAAATAAAATAGTTTTTGGTTTCAATAGTACTTGACAAAGCACCTGGTTTTGTCAATTTGGCTCTTACAACCGTTCCTTTAAAGATTGGATTTACTGGAATATAAGTTGGATTAAAACTATATGTAGTTGAAATAGTTGTTATTTTATTCGCCAAAGCCGACCGGTCTACAATTGCAATTGGTGCCGAATATTGCAATGTTTGAAAATTTTTTTGCAATAATGGACCTGTTAAATTGCCTGGAAATTCGGGATACTGATTTTTATAACTATAAGTTGTTCCGCTTAGATTATTTTCATCGGGTTCTGAGCCGTCAAGCGTATATAAAATAGTTGCCCCTGGCGTTGATGAGGTTAATGTTAAATTGAAATCCGCTGTAAAAAAGCCACTGTTTTGAGAGAATGTTGGCGGCGTTAACAATTCCGCAAAACCAACTATTGCATTCGCAGCATTTGGCGTTATGGCTTGAAAAAACACAAGCGGACCAGTTCCATTGGGCAATCTCCCATAAGAAATATCGGATTGCATTGGAACGGAAGGAACGGCATCTACTGTGGTTCCGGAAGGATTTGATAATAAAACAGCATTTCCAGCCATAGCTAATTTAAAGTTGGTGTGTAGTGGGTTTCCAGCAACAGTGCGGTTTTTATCAGATGCCCAAACTAATAAGTAAGTTCCAGGCGCCATTGAAACACTTGGAAAAGTCCATTTGAATAGAATTGTCGCATCATCGGATAGACCGTAACCAGATAAATTTATGGTTGTTGTACCATTATTGTATAACTCTATCCAATCTTGATAGGTACCGTCTTCATCCGTATTGGAAAAAGAATTTGAAGATAATATTTCATTGATTACAATGTTTTGACTTAAAACAGAATTTGTAATGGCAAGAAAAAGCAAAAAGCTAAATAAATTTTTCATCATCAGTTAATATATTGATTAATAATTAGATGAAAATTAATACAATAAAAACGACAGCTTTTTTTTAGTCGGTGTTCAGCGTTTATTTTCTTTAAAATGCAGAAAAAATAAAAAATTAGAATAGAAATAGTACGATTTTTTTTAGGACTCAAAAAGTGGAATAAAAATCAAGTGCGATTTCCCAATATTTTGAGTATTTAATCGTTTATTAAAGTAAATTTAATAGATTTACAGAATAATAAGTAGTAAAATTCGATAACGTAAAAAGATAAATTTGAAGGCATTAGATATTTCTATAATTGTTCCACTTTATAACGAACAAGCAGTATTCGATAATCTAATAGAAAGATTAGTGAATGTTATTGATACCACTTTATTTTCTTGTGAAGTAATA
>JBIKOV010000360.1:0-2798 GCA_044357815.1 Ferruginibacter sp. | reverse complement strand
CACCATTCACAATTCACCATTCACCATTCACAATTCACAATTCACCATTCACCATTCACCATTCACAATTCACAATTCACCATTCACCATTTCGCATTTTGCCGCCAATACCTTAAATTTGCTGCATAAAATTGGGTCGGCATTTTAGCACCTTGATCCGGCAACTGACCTGTTTAATGACATTATAAATGTCTTTACCTAATAACCTATTTAATTATGGCAGATGTTTTTGAAAAATTAGTAAAAGATGGGGGGCCCCTAGGACAACACATGGATAGGGCGCATGGTTATTTTGCCTTTCCAAAATTGGAAGGTGAACTAGGGCCAAGGATGCAGTTTCGTGGAAAAGAAATGATTGTATGGAGTCTGAATAATTATTTAGGACTAGTAAATGACCCACGTGTCAGAGAAGTGGATGCGATAGCAGCGGCAAAATACGGAATGGGAAATCCTATGGGTGCCAGAATGATGAGTGGCAATACTGCCAAACATGAAGAGCTTGAAAAAGTAATCAGTCAATTTGTAAATCGCGAAGACACCATGTTATTAAACTTTGGTTACCAAGGTATAATGAGTTGTATCGATGCACTGGTGAATCGAAGAGATGTTATTGTTTATGATGCCGAGGCCCATGCCTGTATCATTGATGGAATTCGTTTGCATATGGGACATACCTATGCATTTAAGCACAACAATATTGAAGATTTTGAAAAACAAATGCAGCGAGCCGAAAAGATGGTTGAAAAATCCGGAGGCGGCATTTTGGTTATTACTGAAGGGGTTTTCGGAATGGATGGTGAGCAAGGAATACTAAAAGAAATTGTAGCCACTAAACAAAAATATCAGTTCCGATTATTAATTGATGATGCACATGGTTTTGGCTATATGGGACCAACTGGTGCAGGGGCAGATGAGGCCCAAGGTTGCCAGGCTGGAGTGGATCTGTACTTCAGCACCTTTGTAAAAAGTATGGGAAGCATTGGTGCATTTATAAGCGGACCAAAAGCTGTACTCAAATTTTTACGCTACAATACTCGCTCTCAGATATTTGCCAAAAGTCTTCCGCTGATGATTGTAGAAGGAATGCTTACCCGAATGGAAATGGTAACTACCATGCCGCAGCTGAGAGAGAAATTATGGCACAATGTACATCGCCTTCAGAATGGTTTAAGAGAAAAAGGATTCGATATCGGAAATACCAACACACCTGTAACCCCTATTTATATGAAGGGTGATGTGCCAGAAGCAACACAGATGGTGATGGACTTACGCGAAAACTATCATGTATTTTGTTCAATCGTAGTATACCCAGTAATCCCCAAGGGAGACATTATCTACAGATTAATTCCTACCGCTGTTCATAGCGACGAGGACATTGATATTACTTTAAAAGCTTTTGAAGCGACCAAAAAGAAATTGGATGCCGGCGAATACAAAGCAGCTGACATACCTAATATGGCAGATGCTACAGTTTAAGCATATTGTTTTTCTAAAAAAAATCTGAAAAAAAAATTTCAATGAGTTGCCTTTTTAGAAAGAGTTCAACTTAAAATCACTTTCAAAAATAAACTCAACAATGCTTTTCAGATTGTGCAAGTAAAGCAACAGAAGCTAGTTGATTTTGCTCAGTTTTACTCAACTGGTAAGGTTGGTGATACTGTGACATAAATTGCTTTTTAAAATCTTTATAATGACTTACTGCACCTACTAAACTCATGAATTTGATATAATACCAGGCAAAATCAATTTGATGAGGCTTAAAGCCACTTCTAGCGCTTTTAGGAAACAAATGATGGTTATTGTGCCACTCACCTGCAACAATACCAGGCCATAATTGATTCACCGAATTGTCCTTATGATTATAGTCTACCCCTTCCCGTTGCTTTTCCTCCCCCTTACCATGTCCCTCATAATTAAACGTACGTACTCCGATAGCCCAAAAACCTGCTGCACCAAACATACTGCAAGCCAATGCATGACCACCCAACAAATAAAAACTGGTGTACCAAAATGCCCAGTTAAGAATCCATGATGTTACTGCGAAAAGAGGAGTCACATAGGAACCCCAGCGCTGGTATTGAGCATAGGTATTACCTTTTACACCTGTATGTTTCATAAGCAATCCAACTCGGTTGTAATCCGCTTTACTCAAGTCTTTGGCAATAGGCTGATGATTGACATCGGCTAAAAAACAATATAAAAAACCCGCATAGGCATTATAGGGATCACCAGGCTGGTCAGACTTTGCATGATGTACATGATGGGATATAACATAAATCTCTTCAGGAATTACATTAATGGTAAGGTTTTGTGTAAAGAACCGCCAGAAGGCATTTCGAAAAGTATAGGCGCCATGAGTACAATACCGATGGTGCCAGATAGTGCCGTGTGTACCCATAATAATCATACTGTACACAAATGCAGCCAACAACGTCCAAATATGAAGAAAATTGAAAAGGAAAATAAAAAAGAAAGTAAGCAAGCAAAATACTTTTAGCCAGCTAAAAAATGGCAACCAATTTTTACGGTCACCTACTACATTTAGCCTAGTAAAGAATTCCTTTAAGATCTGCAAAACGGTAGGCTTTATCAATTCTCCTTTATTATCATTCCATCCATAAGATGGCGGCTGTAATACATGGTCTAAAAATGGCATATTGGAATATTTAATTTTTCTGATTCCCCAAGCAATACGCTAAGGTAATCTTTAAGTTGATACAAAACTGTAGCCAAATGATTACTCCCCTCCCCCATATAATATTTCACCTTGCAGCAAAACTGATAGTAGCAAGTGTTTA
>JBIKOV010000359.1:0-2806 GCA_044357815.1 Ferruginibacter sp. | reverse complement strand
CAACTGAATGGAGGGATCATCCAAAATTTCATTTTCACTTTTTACTAGCTTGGCTTCTGGAAATTTTTTAAGATAGTCAGCAACCAATTCAGGTTCTTTGGCATATAAAGCCACTAATTCGCCACCACCCCTTTTGATAGCCTCCGTCATAGAATAAATATGACTATGGTTGATATTGATTACTGCGAATTTGATTCGATTGGGATAAACTTTCATAGGAGCAGGTGTAGCAATAGTTACTGCCTTTATTTTATTTGACATGCCTCCAAACAAAAGCATACCGGACAAGGCAGTTGTATTTTTTATAAATTTTCTACGGTCGGAATTTGACTCAGGCATATTTTTGTTTTTTTAATAATGAATGTTTTTTTAATGGCAAATCGATTTTTGTCTACTTTTTGTTTTTCTCACTGGCTATCCATTTGAACCTCCACTGGATTACAAAACCCCCAGCATTTTTTTCGGAGTTCTTTCATGATTCAAATTTTTTATCGCCTTCTGTTTTGCTTCTTATTTTATTTTTTTACTATTCTTACCGAAACCCCACCAGTAGCTTTCAAATCAAAAGAAAGTGTTTGATTAGATTTTACAGCCCTTTGCTCAACCTTAACATGGGTAGCGGTTTTTATTTCCGATCCACCATCTGAATATATGTAGGCTGTATACGTTGCATTGTTATCTAAAAATGATAAAGGAATTTTTATTGATCTAGATTCACTATTGGTTATAGCACCAATATACCATTCACTTCCACTTCGCCTTGCCACAGTTATGAATTTGCCAATACCACCCTGTAATACTTTTGTATCATCCCAGGTTGTTGGTAGATTATCCCATAATTCTATTTCAGGTTCTCCCTGATATTTATCAGTTCCATCATAGCAATACAAAGGTGGAATAGGATTAAAAAATACAATGGGCAAGGATAAACGATGCGCAAAAGTTGTACCGGTTGTACCGTAATACGCTAAAGTGAAATCAGCAGGACCTGCAATAAAACGAGTAAAGGCTAAATGGGTATCATGGGTTGCATCGGGAGTCATTTCACTCAAAATGCCTTCTGCTGATACTAAGTTTGGATAGGTTCTACTATACCCTGTAGGCCTATACTCATCATGTATGTCAACCAACATTTCATATTTAGCACATTTCCTAATCGCTTCATGCAACCAAGTTGTCCAGTATTGAGAACCCACTTGAACGAAACCAAATTTGATTCCTTTGATCCCCCATTTCTTATATAAAGGCAATATATCATCCAACTGCCGCGCTAAATGTTTTTGATTAACATAAAGCCACACACCTATACCCCGCTCTTTACCATACTTCACTACTTCTTCAATGTCTAAATTTCCATTGGTGGCATATCCCACTGTATCGGCGGCAATTTTTGTGGCATCACTGTTGTCGCCACCCTCAAATCCATACCAGCCTGCATCAATATGAATATATTGCATCTTCCTTTTGACTGCATAATCGATAGCGGCTTTGCTACCCTTGGTTGAATTCGTGAGATCCCACATTATTTTACCTGGCTTGATCCAAGAAACATCTTTAATAGCAGATGGTTGATTCAGATTTAACATGATAAAATTATTCTCTAACAACTGACCAGGTTGCTCTGCCGCCATAACAACTCGCCATGGGCTCGAGAATGTAATCACATTTTCTACAGGTCCAAATAATTTACATGCAATGGTATTTGCTTTTTTATCACTCACCACGAATTTAGTCCTTGCAAAGTCAACCAATGCCGCTTCGGATAAACAAGCATAAAGCCCATTTGGTAATTCTAGGGTCAATGGTCGTTCACATTCATCAGGCCAATTTGATAAAGGGAGTAATTGATAGAGTGATTGGGCATAATCGGTAAACCAGGCTTTTGTATTTTCAGGCAATGTAAATTCTGTCATTTCATTCACTACAATATCTGACTCATCTGCACCTTGCTTTAATATTTCCATCAGATTATATCGAAAAGCCACCCCTTCATTGTAAGCACGCACTTCAAGATCAACTTCTCTATCAAAGCAATAGAGACAATCGCCGGTGCTTTTGATCAATCGGATATTTAATTGATTGTAGTTATCTCTTATGCTATTTCGCTCACCCACCACAGGATTCCATACAGTATCTTTTTTGCTCCTTATGACTTCTTTCAATCGAAGTCCATCAGAAAACCTGCCTATACCAAGCGCTGAGGAAAGCAATACTGGCTTGGTATTGTAATTCATTGTCCATGATAACTTTCCATCCGCTAACATAATCTCACTCTGTACTTTCCCATCGGGAGAATGGATAATTATTTTCTCTTGGGCATAAATCGAAGAAGACAGCATCAACATTAAAATACTGATGTATTTATGAGGATTTAGGGTAGTGAAAATTGTAAACTTATTTGTCAGCATTAATTTATTTTTTTTACTAATTGTTAAAATTTTATGCAAAATTAAATAAAAAATATCTAGTACCCTCTTCTGGATATCCAATATGAATTGTCTTCTTTGGTAGAAAATAAATGATTACTTATTTTATGTACTTATTACATTGAAAATAATCGCCTAGTCAAGCCCCTTCATTTCATAAGGAAAACGATGAGGTCTGTTCAGCATACTGTTCGCCTCGTCATCATTGATAAATCTTTCATTCATTGGATCCCAATAAATTTTTCGTTTAACCTTCATGGCAATATGATGCAGCAGGCAAGTAGAGCAGGAACGATGACCCACCTCTATAGGAGAAATAGGCTGTAACCTAGTCTTAATACAATCTAGCCAGTTACCATGTTGTTCCTCACTTTTATACA
>JBIKOV010000358.1:0-2828 GCA_044357815.1 Ferruginibacter sp. | reverse complement strand
CACCAAGAATATTTTTCATGATAAGGATGGTTGGACGATTAGAACCGAGGACGGTAAACCATCCGCTCATTTTGAACATACGATTTGTATTCAGCGGGGCAAGGCAGATATCCTTTCTTCGTTTGCAGATATAGAGGCAGCAGAAAAAGCAAATACTTATTTATTCTCGGATTATTAATTTACCCTCCAACTACTGGGGAGAGGAATTTGGGATGTCGAAAATTCTTTTATGGTAGTTTTTATTTTTCCGAATTCCTTGCTACAGCAACTCCCATAAGTCAATAAGGTAATCATGAAAAAAAATCGCTTAATTGTTGTTGGGGGAGGAGCGGCCGGATTTTTTTGTGCGATCAATGCTGCGCGGTTGTCGCCAATGCTAGAAGTGGTGATAGTAGAAAAAACTAGCAAATTGTTAAGTAAAGTTCGTGTTAGTGGTGGTGGTCGTTGTAATGTTACCCATGCCTGCTTTAGCATTGCCGAGATAATTAAAAAATATCCACGCGGTGCCAGTTTTTTAAAAAAAGCATTCCATCATTTTTTCACTACTGATACCATCAACTGGTTCAAGGATAGGGGCGTTGAGTTAAAAACAGAATCTGATGGCAGAATGTTTCCTTCATCCAATAGTTCCCAAACGATTGTAGACTGTTTACTGCAAGAAGCCAATCGATATGGAGTTGAAATTTTGCTAAATAAAGAAGTAAAAGCGGTTAAAAAAGTAAATGACGGCTTCGAACTTTTATTTTCAAACGATACAACCCTAGCGGCCAATTTTTTATGTGTTGCTAGCGGGGGGTATCCCAAGTCAACACAGTTTGAGTGGCTTCATCAAATAGGGCATACTATTGAGGCACCCGTTCCTTCCTTATTTACCTTCAATATGCCTGGTAATCCAATCAATGGCCTGATGGGTATTACAGTAGAAAAGGTACAAGTAAAGATCATGGGGAGTAAATTGGCAGAAGAAGGCCCATT
The DNA here is from genome assembly GCA_044357815.1 of Ferruginibacter sp. Lineage (GTDB taxonomy): Bacteria > Bacteroidota > Bacteroidia > Chitinophagales > Chitinophagaceae > Ferruginibacter. Next base: position 1,853 of record JBIKOV010000358.1, on the reverse strand, counting down.
GTTAATTACCCATTGGGGTATGAGTGGACCAGCCATTTTAAAATTATCTGCCTGGGGCGCTAGAGAATTGGCAGCAAAAAACTGGCAATTTGGAATGGTGGTAAATTGGCTACCTGTCTATAATGAGCAAACCCTAAAAGATAAATTCCAACTGATTCGTTTTGACATTGCAGCTCAAAAAATAAGCAATCGAAATCCTTTTTTATTACCCCATCGCTTATGGGAGTACTTATTACAACAGTCAGGGGTAATCGAAAATAGCCGTTGGGCCGATCTGCCAGCAAAAGAGCAAAACAAACTCATCAAAAATATATGTGCACAGGAGTTTAGTGTAAATGGCAAAACTACTTTCAAAGAAGAGTTCGTTACCTCTGGAGGAATTGCATTGGAAGAGGTGGAGCATGCTACTATGCAAAGTAAAATTGTACCAGGTTTGTTTTTCGCAGGTGAAGTATTAAATGTAGATGGGGTAACGGGAGGATTCAACTTTCAAAATGCCTGGACTACGGGGTGGATTGCCGCCAAGGCGATTGCTGCGAACTGATAACTGGTTAACTGAAAACTGATAACTGAAAACTGATAACTGAAAGTTCTTACAATTTAGGAGTTTGCTTTTTTAAGTAATAGTATGTTAGTTTTAAAAATCAATGCTCATTTATTCTTTGTTTGTATATTTTTTCTGAAAAAATAATTATTTCCGACTCGACCACTATCAGTTATCAGTTTTCAGTTTTCCAGTATCATTCTTTTTCTGAAAAAATAATTATTTCCGACCCGACCACTATCAGTTATCAGTTATCAATTATCCGTTATCAATTATCCGTTATCAATTATCCGTTATCAGTTTTCAGTTAACTACCTCGCTGCATCCAATCTTTTTCTTTTTCGTCACCGCTGGCAAGTGTTGCGGCGGTTATAAAAATGAGCACAATTTGCACTATGAGTGCATAGTGACCATTGTCTTCAAATATTTTCAGTGCATCATTTTTTACATGCAGGAATATGGCGGTGGATAAAACTAAGGTGAATACACAGGTAGCGCATCCTGCTAGCAGCAGTGCCCTAGCGATTACTCTAGCGGCTTTACTTTTGGATGATTTAATTTTTTTATACAAATAATAGTAGGCTGCAAAAAAGAGCAAATAGGGAATGCAGATGATCACATATTGAAAAAACAGGTCGAATCCTGGGATATGAAACACGGTGATGGAAAACAATCTGAATACAAAAATCAGCAGTGCGATAAAAACAATAAAGCTAATAAAGCTTCCTACTATCAATAACGTTAAGCGGGAATATTTCTGAAAATTGTCCATGTTGCAAAGGTAATTCAAACGGATAACCCATCCTTGCGTTTTGATAAAACTGTTTGTGATAAAACAAGAAAGGGGAGCAAAAAAAATCCCACTGCTTTCGCAATGGGATTGTATTGAGTAACTGTGAAAGATTATTCAGCGGAAGGTGCTTCGTCGGTAGTGGGAGCTGAATCAGCTGCCGCATTATCCATTTTAGCTTTCAAACCAGCCAAAACGCCCAAATCACCTAGGGTTGATTTCTCTACTTTGCTTTGTAGATTCTTAACTGCCTTTTTGGTAACATCAGCATCTGCTTTCTTTTCTTTAACAATAGCTTGTTTTTCTTCTTCGATTACCTGCTCCCATAAACGGGTATGGCTAAGTACGATGCGCTTGTCATTACGGTCAAATTCAATTACCATAAACTGAGCAATCTCATCAGCACCAATGCTCTTACCATCTTCTTTTGCAAGGTGACGGTTCGGCGCAAAGCCTTCTAATCCGTAAGGCAATTGTATAACAGCTCCCTTATCGTCTTTTTTGGTAACGGTTCCTTCA
>JBIKOV010000357.1:0-2837 GCA_044357815.1 Ferruginibacter sp. | reverse complement strand
AGGAGTTTTTAACCCTGGTACTCTTTTAGCCACTTCATATTTTGGTTCATTTGTATCTGGGATATCCTCTGTTCGTAATTTTACTGGAGAATTTGGTAGTCCGGCCCATACCAGCCCAGCTGGGTTTCCCATAAAGTCACCTTTTTCTGCATGTGTTATACTTCCTGAACCTACCCAGTCACCCTGGTTATCGGCATAAAAGATATCGCCATTATTATTGGTGTTAAAGCCTGCAGGAGAGCGTAATCCTGTAACGAAGGGTTCCATTTTTCCATCTTCTGTAATCTTTAACATCCAACCATGCCACTTTGATAGGCTTACACCACGATCTACCCATGCCACGTTTAAATTGACCACCATTTTACCCTCCTTGTCTAAAATGGGACCATAAGCATATTCATGATAATTTCCGGAGAGGGGCCATGAATAAACTGTTTTATATTCATCGGCTTCGCCATCATTATTTAGGTCACGCAATCTGGTGAGTTCTGATCTTTGTGTGAGATAGAGATCTCCTTTGATACAATTTAAACCCAGTGCTTCATGTAAACCTTGGGCATACAATTTATAATTGGGGGTCATTCCATTTTTCATGTAAGGATTGGAAATAATCCAAACTTCACCATGACGGGTGGAAACAGCTAGTTTATCGTTAGGCAAAAATGCCATACCACCCACTTCCAAGGCTATATTTTCTGGTATAGGCAAAGTTTTTATTGTATAAAAACGCTCTTCTTTTTGCGCCTGAATGGTTATGTTGGATTTCCTTTGCGCTTCACTAATTGATGGGCTCAAAAGTAAGAGGATGCAAACAATTTGCTTTAGCAAAGTAGATTGATTGATTTTTAAAAGCAGTTTCATTTTTAATAATATTACCAGGTGATTGAATAGGAGTAGGTGCTAGCGGCAGCAGGGATAGCAACAATTAGTTCCTTTCCCATTTTTGATTTTCTTATAATTGGTTGCTGGCTGTCATCTAGGGTAATGTAATAACTTTTATTCCCAATAGCATAAAGCCCTTTACCAATAGATTCTATCTCAACAGCTGAAGCCAATCGCAGATAAAAACCATTTGGAGCATCCAATATGTTTAATTTTCTTACCAGCGAATGGGGGTCCGTTGCAGATATGTTGTCGGAAACAGTAATGCCATTGAATGAATATTGAAATGAAGTAGATTTATTGGCATCTAATGAGTATCCCTTATTTTGAAAATCGTCAAAGGCTACCGAATCTGGCCAGGCTTGATCTGGGTTTCCCAGCAATGCCAATGCAGGGGCATCTGATAACACAATCACTGCTCCCAAAGGTTTCGCCAATTGCGGTTCCCCTCTTTGGCGCCACATTTGTGTTACATCCAAAAATTCTCCACGCCAAATTTGAAATAATGCGCCCTGCTTCAAGTCGTATGAATAATTTAACTGGTTTGGATTACCTACTGAAATAACATGGGTAAGTTTTTTTTCTCCGTAATTTAAAAAACTACGCAGTAAGTAAGGTTTTCCTTCCGGATTTAAAAGAATAGGATTATTGGGACTTTCATTTTTAAAGAATTTTTCCGGACTGGCAAAATGGATATTTCGGAATGCAATATTGCCATGATTTCCCTGTAGCATCAGTGGGCCGGTTGGTTGCTCATCTTCAAGCATAGAAGACCTAGTTGGTCCAGTAACTGCAACCTGAGCTTGTACTAAGCTGCCATTTAAATATACTTGTTCAAAAACTGCGTTGGAAATTTTATTTCCTTTCTCATCAAATTTGGGCGCACGGAATACTACTTTTAAATGTTGCCAAAGTCCGGGTGCTTTTGCCACACTCATTAATGGCGCATTTCCCTCATAGCCTTCATTGTTTTTTCCACTGCGTTGGTATATTCCTCCACAATCTGAAAATGTTGGATTTAGCTTTGTCCAGCTATCAGATAGTTGAACTTCATATCGGCCTTGTAAATACACACCGGAATTTGAATTTTTAGCCATCATAAAATCTAGCTCCAGTGCTAGATCTCCAAAGCTTTCTTTGGTAATCAAATGTGAATGGTTGTCGGGGCTAACGATATTGACTACTGCCCCGGTGCCACTAATAGAATGGATTTCTCCTTCCTTAGTGAAATCAGCTACCGCATCTGATGAAATAATCCAGTTTTTCCCGGGCTGCTGAAAAGCTTCTAGGTTGGTGAAACTGATATCTGTAAAAGTCTTTGGAAGTTGACAGAAAGATTGGAACGAGTAAAAAATACCCATGCATAAAATAGGTACAAATCGGCTGGTTTTTATCATAGTTGATTTATTTGTAGTGAATGATGTTAACTATTGCAAATGTTCAGGTACTGTTTATTGGAAACTATTATTTAAACTGGCAACAAAAGTTGTATATGAAAATAAGCTATTTCCGATGCGACTTTATGCAAGATACGTACATTTTAATTCACAAGTTGGCTTATAGATAGGTAGCCGGTTGATTAGAATCAATTCATTTGAATGGAGCGTAAGCAGCTGCTTTAATCATAAAATTGTGGAAATAAATGAGGGTGGAGCAATAGCTTACTCCTAGGCTTGTCGAATTGAATCAACTTATTTTTGAACCTGTCTGTAAATCAATCGCTTTACCCATTCTGCACAAAAAAGATAAAAACACACTAGTATAAATATATATGCAAGGAGGGGAAGGGGGAGTGCCTCAAAGCCAATCTTATTAGCAAAGGGCATGTAGGGTAAAAGCCATCCAATAATGAGGCAAACTAGGACACTGATGACTAATTTAATAGATGGTTTACTCTTAAAAAAAGGCGTTTGTTGGGTGCGTATTATAAAAACCACCAGAATTTGTGTTGCCAA
>JBIKOV010000013.1:0-32810 GCA_044357815.1 Ferruginibacter sp. | reverse complement strand
ACAGATTGGGAGTGCAGGCAGTACCAGCTCTATGGGAACCATTGCTGGGGTAAACTGGCTGGTGGGTGATAAATATTTGCAAGTAGAAATCGATCCTGCAGCTAACAATAATTACATAAACCTAGGTACAGTGCAACTAGTGAGTGTGCCTTATGCTTTTGCAACTGGCAATGCAGGCACCGTTACAACCAACGCAAACTTAACAGGGGTGGTAACAAGTGTTGGAAACCAAACATCCATTGCGAATGGAGCCATCACCAATGAAATGATAGCAAGTGTTAACAAATCGAAGGTAGGATTGGATTTAGTAAATAATACCAGTGATGCATCCAAGCCCATTAGTACGTTGGCACAAGCGGCATTGGATTTAAAGGCGAATACCACGGAGCTTACTAGTTTAGCTAATGCCATGGGTACTAAATTAAATATTGCAGATAGTACCATTGGATATATTACCCCTTCGCAATTGGCTGCAATAACATTTGACCAAACGCCTATTAGAAATGCCATTGATACTAAATTAAATATTTCCGATAGTACAAACGGTTATGTTACACCAGCACAGTTAGCGAGCTATCATTTTTCAGGAGGTGGAGTTAGTACTGATACTACCAATTTATCGAATCGAATTAATTTAAAAGCATCTAAAGAATCACCTAGTTTTACGGGTGTTCCTTCTGCACCAACAGCAACAGCTGGAGTTAGCACAACACAGCTAGCAACAACTGCTTTTGTAAGTAATGCTGTTAGTAATATTAATACTAGTTCAATAACGGGAACAATAACAATTGTAAATGGAGGAACAGGAGGGACTACTCAACAGGCTGCTATTAATGCTTTGACTGGCACTCAGGTTTCTGGAAAATTCCTAAGAAGTGATGGAACAAATGCTACATTATCAAACATACAAGTGGCCGACGTTCCAACATTAAATCAAAATACAACTGGAAATGCTGCAACAGTTACAACCAATGCAAATTTAACAGGTGATGTTACAAGTGTTGGAAATACATCTACAGTAGTAAAAATAAATGGCACCTTCTTAGCAGATTTGGGCACAGGCATCTTAAAAAATACAAACACAACGGGTATACCTACTATTGCCGTTGCCGGGACAGATTATCAATCGCCAATTATACTAACAACTACTGGAACTGGTGCTGCAACTTTTTCTGGTACCACTTTAAATATCCCAGCAGTATCATCAACAGTTAATGCGAGCACGATAACGGGAACTATAGCTATTGCTAATGGTGGAACAGGAGCAACGACTGTTATAGAAGCTTTAAGTAACTTAGGTGCTGCACCATTGGCATCACCTTCATTTACAGGAATAGTAACTTCTCCTATCTTTGCATCAACTCCTCAGACGTTAACTCCGGGTTCGACAATAAGTTTTAATCCTAGTCTTGGGTTAAATGCTCGTGTTACATTAGACCAAAATAGTACTTTAAGTTTTTCTGCTACTCCAGCTCCGGGTTCTTATGGAACATTAGTGATCACACAAGATGTCACAGGTAGCAGAACGCTCACCTTACCTTCTACAGCTAATATAGTACTTGGTTCTACTTCAACAACAACAGTTGCTTTGTCAACAACAGCCAATGCAAAAGATATTTTAAATTTTTATTACGATGGTACTAATTGTTATTGGAACATAGGTCAAGGTTATGGAGCATCCCAAATTCCGGTAAGTGCAGCAACATTATTAACTACAGCTAGAACCATTCATGGAGGAAGCTTTGATGGTTCAGCAAACGTCACTAATATTATAGCATCTACATATGGAGGAACAGGAAATGCTTATACTAAATTTTTAGGCCCATCAACTACTGAAAAAACGTTCACTTTGCCAGATGCTAATGCTACTATTTTAACAAATAATGCTACGGTAACAGTGGCTCAAGGTGGTACTGGTGCTAGTACATTAACAGGTTTGGTAAAAGGAAATGGAACGAGTGCTTTAACAGTAGCAGTTTCAGGAACTGATTATCAAGCACCCCTTATCTTAACTACTACAGGAACAGGTGCTGCTACATTATCGGGTACTACTATAAATATTCCTACACCTGCTTCAGGAAGTAGTAATACACATACAATTGGAGAAACTTATGGTGGAGGAATTGTTGTTTTTATCTGGGATGGAGGTGCGCATGGATTAATTGCTGCAATATCGGATTTGGGAAAAGCAAAATGGAATGATAATTCAGTTACAATGGCTAGAGCTGACGGTATTGGTGCTGGACTTAAAAATACAACACTAATTATTTCAAATGTTGGATATAATGCGGGGGCATCATATGCAGCAAAATTGTGTAATGAATATTCAGTAGATGTAGCGGTTGGAGGCAAAACTATAACTTATGGGGATTGGTATCTGCCGTCGAAATTTGAGTTATCTCAATTTATTGCGAATAAAAGTTACTTTACGGGATTGCCAACTGGAACATATTATTATTGGACTTCCAATGAATGGACTAATGCATCATACCCAGATAGAGCAATGTATGTTCGAAACGATGGTTATATTGATCAATCGCAAAAAAATGATCCTAATTATGCATATGTAAGACCCTTCCGAATATTCTAAATTCTATTAATGAAAAAAAATCTTACCATATTTTTCCTTCTTTTCTATGCATTTATTTCTAATGCGCAGCAACCCTTTTTCAAGGGTAATAATAATTATATTACTCCCCCTGTAGCGTTTCAGGCACCGGCCATCATTCAAACAGGGCTAATTTTAAATTTAGATGCCGCAAATCCATCAAGTTATCCAGGTTCTGGAACAATATGGTATAATTTAATTAGAGGGAATAACGTTGCATCGTTTACCTTATTAAGCGGAACGTTCTCTAGTAACGATGGAGGTGTAATTAGGTTTGGCAGTAATGGTTCAGGCCCAAGAACTATTGGAGGTAGTGCTTCTTCTTCAACAGGCTTCTCAAATCTTACTAGCTATACAATAGAAGTTTGGGTTAAACCTGCTGGCACAAGGGGTGATTATGATCCTTCAAGTTTACTTAGTTCAAGTACAAACTATACCCCATGTTTTTTTTCTGAAAAAGTTTATAATGCAGGATCTGGGGCTTTAGTTAATATGGTACTAGCCTTCAATGCTAGAGGGCTAACTAATCCTACAGCAAATAATAGTTATAGATATGAAAGTGCAATTAACTATGGAGGTTGGAAAAAATACCAAATAGCCACCGACTATTCTTCCGATTTAAATAATTGGATTCACATAGTGAGTACGTTTGATGGATCAAAATTAACAATCTACAGAAATGGAGTCTCACTAGGGACTAGCAGTGCACTTGGGGTTGCTTCCTTGAGACAGACATCTAACGGTTACTACATTGCTCACCGTTGGGATCAGACTGATGGAGTTTATGGTGATTATTCTATAGTAAATATGTATAACCGAGCACTATCTCCCTCCGAAGTAACCACTAATTTTAACGCAGTAAAATCAAGATTTGGCTTGTAAGGGGATTTAAAATAAACCTGTCTACAAAAAGATGTCATCTCCCAACGGGGAGATGACATCTTTTTTTATGATTGGCTGAACTGTTCCTTCCACATTTCATTGAATGTTTTTTTACTAAACGCTAGATCGCTTCTATTTTCTTTCCAACCTTTGAATAATCCATTCACTACTTTATTTTTTAAATCGCCATTTCCTAGGTTCATCATTTTTCTATTCAGGCTCGCGATCTTCCAGAGCTTCCAGGCAATTTTTTCAGCAAAGCTGCTCAAGCCTTCTTTTACTGATTCCTGCCGATTATCCAATAAAAGCTCATGTAAGTTAATTTTTACAGCACAGACTTCAGTACAGGCACCGCAAAGCGAGGAGGCGTAGCTCAAGTGCTTAAAATCATCCATTCCCTGAAGATTGGGTGTAATCACACTTCCAATAGGTCCGCTATAAGTAGCACCATAGGCATGTCCACCAATATTTTTATAAATAGGACAAGCATTTAAGCAGGCACCACAACGAATACAATACAAACTTTCTCTTTGCCTTGGACTTTCTAAAATATTGGTACGACCATTATCCAATAAGATCACATACATTTCTTCTGGCCCATCTGTTTCATTGGGTTGTCTTGGCCCAGTTACAATGGTATTGTAAACGGTCACTTTTTGTCCCGTTCCAAAAGTTGATAGCAACGGCCAAAATAAACCTAGGTCTGTTAGCGAAGGAATTACTTTTTCTATTCCAACAATCACGATATGGGTCTTTGGATAGGCGCAGGTTAATCGAGCATTTCCCTCATTTTCTGTAATGGCAATTGCACCAATATCACTGATGATAAAGTTGGCACCCGTTACGCCTACTTCTGCTTCTACATATTTTTCTCTCAAGATATCCCTTGCTACTAGCGTCATTTCCTGAGGTGTCAGGTTGAGGGGCGTACCTAGTTTTTCATGAAATAATTTGGCTACATCCTCCTTGTTTTTATGCATTGCTGGCGTTACAATATGGTAAGGAGCTTCGCCATCTAGTTGCTGAATGTATTCGCCTAGGTCAGTTTCCACACTTTCAATGCCGTTTGTTTCGAGTGCAGCATTGAGGTGAACCTCTTCGGTAACCATACTCTTGCTTTTAACCAGCTTCTTACAATTTTTTTCTTTGCAGATTTTAAGCACTTCTTCGATAGCCTGTTGTGAATTTTCGGCCCAAATTACTTTGCCTCCTCTTTTAGTAAAGTTGAGTTCAAAATTTTCTAGTTGCTGATCGAGGGTTTCAATCGCACGCCATTTTATATTCTTTGCCCTTTCTCTTGCTAAGTGCACATCGGTAAACTGTTGTTTTCCCTCCGGCACTTTTTCATTGTATTTGCCAATATTAAAATTGATTTTTCTACGATGGTCAAGATCGGCAGCTTTTATAGCGCTTTTTGCAATAAAATGTTGTAATTGATCTGACATGCCCTGGGTTTAATTTTATTCTTTGTATCAATTATTATTGTTTAATACCCCCAATTCTTTTCCCACTTTTGTAAACGCAAAGATAGCTTTATCAAGATGCTCAGGTTCATGCGCGGCGCTTAATTGTACTCGAATTCTTGCCTGTCCTTTAGCTACCACCGGAAAAAAGAATCCGATTACATAAATCCCTTCTTCCAATAATTTTGCAGCAAAATTTTGCGCTATTACTGCATCATACAGCATAATCGGAACAATCGGATGTTCGCCTGGTTTAATGTCAAAACCGGCTTCGGTCATTTTGGTTCTGAAGTAAAGGGTATTGGATGCCAATTTATCCCTTAACTCGGTTGTTTCGCTAAGCATATCTAATACTGCAATAGAAGTGCCTACAATAGATGGAGCTAGCGTATTACTAAATAAATAAGGTCTACTTCTTTGGCGAAGCAGCTCAATAATAGCATGATTGCCGCTGGTAAATCCACCACTGGCTCCACCTAGTGCTTTGCCCAAAGTGCCTGTGATGATATCAATTCTTCCAAGCACCCCTCGGTGTTCATGCGCCCCCCTTCCTGTTTTACCTAAAAAGCCAGAGGAGTGACATTCATCGATCATTACAATGGCATCATACTGGTCTGCTAAATCACAAATTTTATCTAACTGTGCAATGGTACCATCCATGCTGAAAGATCCATCTGTTACGATAATGCGACTGCGTAAATGAGCAGTCTCTTTTAATTTGGATTCCAGGTCTTCCATATTATTGTGCTCGTATCGATATCGCTGAGCCTTGCAAAGTCTTACGCCATCTATAATGCTAGCATGGTTAAGCGCATCACTAATAATGGCATCTTCTTCACCAAACAGGGGCTCAAATAAACCTCCATTAGCATCAAAAGCTGCTGCATATAAAATGGTGTCTTCTGTACCTAGAAAAACCGACAATTTTTTTTCTAGTTCTTTATGAATGTCTTGTGTGCCGCAAATGAACCGTACGCTACTCATTCCATAGCCACGGATATCAATGTATTTTTTGGCAGCCGCAATCACTTTTGGATGAGAGGATAGTCCCAAGTAATTATTAGCACAAAAGTTAAGTACATTCTTGCCACCTACAATAATTTCGGCTCCCTGCTCGCTGGTGATAATCCTTTCCTTTTTAAATAACCCTGCCTGTTCGATGGCGGTTACTTCATCGGCTATCCTGGAAATAAATGCTTGGTTCATGCTTACAATTTAATTGGGTAAAATTACGCAAGCTGGAGTTTAATTAGTGACTTTGTTTAATTAAGTTTAACAATATCCATTTAGGATGATAATTTTTACGATTATTTTCATACAATCCGATAAGACTTTGTAAGGCGGGACTCGGATTAAATGATTGGCAACATTTTGCTTGAAAGCAAAGGATTGAAATGAATCTCTTTCACTTTTCAGTTAAAATCAAAGGCTAATTCAGTGTAGACAAGCAGCAAATGGACTATGCTTATGTTAGATAGGTGTTGGATAATTTTAGCGTACAAACTTCCAAGTGATTGTCCATGCACTGTCTTTAATTGGAGATGAATACCGAATGTCTAGATTTTTGTCCGTTGCTTTTAAAAGCCTAAGGTGCAATGAATTCCATACTAGCATACCAACATTTTGGTCATAAAGCCAATAACCTAATTTAGTTACATAAAGCATTGGATTAGGGGAAACATCTCCCATGCTGGCTCCAGCACTGGTGGCATCCTTTGCTTTCGTTTCAGCAAGCAGACTCTCTTTCGTTTCCTTAGAGATTTTTAATTCAATATATGGGGTACCTTGAAATGATTTGTAAATGGCAGAACCTTCAAATTCCATTTTTCCACTGGCAGCATCCCTGATCAATAAGGTGTCATTTTTACTTTTTAGAAACCAAACACCTTGAATAAGTTTTTCAACACTATTCAATCCGCTATCTGCTGGGGCATCTCCCTTACTGCAGTCAACTCCCTGCAAAGAAATTAAGATTGTGAATAGGGTTATGTAAACTAGTAGGCTTTTCATATATATGTATTTAAAAAACTAGAAATTCAATTATTAAATAATAATGGTTGATTTAATATTTAATAAAAAATAGAACTTCCGTGACTTCTTTTGTCAAATCAGAATGAAATACAATAGTTGAATACTGCATTAATAAAACTGATAGAATTAGTTAGGCGGAATAAAAATAGCAATAAATCATAATTTATCCAATTTTTAATTTTAGCATCTTGTTTAAAAACTCCTGCCAATGTAAAAAATCCATTCTTAAAAAAGGATGCCTCAAAATGAAATTTACGTTGGTAGTATCTTTTGCACTGTTTCATAATTCCATGGCCCTTGGCAGATTCATTTATTCATGCCCTTAAGCTAAATGAGTTAGTCAAGATACATTCTAGCAATTTTTGAATATCCTGACTGCACTGTATATATTCAACAATAGCAGCTACTTAAAGGGGAATGCGGATCAAAGCCCGTCGATGAAAATGAATGAGTTAATTAAAAATTTTAATATAATATTAAGTAAATCATATAAGTATTATTCTCCTATATTTGTTATTAATCAATAATTGGATTATTTATAATTTGAATTTGTATTTTGAGCCAAATGAATGATTTTTGTGAAGTGTATTAACAGTTTGCTGAGCAGGGAAGTCATTTTTCTAGGGTCATCAAATTAAAAGGTTCCATAAAAAATCATTTTTCGAAAAGAGACTATTTTAAGTCATATCTGATAGCGAGGGAATGAATTTCGGAAAAAAACAAAAAAAATCAACGGACAAGGAATAGAAAATCTATTTAGGAGCTACTGCAATCGACATTGAATGCTGTTCCAATATCTAAAATTTTATCCATGAGAAAGCTACTATTGATAATAGGTTTTTTATCATTTTACATCCTCTCCAATGCTCAATCGGATACTACTGTTCCCCAAAAAAATCCAAAGTTGAGTACTCATTGGATAATTTTTGATCTTGGCGTTTCAAATTACTTTGATCAGACAGATTATTCGGCTCCCAACACGTACTTGTATAACCGACTGGGCGCAGCTGCATTTATACCTGATGCACCTTCACCAACGCCGGTAGGCAAAAGCGATTTCAATCTCAATACATTCAAAAGTCTGAATATAAACATCTGGTTATTTATGCAACGCCTTAGTTTGTATAAAAACTTTGTAAACTTAAAATATGGTTTAGGCGTCGAGTTGAATAATTATAAGTACAAATCAACCAGCAACATTAGTTATCTAGTAAATAACCCCTTTGTTACAGATGCTGCCACTGCTTCACCTATCATCTTCAGGGATTCTATATCGTTTTCAGTAAACAAACTGGCAGTAGATTACATCACCGTTCCACTCATGTTGGATTTTTTGACTAAGCCAGACGGCACAAAAAAAGGACTTAGTATTAGTGTGGGGGTTAGTGCCGGTTATGCATACAGTTACCGCAATAAGCAAGTTAGCCTAGAAAGGGGCGCACAAGCAAACAAAGGCGATTTCAATATTGAAAAGTTCAAGTATTCCTATGTCGCCGAATTTGGTTTAGGCGCAGTCAAGCTGAAGGGTACCTACAAGCCAAAGATATTTTATCGAATGCTAATGGGATTCGGCAAAATCAGGTTGTATGGTTCCTACAGCCCTAAGTCGATTTATGTAAACGGATTGAACATGAAGCCATTTACAGTGGGCGTCCGTTTTATCAATTGGTAATTTTTAAAAAGATGTCATCTCTTGTGTGCTATTTAAAAAAAGCAGACTGCCATCCCCATAACTTAAAAATCGGTAATTGTTTTCTAAAGCAAATTGATATACTTTTTTCCAGTCTTCTCCAATGGCTGCAGCCACCAGCAGCAATAAAGTGGATTGAGGCTGGTGAAAGTTGGTTACGATTGCTTTTACCACTCGGTATCGGTAACCCGGTGCAATCAATATTTGCGTTTGTACAATTAGTCTTTCACAAAGGTTTATTTTCATCCACTTAAGTAAAGCGTCGAATGCTGCTGATGGGGTTAGTTGGCAATTGTATAAATCATCCCTGTACACATCCCATTGTTGAATCATCAGTTCGGACAGTTTTATTTCGGGTTGAAGGGCAGCTTTTACACCCATCCAATATAAACTTTCCAGTGTTCGTAGCGCGGTAGTTCCAACAGCGATGATGCTATTATCAATATTATCTTTTAGCTGATGGATGGTTTGCGATGAAACATCCAGCCATTCCGCATGCATCGGATGATCTTGTAGTAAGGCTGCTTTTACAGGTTTAAATGTTCCTGCTCCCACATGTAGGGTAACGTATTCCGTTTTAATATTTTTAGCAGCGAGTGTTGAAAAAATGGAAGGGGTAAAGTGGAGGCCAGCAGTGGGAGCAGCTACAGAGCCATCCTGCTTGGCATAAACGGTTTGGTATCTGTCTTTATCAATTGCACTCGCTTTTCTTTTGATATAAGGGGGTAATGGAGTGTCTCCGGCCTGCTCAATGATTTCTGAAAAACTAAGGTGGGCAGGTTTCCAGGAAAGTTCTACCACATAGGCATCTGTTGTTTTTTCAATCAATTGCGCCCTTAATTCAGCTGGCTCACCTTGTACAGTAAAATTTTTAACCAAGTCGCCTTCTTTCCATTTGCTTGCCCCACCAATTAGGCATTTCCATCTGATCCTTTCTTTTTGGGCCATTAGGAGGTTGTATTCATTGATGGTTTCATGAGGCTCTAGGCAAAAAATTTCTATTACCCCTCCGGTAGCTTTTTGAAACAGTATCCTTGCTTGTATCACACGGGTATCATTAAAAACCAGCAAACTGTTTGCTGGTAAATATTGTGCAATGTTTTTATACTGATCTTCCTGGAGGTTTCCCGCTTTATAAATTAAAAGTTTAGCATCCTGTCTTTCGGACATTGGAAAAATGGCAATTTTTTCCTCCGGCAATTCGTAGGTGTAATCCAGTATTGAAATGTCTTTGGGGTGCATTTATTGTAAGTTAATTGACCAAAAAAATTAAAAAATTCCCTTACCCAATACGAGTTGAATTTTTACAAATTGATCCAAGGCGACCAATTCAGCCGTTAATCATCACTAACAACTGTAGTGACAGCCATCCGTTTTTTAGACGCCCTTTATCTGGGTTAGATTTTTCCGATTTTAATTTCATCTACCACGGAAGGATCCAGTAGCGTAGTGGTATCCCCAAGATTATCCATTTCGCCCTCAGCGATTTTTCTTAATATCCTTCGCATGATTTTTCCACTTCTTGTTTTAGGAAGTCCGGATACAAACTGAATTTTATCTGGCTTAGCAATTGGCCCAATGATTTTTGAAACGGTAAGGCTAATGTCCTGGCGACGAAGTGTTTCGTCTCCGTGATGCCCATTGTAAATCACAAATGCATAAATCCCTTGTCCTTTGATATCATGGGTGTACCCAACCACTGCACTTTCTACAACACCTGCATGCATGTTGATGGCATTCTCTACTTCAGCGGTGCCAATACGGTGGCCACTGATATTGAGCACATCATCCACCCTGCCAGTAATTCGATAAAATCCATTGTCATCTTTTAATGCACCATCACCGGTAAAATATAAATTGGGGTAGGTGGCAAAATAATTGGTGCGACAGCGTTCATGATCGCCGTAGGTTGTTCTTAAAATTCCTGGCCAAGGGGCTTTAATGCAAAGGTTGCCTTTCAACAAGCCTGCTTCATCTTTTTGGGTTACTTCATTCCCATTCTCGTCTACCAGTAAGGGTTGAATACCGGGCAATGGCAAAGTGGCCCAGCTAGCTTTTGATGGGGTGATACCCGCCAGGTTACTGATTAAACAACCGCCTGTTTCCGTTTGCCACCAGGTATCTATGATGGGGCATTTTTTCTGTCCAATATTTTCATCGTACCAATGCCAAGCTTCCTCATTGATGGGTTCCCCTACGGTACCTAATACCTTTAGGGAGGACAAATCTTTCCCCTTGATGGGATCTGTGCCGAAAGTCATTAAACTGCGTATAGCCGTAGGTGCGGTATAGATGCAGTTTACTTTATGTTTTTCTACAATATCCCAAAAACGGCCGGCATCGGGCCAGGTGGGGATACCTTCAAACATCAGCGAGGTGGCACCAGCGCTTAAAGGCCCATAAACAATATAGCTGTGCCCCGTAATCCAGCCAATATCTGCCGTGCAAAAATGTACATCACCTGGCTTGTATTGAAACACATTTACAAAAGTATAATTTGTCCATACCATATACCCGGCCACGCTATGTACTACTCCCTTTGGCTTACCTGTGGAGCCGGAAGTATATAAAATAAATAGAGGATCTTCTGCATCCATCGCTTCAGCAGGAAAAGAGATCACGCCATCTTTTTCAATTTGGTTTTCAGCAAATTCCATTTCATCTTCCCACCATACATCTCTACCCTTGATCATGGATACAGGGGTTCGGGTACGCGTATAAACAATCACCCGTTTAATGGTTTTATTACCAATCAAGGCATCGTCAATTACACTTTTTAGAGGGATATCTTTTCCACCGCGATAAGCACCATCGCAAGTAATAATAAACTCTGCTTGGGCATCATACAGCCTGTCAGCGATGCTTTGCGCACTGAAACCACCAAAGATCACACTGTGTATAGCACCAATTCTAGCGCAGCCCAGTACGGCATAAGCTAGCTCGGGAACCATCCCCATATAAATACAAACTCGATCACCCTTTTTAACACCATTGTTTTTTAGTACCTGTGCAAATTGGCAAACCCTTTTGTGTAAGCGGGCATAGGTTACCACCCTAACTCTTTCTTCTGGATTGTTGGGTTCCCAGATAATGGCAGGCTTGTCTGCCATAGTCGATAAGTGCCGGTCGATGCAATTTTCGGTAATATTCAGTTTGCCACCTTTGAACCATTCAATTTTTGGTTCGGTGAAATTCCAGTCCAGCACCCGATCCCATTTCTTGCGCCAATAAAAATTTTCCGCAACATCTCCCCAAAATTTTTCAGGGTCTTCCACACTTTTTTTGTACTCGCTGTGGTACTGCTCTAGGGAGTTGATCTGGTAAGGATAAGACATAGTAAAATTTTATTTATTTGTTAGCCTTCTATTCAATGGATATATTTATCAAAATTATTGAAAAGCTAACAGTTATATCAAACTTAAAAAACAAATATGGCTTCATCAGATGGAAGGGGAATTGGGAAGGTAATATTTTCTTCCTCTCTGGGCACTTTAATTGAGTGGTACGACTTTTACATTTTTGGGATGTTGGCCAAAACCATTTCCATTCAGTTTTTTCCTGAAGGCAACGATACAGCAGCCCTGTTAAGTACGCTGGCGATTTTTGCTGCAGGATTTTTAGTGCGTCCTTTTGGCGCCCTAGTTTTTGGAAGGCTGGGAGATATGATTGGAAGAAAATCTACCTTTTTATTGACGCTGGTATTAATGGGAGGCTCTACCTTCCTAATTGGACTGATTCCTGGTTATCGTACCATTGGAATCGCAGCTCCATTACTCGTGCTTTTATTGAGGCTTATTCAAGGCCTTGCATTGGGGGGTGAGTATGGCGGAGCAGCCACTTATGTAGCAGAGCATTCACCCACTAATAAAAGAGGATATTATACCAGCTGGATACAAACTACTGCTACATTGGGTTTATTTGTTGCGCTGGGCGTAATTATGTTTGTAAAATCTAATATGTCCGACGCATCTTTTACAGCTGAATGGGGTGGATGGCGTTATCCTTTTTGGATTTCTATCTTATTGGTGGGGGTGTCCATTTATATACGTTTAAGAATGAGTGAGTCACCATTGTATTCCAAATTGAAATTAGAGGGAAAAACATCGGTGAATCCCTTGAAGGAAAGTTTTGGCAATAAGGCCAATTTCAAAATGGTGCTTTTAGCGTTGTTTGGTGCAGTAATGGGGCAGGGCGTGATCTGGTATACCGGTCAATTCTATGCGCAGTCTTTTTTGGAGAATACCGTGAAGATTGAATTTATGCAAAACAGGGAAATTATGTTGTGGGGGATAGGATTGGCAACTCCTTTCTTTTTGGTATTTGGAGCATTAAGTGACAGGATCGGTAGAAAGTGGATTATGCTTTCAGGAATGTTACTAGGGGTAATTTTTTATAGGCCAATTTTTAGCACTTTTTTAAAAGACACCAACGTAAAAGAGTGGATTCAAAAGGACGGGGATGCGGCTAAATCAATTATCAGCAAGGAAATAGTGAAAGTGGATAGCCTTCACTTGGATAGCGCTTTAGTGATGGCAACCCATACAAAAACAAAATGGCAATTGCAGCAAGGCCTTCGATATACAGAAAGCAGGGCGGATACAATTGTAAAGGGAACAGGTATGCTTTCCGATCTGGTTAAAGAAGATGCCAAACCGGCATATGCCGATAAAGTACTTTCTACCCCGCTGAAATGGAAATTCATTTTATTGGTTTTTGTAATGATCTTATTTGTAACGATGGCCTATGCGCCCATTGCGGCATTTTTGGTAGAATTGTTTCCTACAAGGATAAGGTATACTTCCATGAGCTTGCCCTATCATATTGGCAATGGAGTATTTGGAGGGCTGGTACCTTTCATTGCTACTTTACTATCTGCCAGTAATCCATCCGATCCGCTGGTTGGCCTTTGGTATCCCATTTCAATTGCAGCACTTTGTTTAGTTATTGGAACCTTTTATCTTACTAATAAGATTGATAAAAACATCAACGATTAAAAATATTGATATGAATAATATTAAAAAATTAATGGGATTTTTTTGGATGATCCTCGCTCCGGTAGTGATTTATTTGCTAGTGAGCGGTGCAATTCACAATATTGACCCTGTCGGAACTAAGGATATCAACAAACCAATACCTTGGATTATCATTATCACCATATTTACTCCAATAGCAATTGGGTTGATGATTTTCGGATATTATTGTGTTAAGGGAGAATATAATCATCTGCCCGAAAGTTCGGATGAGTTGTAAATGATTCAAATGCTTCAACTTTCATTTTCCAAATAACTTTTTTGGATAAAGTTTTTTGTCAAAAAAATTACGATTTATCTGATTTGAAAATATGCTCAATTAATTTCCTCCGCTTCTTTTTAATACGTAAATTGGCGGTTTTAAAAACTAGATCAGATAAATTCCGTTCACAGTAATTTTAAACCAAAGAATACAGAAAAGCATTTGTTAATTTTGTTGTGACACCATTCATTTTATCGAAAAATAAATAATTTTTATGTTAATGCATCAAACCATGAGGTGGTACGGGCCAAGCGACCCTGTTAGTTTATCAGATATCCTGCAGGCAGGTTGTGAAGGTGTTGTGACGGCGCTGCATCAAATACCGGTGGGTGAAATATGGCCATTGGAGGCTATCATCGAGCGCAAGCAATTGATTGAGACAGGGGGATTAACCTGGACTGTGGTAGAAAGTTTGCCAGTAAGCGAGGACATGAAAAAACATACTGGAGATTATATTGTTCATCTTGAAAATTACAAACAGAGCCTATGCAATTTGGCGGCCTGCGGAATAAAGGTGGTGACCTATAATTTTATGCCAATTTTGGATTGGATGCGCACAGATGTTTCCTATACCATGAAAGATGGTAGCAAGGCATTGTATTTTGAGCGACTTGCCTTTATTGCTTTTGATCTGTATATGCTAAAAAGACCAGGGGCTGAAAAAGACTATACTGCTATTGAAATTAAAAGCGCCCATGACAAATTTGATTCAATGTCGGCAGAAGAAAAAGAAAGAATTTTTAGTAATACCTTGATGGGATTACCAGGCAGTGTTGTTTCTTTTACACCGGAGCAAATTTTAGCAGCATTGAAAACCTATGAGGGCATTGATGCGGAAAAATTAAAAAAGCATTTGTTTTATTTTTTAGCGCAAGTGGTTCCTGTTGCAGAAGAATGCGGCTTAAAGATGGCGATTCATCCGGATGACCCACCCTACCCAATTTTGGGTCTACCTAGAATTGTAAGTACCGAACAAGATGCAGCAGACATTATCAATGCGGTACCATCCGTTGCCAATGGGTTATGTTTTTGCACCGGTTCATATGGTGCAAGGAAAGATAATGACATACCGGCAATGCTGAAGCGTTTTGGTGATCAAGTACACTTTTTACATTTGCGAAATACAAAGCGGGATAATGAAGGGAATTTTTATGAAGCGGATCATTTGGCGGGCGATACGGATATGTATGAAGTGGTTAAAGAAGTACTCAATATTCAAAAAAGAAGAAATATTTCAATTCCTATGCGGCCCGATCATGGACACCAGATGCTGGATGACTTAAAAAAGGTTACCTATCCAGGCTATTCTGCAATAGGGAGGCTGAAAGGGTTGGCTGAATTGCGTGGGGTTGAATATGCAATTAATAAAAGCAATAGCTAATTTTTTATATTCAGCCTATTTTGCTTCAGTCAAGATCGATTGGTAAATAATATCCTGAATGGTACTTCGCACATTCATTTTTGATAATAGCGGATTGTCACCATTCGGCGTTACCCGATTGCTTAAAAAAACATACACTAATTTATTTTCCGGATCGGCCCAGGTGCAAGTGCCTGTAAATCCGGTATGCCCAAAAGTAAGTGGTGAAGCAGCCAAACATGGATAAGGATCAGGCCGGCTGCTATTATTTTTTTCAGGCTTATCAAAACCAAATCCTCGGCGACTGGTAGCGCTATGGTAACCGGTGAATAGGTCAATGGTTCCTTTTTGCAGGTACTGTTTACCCTTCATGGATCCTCCGTTCATCAGCATTTGCATAATAACGGCAATGTCATGAGCATTGCTGAATAAACCAGCATGTCCGGATACGCCACCAAACATAGCCGCTCCCGGATCATGAACATCTCCACGTATCAGCTGCTCACGAAACTGTTGTTCATTTTCTGTAGGCGCTATCTGATTAAGGGGTAAGTATTCTCTAGGTCTAAAGCCAATCGTAGCCAAGCCAAGTGGCGAATAAAATTCTTTTTTTGCATATTCGTTGAGCGGCATCCCACTGATGGCTTCTACTACTTTACCTAAATAAATAAAATCATTATCACTGTATACATATTTGTTGCCGCGGGCAACCGGACTTTTCGCAATTCTTTTGTACAAGCTATCCCGATAATCGTTGCGCATAAATAAATTATCTGCTACCCTGATATTGAAGGAATCGGTTGGATGATTGGAATATAAAGCAGCAAGGGGTTTCCCTGCCATGTCGATGGTTTCTTTGTAAAAAGGAATAAACGCTACCAGCCCGGCCTGGTGTAGCAAAATATTTTCGATGAGCAGCTTTCCTTTGCTAGTTCTTTTAACAAGTGGCAAGTAATCGCCTAATGTTTTTTTTAAATTTATCTTTCCCTGCTCATACAGTTTCATTAAAGAAATAGTAGTGGCACAAATTTTTGTCACTGAAGCCATATCATACACAGCGGATGTGTTGGTGAATGCTAAGCCACCATAATCATAATGGCCAAATGCTTTGTTATAAGCAATCTTTCCATCTTTCACTACCAGCACTACACAACCGGGTGTAGCTCCTTTTTGGATGGCCAGGTTGGCAACAGAATCAATCTTATTGAGTTTCATGGAATCAAGTCCTACTGATGCAGGACTTGCTGCTGGCAAATCTGCATCAGCCGTTATTACACCGCTTCCAAATGGGTAGGCCTCGCAAACCGTTACCGGCAGTTTACCTTTGGCGGGAATGATGCCTTGCATCAAATCGGCTGCAACATTTTGAATGATTGCATCATCTTCATAGCAGGCTACTAAATTTTTTGCTCCACAGAAATTTTTAATAGCATAGGGATTTCCAAAAACAAATGTGGAAGCGTTGGTTTGCTCCTGCAATTGTTTGATAAGGTCTATGGCAAAAGGACTGATGCCAAAATTATTTGCAGGAACACGTTTATAACCATGCACTCCAATAATCACTTTTTGGTATCTATTTTTGATTAGGTAAACGGTGGACAATATCCTGCTCGCATCCTGCAGATTGTTAAAATAAAAAGCATCTGCATCGTAATTTTTCTGCAAACGTTTGGCAAAATCATTTGCACTATCAATTCCAATACCAACAAACACCAACGATTTTTTAAGGTTATTTTTTTCTTGGGTAAGCGGGAAAAAATCGCCATTGGTTTTATTCAATACGGTTAATGCATTTTCGGCAACTAGCTTTCTCATGCTGCTTACTTTATTATTCAGATCGGCCGTTAGGTTTTGTGTTTCAATGGGCTGCAATTTTGAAAGACCGTATTGGTATTTTGCCATTAAAACCTTTTTGCAGTGCTGTTCAATTTCTGCCCAACTCAATTTCCCTTCTTGGATAGCAGTTTGTATTTTTTCAATGGCTAATGGAACATCGCCCGGAAGGCAAAGCATATCATTTCCTGCAATCAGCGACTGCAGTGCTGCTTCCTCATTGGGAAAGAATTTTTTTACTCCCTGCATTTCTAGGGCATCGGTAAAGGTTAGTCCCTGGAAACCCATTGTATTTCTCAATAGCCCGGTTACATTATTTTTTGAAATGGAGGTTGCCATATTTGTCCCACTATCAATGGCGGGTACAAATAGATGCCCAATCATTACACTTCCAATACCGGCCTTAATAATTTCACGGAAGGGGTAAAGTTCTAGCGACTCCAGTTCAGCCATCGATTTTTTTATTACTGGAAGATCAAAGTGTGAGTCAACGGCCACATCCCCGTGACCTGGAAAATGTTTTGCACAGGCCATCACGCCCATATCTTGAAGGCCTTTCATATACTGCGTTCCAAAAAGGGTTACTTTATATTTGTCCTCACCAAAACTGCGGTCGTTGATTACAGGATTATCAGGGTTATTATTAATATCCATCACAGGGGCATAATTAACCTGAATGCCTATCCGCTTACATTGTTCCGCAACCGTTTTGCCATATTGGTAAATGATGCCAGCATCTGATACCGCTCCTAGCATCATTTGATGGGGCAGGGGCAACACACTGTCGATCATACGCATGCCAACACCCCATTCTGCATCGATGCATATTAATATCGGTGTTTTGGCAGTAGCCTGCAATCGGTTGATGATGGTGGCCTGTTTTACTGGACTACCCTGAAAAAGGCAGATACCGCCGATATTGTATTTTCTAACGAGACTGTCAACCGCATCATCCAAAAAAATGGCGGTCTTATTTTTTGCATCGTAGGTGGATAGTCTCACCACCATTAATTGTGCTATCTGTTCTGCACGACTCAATGTTTTGAAAACACTATCAACCCATTCGGTTGATTTTATCTTGGAGTAGGTTGACCTATTTTGTGCATGGAGGCTAAAAGGCAAAGTAAAAACCAACAGCAAGAGGAGTAAATAATTTTTCATCGTAATATGTCAGGTATATAGGCTCACAAAGTAGGAAGATTTCTAGAGTTATTTCTTTGCAATATTTTTTTAACTTTTAAATTGCTTTTTTTAGGTTTAAGACTAGCTAAAATGGGGAAAATTATCAATTACCCATTCCCCTATTTTCTACGTATTTTTACACAAAACAACGAATTTATTTTGCCTGACATCATTCAATTATTGCCCGATAATATAGCTAACCAAATAGCTGCCGGCGAAGTTATTCAACGCCCTGCCAGTGCAGTAAAGGAATTACTGGAAAATGCAGTGGATGCAGGGGCTACTGAAATTAAGTTAATTGTAAATGATGCTGGAAAGGCATTGATACAGGTTATTGACAACGGTAAAGGGATGAGCGAAACGGATGCTCGAATGAGTTTTGAAAGACATGCTACTTCCAAAATAAAAAATATTGAAGATCTTTTTCATATTAAAACAATGGGGTTTCGGGGAGAGGCGCTTGCCAGTATTGCAGCAGTATCCCAAGTGGAGTTGAAATCGAAAAAAGAAGCCGAAACTACCGGCACCTATATTGAAATTGACAACAGCGTGGTTAAGAAGCAGGAACCAGTTGCTATGGAGCAAGGAACTAGCATTGCCATGAAAAATCTTTTTTTTAACGTTCCGGCAAGAAGGAATTTTTTAAAAAGTAATCCTTCCGAACTTCGGCATATTGTAGATGAATTTATCCGGGTTGCAATGTCATTTCCAGATATCTTTTTTTCGCTCACCAGTAATGGGCAAGAAGTTTTTCATTTGGATCGGGCCACGTTAAAACAAAGAATTGTTCAAATACTGGGGAGTAATTATTCGGCAAAGTTGGTTAGTGTAGAAGAGCAAACAGATTATATGAATATCTATGGTTTTGTAGGAAAGCCAGAAACTGCAAAGAAAACTAGGGGGGATCAATATTTCTTTGTAAACAACCGATTTATTAAAAGCGCCTACCTTAATCATGCAGTGATGGGCGCATTTGATTCGATGATTGCAAAAGACAGTTTTCCGATGTACACCCTTTTTATAGATTTGGATCCCGCCCAATTGGATATTAATGTGCATCCCACCAAGCAAGAGATTAAGTTTGAAGATGAAAAAATTGTGTATGCTTTTGTAAAAAGTGCTGTAAAACATGCGTTGGCTCAGTTCAGTATTTCACCTACGCTTGATTTTGAGTTGGATCCATCTATTCAGCAGTTGGATGCAGTAAGCAAACCTTTTACCGATGAAAAAAAATCTTCTGTTGCTTCCTCTTCCCTTTACAATACCTTTTCCCAAAAAAATCAAGCGCATTTTATTGAAAATAAAAGTGAGTTAAAGCATTGGCGCGAATTTTATGAGCCAGCCGCAAAGCCTTCATCCGGCAGTTCAATTACTTCTTCGACTGAGGGAGAGACTGTTTCGCTCTATTCAGAAAGCAAACTGCAGGTATCGGATGAAAGTCCATTGCAACAAATGCATTCCACCTATATCTTGGTTCAAAATGATGCCGGCTTTCTGGTGATTCACCAGCAAAATGCGCATGAAAGAATTTTGTACGAGCGATTTATTAAAGCCTTAGCAGGAAAACCAATTGCCATTCAGCAAAGTCTATTTCCACAAACAATGGAATTGGCTTCCGCCGATGTAGTGATGCTGAATGAGTTGCTTCCCGACCTTCATTATCTTGGCTATCATTTGGAACCCTTTGGCAACAATACTTTTGTAGTACAGGGTACTCCCGCAGATGTGGAACAGGGAAATGAGAAAGCTGCCATCGAAAAAATGCTGGAGCAATACAAGCATTTTAGCAATGATTTGAAATTTTCAAAGCGTGAAAAACTATTGCGTTCTTTGTCATGGCAACAGGCCATCAAAGCGGGCAAGGCATTAACTCAAAAGGAAATGAAGTTGATCGTTCAGGATTTATTTATTTGCACGGCGCCCAATATCACTCCCAATGGCAAACCTACGTATACGGTTTTTAAAAAACAGGAATTGGATCGGATGTTTGGAAGATAACAGATTAGAATTTTTCCCGGACGTTGCTTAAAAATTTTTCAACTGCCCTGCGAACTGGAGTGGCCCCTGTAGGATACTGATTTACCAAAACTGAAAATAGTAAGAGCTTGTTTTTTTTAGTGACCATGAAACCACTGATGGCACAATGGTTGCTCAGGCTACCCGTTTTTGCAAAAATAAATCCAGCCTCTTTTTGGTAATATCCAGCAAGCGTACCCTCTCCGCCGGTAGGCAAAATATTTTTTAAACGCTCGAGCCCAAATTCATTTTTCAATTTGTTGAGAATGTATATAAAAGACTGCGGGGTAAATAAATTATAGCGGCTAAGTCCACTGCCATCTATCCATTTGGGCCGTTGGGGAATATCTGCCAGGTCGGAATGCAAGAGGGTGTCAATTATTTTTTCATCACTCATGATACCGAGGCGTTCATTACTTACCATTAACAATGTTTGCTCGGCAAAAAAATTGTCGCTAAGGTGCATCATGGGCTTAAACAAAGAATCGGTTGGCTGAGAGTGGAGAATGTTTCGTGGGATGAGCCTTGAGTTAGTGGAGGCAAACTCGCCTATTTTTTTATGAAGGGTGTCTTCCAATAATTTGATGAAGGTAGATCTAGGAGTAGTTTCGTTAGAACTTGTTTTGAATGGAATCCATTGCTCAGTAAATTTTGACGAGGATTGGTATTGCGCATAAAATGAGTTGTTTTCAAGCGGTCTTGCAATACTGAATTTTACTCCTGTTTTATTTTTAAGGGTTGTGTTTAGACCTTGAATAGAATGGTTATAAAAGGTTGGGGGACTAACCGCAACGGAGTCATTTTGAAGAAAGCATTTTACTAGATTTCCATATATCGGCATTTCACTTCTTTCTGCTGAATAGCCGCTCTGGTAATCATCCCAAGCCCAGCCTTTTCCTAATGGTGAAAAACGTTGGAGAGTTGAATCTTGTAGATAAGAATAGTTGCCTGCTTTTTTTAAAAAATCCAGAATAGGCTGGTTTTTAAAATCGGCATGTAAAAATGTGGGGTCTCCGGTGCCTATAATGGCAGTAAAATCCTCATTGGTCTTTTCGTACCTCAATCCTACCAAGCTATCTCCCAAATATTTCATCCCTGCATAGAGCGTAAATAATTTTGTATTAGAAGCTGGAACAAAATATTTGTCAGCATCAAAATTGAACCAATACTTCCCTGTGGCGGGTTCATAAATACTAATCCCAATATGCCCACTACGGATGGATGATTCTTTCAGCAAATCATTTTTTGCTTGAATGGAAATTTGTTTCGACACAGCGCAGGAGCTGAGCAGAAAGATGAAGGCAGTTACCTTCCAAAATGCAGACGCTTTACTTGTAATAAAAAAATTGTAAGAGCCAGTAGCTTTCATAAAGACAATTTTATAGTGGCTGAATTCAACCATTAACTCCGCTCTTGTTCACGAAGCCATCGTTCGGGAATTTCATTTTGGCTGGTTAGTTGATAATCTCGGTAGCTACAAGGTATCAATTTGTTGTTGGGTAATTGCATCCACCATCGGCTGGTTCGCCTACTCTGTAAAAATACAGTGGGTACTTCTGCAACTACTGTATTGAATTCATTAAAATGTTTTCTATCCTCCAGAGGGGCTTCCTGCTTGTTACGACTTTTTCCATCTATAAAATACCAAAGTATTTGGGCAATTTGACGCGCTGTCAATTCATTGATATCTGATTCGGGGTCATAGCCGTATATGCCAAAACTGGTTAACTGGCTGCTCATGCCTGCATATCGGGCTAGCATACACGCTTCTTCACCAGTGAAGCCATTTGGACTTTTTTTATTGGCAGGGGCATCGCTGAATTTGATGGCACTGATGTCAAAGCTTGCTAAAGAAGTATTTCGCAAAACGGGTTCCATTTCATCTATATTTTCTTTGACTACGCCTAACCGATAGCAATCAAAACGAAGCTTATCCATTGTTTCTAACATGCGAGGATGAACATAATAACTTTGAAAACCAATATGGTGGTAATGACTGATAACAGAAGGGTCACTGGTAAGCATTTCTAACAAAAAGTTCTCACTCCTAAGGACGCTTTCACTTCTAAGATCTATGGAGGCGTCAATACAAGTCGCTTCAACAGACATCCCCAATTCCTTATATGCCAGAAATTGTGCTAGGGTAATATCATGAGTTCCACCTAATAGTACCACCGTTTTTTTTATTTTTATTAATTCCGTCAAAACTGTTTTGATGGCGGCATAACTATCCTTTAATGTGGCGCCAGTTTTGATATTTCCGAAATCTGCAATGGTGGTATCATTATGCCAGTAATGCAACTGGTATAATTGTCTGCGGATGGCATCTGCAGCCTCAAAACCGGTGGTGAAGATACCGTTCCCTCTTGTTTCTCCTATTCCTACCAGCACAATATCTACAGCTGACACATCCGGAATTTCAGTATTGTACCCAACAATGTGTTTGGCGAGCTGCCCATCATTGTATCCACTGTCCTCATTTAAGCTGTGCATATCAATGGGTATTAAAAAATCATGGAGGTCGTACATCGGAGTAAATTTGAAGCAAACTTAGGTAAGATAGTTGAAAGTTGGACGTTGGCAATTGTTTGGTGCCCGGTGTTTTTAGTTTATTGAAGCTTGCCTTGTAGACAGGTGGCTGGGTGTAGCCATTTTTATATGGATTGAGGTAGCAGCAGCCTTTAAAAAAGACATGCGCTTGTAATCTAGCCCATTTCATCCATCACCGACTGGCCAGTTCTTCAACAATTCCTTATTTTTGCAAAATGGAAGCGTTATTACAAAGAATAGAAGCATTAAAAATAGAGATGAGTAGTTTCGTCGCTACAACAGCAGATGATACGGAAGCCTTTCGTATAAAATACTTGGGAACCAAAGGCTTGGTGAAAGAAGTAATGGGGGAGATGAAGAATGTACCGGGGGATAAGAAAAAAGAATTCGGTCAGCTGCTGAATGAGTTTAAACTTTTTGCTGAAGCAAAATATACGGAGATACAATCAGTTACAGATAATAAAGATGCAACTTCAGAAAATGCTGGTTTTGATTGGTCGCTTCCCGGAGACCCGTTGCGAACTGGCTCTCGGCATCCGATCAGCTTGGTTCGTAATCAAGTAGTATCCATTTTTCAACGCCTTGGTTTTGCTGTAGCAGAAGGTCCGGAGATTGAAGATGACTGGCATAATTTTACTGCCTTAAATATGCCCGAAAACCATACTGCACGGGATATGCAGGATACTTTTTATATCAGCCAAAATCCAGATTGGATACTACGTACTCATACTTCGAGTGTGCAGGTACGTGAGATGGAGAAAGGAAAATTACCCATTCGAATTATCTGTCCAGGGCGGGTTTATCGAAATGAAACCATTAGTGCAAGGGCACATTGTTTTTTTCATCAGGTGGAAGGATTGTACATCGCGGAGAACGTGTCCTTTGCCGATTTAAAACAAACCCTTTATTTCTTTGTGCAAGAAATGTTTGGGAAGGATTTTAAAGTACGTTTTCGTCCAAGTTATTTTCCTTTTACCGAGCCCAGTGCCGAAATGGATATTAGCTGCCTGATTTGTGGCGGTACTGGTTGCAATGTGTGTAAACACACGGGGTGGGTTGAAATCCTAGGCTGCGGAATGGTTCACCCCAATCTGCTCGAAAATTGTGGTATCGACAGCAATAAGTACACCGGCTTTGCATTTGGTATGGGTATAGAAAGAATTACGATGCTGAAATACCAGATAAAAGACCTGAGGTTATTTAGTGAAAACGATGTTCGGTTTTTAAAACAGTTCACAGCAGCTACTTAATCATTTCTACCATTTACCGGAAACCCTTTTTATCAGCTTCCATTTTTTTACACTATGATTTTAGTTACAGGTGGCGCAGGTTTATTAGGAAGCGAATTGATTCGCCAACTGCTATCGCAGGGCAAAAAGGTAAGAGCTATTTATAATAAAACTCCCCTGCCCAATTTCCATTCGGAATTACTGGAGCAATTTCAATGTAATATTTTAGATGTAGTTGGCTTAGAAGACGCGATGCAAGGTATAGAGCAGGTTTATCATTGTGCAGCCATCGTAAGTTTTGCGCCATCCCGTAAGCGGGAATTATTTTCTATCAATATAGAGGGTACTGCCAATGTGGTGAATGCAGCCTTACAGGCCGGCATACAAAAAATGGTGCACGTTAGCTCTGTAGCGGCTTTGGGGCGAATTAGGGAGGGGGAGCCTATCAACGAAACCATGAATTGGACAGAGGAAACTAGCAATAGCATATACGGACAAAGTAAATATTTGGGGGAGCTAGAAGTGTGGCGCGGCATTGGTGAAGGACTCAATGCGGTGATCGTAAACCCGGTAATCATTCTGGGTTGTGCAGACTGGAAATCGGGTAGCTCGCAAATATTCAAAAGCGTGTATGATGAGTTCCCCTGGTATACCGAAGGGGTTTCAGGTTTTGTGGATGCCGGTGATGTGGCAAAGGCAATGATTGCTTTAATGCAAAGTGATATTAGTAACGAGCGTTTTATTATTAGCGCTGAAAACAGTAGCTACCGAAAAGTATTCAATTGGATTGCAGATGGCTTTAGCAAGAAAAGGCCTCATAAAAAAGTAACCCCATTGATAGCTAAAATTGTATGGAGATTGGAAGCAATCAAAAGCAAGTTCTCCGGCAAAAACCCTTTGATAACAAAAGAAACAGCCACTACTGCGCTGGCAGAAGTAAGGTATAATAATGAGAAGCTCCTGAAATTTTTACCCGATTTTCAATATACCAGTATCGAATCGGCTATACATAGCACCTGCAAGCAAATGTTGCAAAATCTTGAAAAGGGGTAGCCCTAATTTCAAGGTATCGGGCCACTGAAAGATTCTATTTTACAATCCTTATTTTATCAATAAATTGTCTTGTAAAATTACAACTCATTTAGGAGCAACAATAAAAAATACAGTATCAATAAAATAGAGCCTATTAAACATGTTATAATGTTAGGGTAAAATTTATATACAATTGTAACAAAGTGATTTGTAAATTAGAATTTATATATTTTATGAAGTTTCTTGAAAATCTTCTCCACCTTGTAGAATCACCTCAAATCCTTCCAAAATTGATTAGAATGTAGTAAAATGTTGGCTGCATGAAAATCATGCAGTGGGGCATTTAGGACAATATCAA
Source organism: Ferruginibacter sp. (assembly GCA_044357815.1). Lineage (GTDB taxonomy): Bacteria > Bacteroidota > Bacteroidia > Chitinophagales > Chitinophagaceae > Ferruginibacter. The sequence goes on along the minus strand of JBIKOV010000013.1, from coordinate 7,284 downwards.
AAGTGAATTCCAAAAACCGCTTAACTTTCATGGGTAAAATAGAATCCTTTATTACCGCATTAATGTCTTTGCTTGCCTTAATATCAGCTAATAAGACTTCTATGTAAAGCGAAGGCGAACCCATTTGGTGCATGGCTTTGAGATAGTTTAAAGTGACTGATCCGGTTGTTTTGTTCGTCTACATTTGACTCCTCACCCAATACAATTTCATTGATTTAAAACTGGGTATTGGCAGAACCTATCGGCATTTATAGCATATCCACAGAAGTTAATTCTTTTTGTAAGGACTTCAATAGGCTCATAAAATCTTAAACGGCAAAAAACATGGAATTACGAGAATTTTTGCAAACCCTTTAAATCTTTTATTTGGGTATAAACCTTATGTGCCAGTAGTTGAGCCCTTGATGCCTGTATTTATTCCTTTAATTTTAGTACTTGTGCGTCCATTATTTGGTTTTGATTAAAACAAAGGAGGAGCTGAGATTTTTGTAAAAATGTAAAAATAATCATTATTGAAGGTTTTAATTTATTAAGATGAAAACACCACACAAATTGACCCCCGCTCCCTACGTTAACATCACTTAAAGATTCCCGATGAGATAATTGACCAAAAATCATGTACAACATTTGATGCCAGCATGTAAATATTTTAATCTTATAACTACCATTATATTTTGATACACAGCGAATAAAATCATTGTGAGATAAACACTCAATTAATTGAGCAAAAACATATTTGCCTAGATTCATAACTATTTTATTTATAGGAATTTTAAATCAAAAAAATGAATACGGTTCAAATCGTTTCAAATTCAGAACCTCTGAAACCTTTATCCACTAATATTTTCAAAGAACTGCTGTTCTGTTTAACAAGACGGTAGTGATAGCTATTCATAAAATAATATTTTAAGTTATCTATTCAGTTTCAAATTGTAAAATTTATTCATCGCCATCACATGAGGAAAACTGATACAAGAAATAAATACAAAAAATATAGTGATTAAATTTTCGTTGAATTCAGATAAATAATTATTTCTCAACAAGTAAATAAAAGCAGCAAATAATACTAGCGAGCTAATAGTAAATGGCAGGGCCTTCAAATAGAGAGATTTGTTATCAACTCTCATCCCTTGTTTTAAATGAGACCAGCCATTCAAACTATGTTGCCCTATGAAATATAAACCAAATGAAGAGATAAGTGGCAACTCGATACTTACCACGAGCATAAGAGAACTTAACAACATCATCCATCTTTTTTCAAAGATTGCCCATGTAACAGCTACTATTGCAAGCAAAGCACTGGCTTTTTTCCCATCAATGTATGTCAATGGAATTTTCAATACATGCAGGTTATCCAAAATATTATTGGTTTCAGCTACATGTCCAAATAGAATGATGCTTAAAGTAAAAATCCCCCAGGATGCGTTCTTTATAGAATTTATAGTTTTGGGTTTCCATTCCCTCATATCGGCTTGTCCAAAATGCCATGCAGAATAACCGATAAAAAATATTAAGGCAACCATTGGAAAAAATAACCATAATGCAAGATTAAGCAAAGCCAAACTCATATAATTAATTATAAAGCCTAGTTTGATTGGACTTTTAAAATTACCTGTCTCCAGCAAATGATCAACAGCACCATGTGGTATGCCTACCAAAAACATTCCCACCGTGAACATCGTTATTTGTATGAAGTTAAATATATGAGGTACGGTTTTAAATAGTACCAACAACAGTAATGATAAAAGCAACAATATAAAAGGCATTATTATTCTTTGCATTCTTGATGAAACTACCCAGCCTACCGCTTTCAGGAAGGGTTTTATTGGCAAAGTCAAAAAGATTCGAATATCTTGAATCAGCGTTGTCTTTTCGTCTAAAAATTGCAATACATTTTTAGTTTCATTTTTATTGAATAACGCTTCAAAGATTGATTTCCCTTGGGAAGGCTGTCTTGTGAGTATCAAAAGTAACAGCCGGTCATAAAACCGAAAACGTGGTGAATCAGCAATTACTGCAGGTTTGACATTTCTTTTCAAACTGTCAGCTAATCTTTCTGCATGATTAAACATGTTTTTAAACGCATACCCCGTACTGGGTTTAACAGCACCGGCTCTTCCTCCGATGGGAATAACTCCTGGTAAAGGTTCAACAGAAATATCTGCAGTACTCATCGGAATACATCCTATTTCTGTATTTAGAATTTGATAATTCCCAAATCGATGAGTTATATATAAATCTAAGACAGGATTGGCTTCTTTTTGAGTAATTGCTTTTAATCCAAAACGAGTTAATTCAACGAGTGTTTTGCCTTCACCTAATGGAAGGACATACATAAACTGAGTAGCATCTAATTGTTCAACATTGAAGTCCATCAGATCCACACAATTTATATTTGAAATCGGATCATCAGTAGTAATCACATAACCTATGAAAGATTGAAGTAAATGGGTGTCATCATTTTTCGGTGGCAAATAATTAGGTGGCCGACTATCGAATACTAATGATGATTCCCAAATATTTGCATCTGTAATTACCTTAACTCCATTTTCAATAGCAATTATTTCAATAACTGAGCTGTGTATTCTTTGTAAATTATGTTGCTCAATAATGCGTCTTAATTCTTTGTATACATCAATTCCGGTTATATGAAAATATTTTTTGGGTAACAACGACTCTTGCTTGTTACGATTAACGCATACCTCCTCCCACTGATGGCTTATTAAATGCCGACAATTTAAAATAAGTTGTTCATTTTGTCCAGACCAAAAACAATAAGTTTTATCATTGTTATGTTTGGTATCCGGATCTAAAATCAAAATCTTTTTATCTTTCAACAAGCCCTGCTTTTCCATATTTATAAGCAGTAGCGTTGCAGAAGCTCCGGCACCTGCAAACAAATAATCCACTTTAGTATAATGGTTTTGCATTGACATTTTTTTTAATTTAAACTTTACAAAAAAAGGGTTCTTCAATTTATAGAAGAACCCTTTTTTTATTTATAAAGAAATAAATTAATCTTCATTTCTGCTTAATGAATAGATAACTAAACCAAAGCCTATTTTGTTAATCGCATCGGCAATATTGTATACAATATCCATTGCGTGAGTCGCCGCTGCAGGGTCAGCAACTAGTTGGATACCGAATAAACCTCCCGGAGTTCCAAGAATATATCCCAAAGGATAAATTGCCCAACCCACCAAAACGAACCAGCCTAAAATTTTAGTAGCTTTTGCTACACTTGGGCCTGCGGTTTGAGATAATTTTGCAACTTCTCCAAACCATACTAAATAAACAATATAGAAATACGCGGCACCGGATATAACACCCCAAAGCACGCTACTACTTCGGTCGATGGTTTCTCCGAAATAACCTGTAACTAACATTACAAGAGAAGCAAAAATCAATTTCCAAAGCAAGCCGATTTTTGAACCTGCTTTCTTGGTAATTAAATAGAACTCCACACACATTAATGGCACAGTAAGGATCCAATCAACGTATCTGAAAAAGGTAGGAGAATCTCCTGTTGCGAGATTGTAACCTCGCATGTAGTAGTAGTGAACTGCTGCAATGAAAGTTATTAATCCTGATACTAAAACAGACGTTCTCCACTTTTTAGATGTGTTGTTCAATTCCAAAAAGAAGAAAACTGATGCAGCCATCATGGCCATCGTGCCGATGAAAAACGTGAATGCCACGTAATTATCGCTTGCAATTTTTAAATTTTCCATTTAATAATTTTTTTGGTTTTTCCTACTCTTAAGGATTTTCGGTTACTCCCCGTTTTTTATGGTTTCTGGACTCCAACTTAAATTTAAACAATTTTTTAAGAAAAAAGTTTATTTTTTTTAAAAATATCTGAGGGGGGGGTACTTCCGCTTCGCGATCAATTGTTCAAATGGATTAATCCCTAAGTTAACGAACTATGAACCCATTTTTTGTGTTTTTGTCCCTGTCCTGATACTTTTTTGGCAGTTTAGTCTGCTGTACTTGGCGTTCGTTGAATTTAACTCTCACGAGCTCCATAAGTAGCCGTAGTTGCCAACATTGCAAAAAAGTCCATTGATGTCACTGCCGACACCTGACAGACCTACAAAGCCACTCTCGTTTGTTGGAACTTGAGAAAAGTATAGGAAATATGAAAAGTAGGCATTAAAAGCCTGTTTTTTGATATTAAGGATCTTTTCAAAAGCACCCATCAGTTTATCGAATTCCCTTATATCCTTCCATAATTAGTTAGCATGAATAAAATTGTTGGTTATTGAAAATCAAGGACTTACGCTAAATCCTGGGTCCTTTGTTGTTTTGCGTGAGGGAAACCTATTTTTACAAATTTTAATATTTCTTTGCAACTTAATATTAACTTAATGAAACTGATAAAAGTAGCGTCAACAATCAATGCTCGAATAAGTAAAGTATGGGAGTGTTGGACTACGGAAGAACATATAACAAATTGGAATTTTGCTATTTCACATTGGCATTGTCCCAATGCTACTAATAATTTGGCAGTAGGAGGTGAATTTCATTATACTATGTCAGCCAAAGACAATTCAATGAGTTTTGATTTTTGGGGCACTTATCAAAAAATTGAAATCCAAAAGAATATAGAAATCCTTTTAGGAGATGGTCGTACAATGAAAGTAACATTTGAACCTTCCGATAATGCTACTATTGTTACTGAACAATTTGAGCCAGAGCAAGAAAATTCTACTGAAATGCAACAAGCAGGTTGGCAAATGATTTTGGATAATTTCAAAACTTATGTAGAACAATAATAAAAAAGGTGAAATAAGAATAATCAAGGACTTATCTTAAATCTTGGGTTTGTTATTGGTGAGTGAGGTTTTCTTTTTGCCTAAAACCAGCTGGTTAAAAAGCCCTTACTGCTCTAACATAGTTTGTTATTATCTTATTATTGGGATCTTGGGTGCCATTTTGGAAACTCTGACTGTACGCTTCGCTGTAGGCGGAGCAGTATTATTTATTTTATCAACAGCCAATTCACTTTTTAAATTAATTAAACTACTCACCCCCGTTCCACCCAATGTTACCGGAATAATACCCACTATATTTTCTGCATCCACACGTTTAGCAAATTGCACATAAGCAACATATTGAAAATGAGTAGCACCCATCGTAATAAAATCATTACCTGCTTTAGGATCTATCTCAATTTTTAAAAACTTGGGAGTATTTTTCCAATTAATTGAATTAAAATTACCTAGCCAATTATGATGTCATTCTCAAAAACTGTTGGTCCATATTCATTTACTGGGGTGACAATATTTGTAAATGGTTGTAAAACACCCGTGTTTAAAAAAAAGCCTGGAACCGAGAAATGGGCAATTGAAACTGACTCTCCAATACTCCACTCATAAATGTCTGCAGCGCCTCCTCCATTATTGAAAGTACTTGGGCTAATCACTTGCCCCTTTATTGAATTAAATATTAAACAATAGAACAATACGAATCCAACAACTTTTTGGGACATTTTAAGCTTTACTGTTTTAGGACACATGGAATTAAAATAGAAGCGTAAAAATATTCTCTAATGCTAATTTTGGCTATTCTGGAGCACAAAAAAAAAATTTCCACTTATGCAAATGGATACCTAAAACAATGTAAATAAGAAAAAAGGGGTTTAATCTGCTTTTAGTTTATTGAAATATTCTGAGGGTGTTGTATTATATAATTTCTTAAAAGATTTATAAAACCCACTTTTACTACTAAAACCTGCTTCTAAACCTATAGACTCAATAGTAAATTCAACTAAGTAAGATTCATTGATTTTATTTATAATATATTTTATTCTATAATCGTTTACAAAATCGGTAAATCTGAAATTGTAATGATTATTTAAAATGTAGGACAATTCTCTGATGGGCATATTTAAAGCAACCGCTACCTGGATTATACTCAAATTCTTATTTAAATAAGGCATTTCATTTTCAAAGTATTCATTGATTTTTTGAATTTCCGTATCAAAATTCTCCAAAACATAAGGAATTTGACTTGTCTCATTCTCAATCAAATTGGATGCCATTGACTTATATTTTACAAATTGTAATCCATTTAGAATATTTGGGTGGGTAAGTAAATAAGTGCAAATGATAAAAAAACTTACTACAATAAAAGTTAAAGGAATAAGGTTAATCAATCCCCAATTATTAAAAATTGAAATATTTAATATAACCAATATCATTATAGAAAATAAAGCGAAAAGATTTGCAGTACAACACCAAGCAAAACTCTTAAGCCATTTTAAAATATCTTTTATTTGTTTTTCAATTTGTTCTACTCTATATACCCTTTTAAATTTTAATATAAGTCTCCATTGAAAAATAATATATATAGAAAGTTGAGAAATTCTCAATAAGAACAAATTAGTCTCGTTAATAAAGCCAATATTGATTTTATATGATAAGTCTAGATTATTAATTATATCAATTACCAATTTCCTTTTTTCATTTATTGGCATAAAAAAAAAGCTCAAATAGTTGAGCGTTACAATGATAAAAGGTATAAAATGTAACAAATCAAGTGCCTTGATTTTCTTTTCATTATAAAGAACTGCCCTAGTATATAAATAACCAAAAGGAGGGATAAGAAAAGCTAAAGGAGCAGCTGTTTTAAATAAAAAAGGCACTTCAATAATTAATCCATAGTATAAAAGCAAATAAATTAACACATTCCAAGATAGAAAAATAATAAAGGTGGATAGTAAAAAATCCGCATAAGACTTCAATGCATCTTTTTTAATTATGAGAATGTAAATAGTTAATAGAGCACTAAATAAACTCCCTAAAAGAAATATTTGAAACATATATTAAATACTATTATTTTCCTTTATCCAACATAAATAGCTACTTGAGCTTTGTAGAATACTAGAACATTATTTGCAAAATTTTGGATGTAAATGTATCAAATTTTTTTTTAAGTGTGAGGAAACCACCCCTCCAAATCGGGTCATTTCCGTTTTTTGAAAACCTAATTTATTACAAATCAACGCCTTGATTTTATCAAAAAAATTTTTTCATATCCGCCTTTGGCGGACTGAGTTCAAATCTCATTCTAGCTATGTAAAAATTACGTACTTCAATTAAATCGAGAGTCCGTATTCTTTTCTGCGCTATTTTTTGGTGGTTTTTGATAATACGAAATAGGCCCCTTTCAAAAGGGGCCTATTTCGTAATTCCTTTACTTGAACTTAAAACTACTTTTTTTGCGGTGCAGTTAGAGCTTCATCACTTTCTCCCAAAGCTGCGGGATTCTTTTAATCCATAC
>JBIKOV010000118.1:0-10409 GCA_044357815.1 Ferruginibacter sp. | reverse complement strand
GTTTCCAGCCAATACAACAGAAACTGTTTCTTCGTAATCAGTATTAGCATCAATGGTAACAGTCATACCATTTACCAAATTAATATTCGCATTATTTGCAGGATTAATAAGCACTGGTTTTTCAAGATTAATAGGGGGTAATGGATTCCCGGTGGTATCTTGCATTAACCCGTTAACATTGGTATTAAAAACAACTGCCAGATCTGTTTTTTTTGCGTTCACCATATTGGTGCGATCAACAATGGCAAACATACGATGCCGAATATTATTACCATCGGCTTTGCCTATTTCAGCGCCAAGCTTCGCTGGTTTAACTGTATCATCGGTCACTTCAAAGTAACCAGCTGTAAGCCAAACCCCAAATGTATTACTCTTGGTAGTAATGCTATTGAAAATTTTAGTTAGCAATTCTTTCTTTTGATAGGCATCCCTATTTTGGCCTACCGTGTTAGCGGCAGGCAAATCAAATAATGTGGCATTATTTCTTAGTATTGTGTTATTTAAACCTCGGGCAGTGGAAGTCCAATCATCGCCGCCTGCTGACTTCCCTATACCCAAAGACCAAAAAGGTTTATCATTTTGAGCAGGAAAAGCTGAAGGAGATCTATCACCGAACATTGTACCAAATATAGCATCGATTTCGGATTCAATAAAATTATTAGAATTCGTTGGATCGTATAGAACTTTTGCATCTGCCAAAGCTCTAAACACCTCACCATCCCAGATTGAATTGATGTTTACTAAACCAGGTAGTCTACCATCTTTAGCAACACCATTTTGCCTGCTTTTTACATGAGCAAATTCAAGGAATCTAGCAAGCCTTGAGCCACCATCTAACCAAGGGGCCTTATGACCAATCGGGTTGGTACCATCCGTAAATGCTGCGTTATTAAAAGCAGTGGTAACATCTTTAGGAGCAACGCCAGACACATGCATGAGTTCCGGCATACTAATTGGTACCCTGTCTAAATGCACCAACCATGTAAAGGGTAAATTTAAATTAAATTCTTGATCGGGTACCACACGATTAAGTTCTTCATCTAAAACCGAAGGATAGTAAACCCCTGCATTAGTAGTTTTGTTAACAAACACTCCATTTTGCATTATTTTATATGGAAAAACCTGTGTACTTGTATCAACCCATGTCGCATTATGGCGAAGCAAAGTTGTTTGTGGTTTCCCGACAGCAGGTTGAAGCACAAAACCCGGTGAATTATTACTAGGAGCCCTTAATTTAGTATCATGCTTTTTTGTCATCATATTAATATTGGTATCCAAATAACTTTTCAAACTTGAAGAACTATAAGGACTTATTTTCGCTTTAGATGTTCTTTGCTCCTTATCCGTCATTTGAAGATACCAATCCGGAGTCTGAATATTATTAGGATTAGGATTAGGAGTAGGATCTTTTCTTTCCGCTTCTGCGGCATATTTAACAGCATCATTAACATTCAAATTGGGAAGATTATCAACTTCAACAAAAGGATTAAATCTTAAATCAGCAGGATCATTATTATATGATTTATAGGGATTCGCAAGCCGCCTAACAATTACCTTATGATTCTGCAAATCAGTGATCGTCTGTTCTATTTTTGCAGATGAAAACTTATTATTTACATCTAAGTAATCCCCTTTGCCCATTGAATAAGAAAGCATAGGATGCCGCAAGTTAGTCAATTCTAATTGGGCATTATTACTTCCTGGAAAGTCCCTAGTGGAACCCATCACAAAGAATCCTGAATTGGACGACAAAGCCCCCTGATATTGATTTTGAACCGAAGGGGAAACGAATTTACATGCCCTTTCTTCGTAATTTTGAGGATTTGAATAATGAAACGGTTTCATGGTAACACTTGATTCAAGAAATTTTGTCGAGGTATCGGGCTTATAAAACGATAAAGGGGCAGTGGGATCACCAAGCAACAGTTTTTTAGTATTCGTTTTATCAACCACTTCAATCTGATAAATCGGTGATCTGGAATTAGTAAGATTAAAAGGATCCTGTTCTAGCCACGCATTTTGGCTTGTCGATTGAACTTGAGAATCATTCATCGGGTTCAGTAATTCAAACCAGAAATGAATTTCAAAATCTTTCTTAGCTCTTTTCTTCATCATATTGTTAGCATCGGTGTAATTTTCAAAATCATCGCCGGCATCAGCACCGCCATTGATGATTTCGGCATAACCTTCGTTGATTACAAGTTTAGGGACTTCAAAGCCAAAAACTTTTTCATCCTGAGCAGAATTGCCCCCAGGATCTTTTTTCCATGTAAAACAAGTCATAACATCATCGTTATCAATGTAATCAACCATGTTGACCGCAAGTTGAGCAAGATATTTTAATGCCTGAAAATCTAGATCATTTTGATCAAGTGGGATTTGATTAACCTGCTTTGCACCCGTAGCCAGAATTAATGCCTGAAAAATATCCATTGCAAACTGCTGACGCTGCAAGTCAGCAGTTTGGACAGCAACATCTGAGCCAGGAGTAAACTTCATATCTCCGTTTTTTGTAACATCGAAATAAAGATTAGATTGAAACGGAAGATCCGTTGTATTTCTTAAAATTGACGGATAAGAAACCACTGGATAATCGGCAAGTTTTCTAGTAAGATCCAGCTTCATATTTTTTGAGTTAATCGAGCGCAAAGAAGAAGTTTGAGTTACTATTACACTATTCATCGTGTCATAAAATGATGTTTTATCTAAATCCGAAGTTGCACCAGCAGTTACTGACGTTCCAGAAGAAGCATATGCAATATCATTTCCCTTAGGATAATTTCCATTCATTTGATAGGGTGATCCTAACGAATTTGCAATATAAGGAGGAGTTGTAATTCTGGCAAAATCAGTACTTAGTGTGGTTACAAAAGACCTGTTTTTGATCGTTTGAGGATTCGTCGTGTTTGGATTTTGAGGTTCCATGGAATTGGGAAAAAATTGCATTAAAGATGAAGAGGAAAGTGTACCTGATTTTGACCCCCAATTTAAAAGGCTTGCTGTTTCCCTTGGTGAAAAACCCCTGTTAGGTCCAACAACTAAATTATTAAACCCTACTTTACTGCTATATGTTGGGCGCAAAGAATTGTACAAAGAAGCATGGTTATAGTCTCCTGCAACATTTTTAATTTCTGCATTCCCAGCGGCACCAAAATTTTTAGTTGGGAAGTAAGGAAAGCTCTGGAAAGGGGATACTGCGTTTAGATCATTAAAAGCTGGAGTTTTAAAATACCCCTCATTTCCTACCGCACCATTATCTAGCGTGCCGTTGTAATCCACCATGGAATAGGAGGGAGAATATGGGGGATTAACCATTGAACCTTCAACACCCGACGGGTAATTAACCATTGAACCATCAAAACCTGTAGGAATTCGGAAAGCGTTGGTGTATCTTCCTGGCAGTTGAATTTTACCGGTGTTAGGATTTATATAACTATTAATCATTGTTTGAATTTCAGATGACTGAGCTATTTTAGCAGGGTTGACTTCCCAGGGCCCCCAACCTTGATTACTAGCGTGGGGGTTTAAAGGATCTTTTAAAGAAGCCATCACATTACCTGCAACATTAAGATTGATTTTTCCATCAAGATCTAGAATCAATGGAGCAATCATGATCTTGTATTTTCGCCCATCAAGGGTCTTAAAAACAGGTGACCCTACATCAATCCACACACTATCATTGCCACCAGGATAACCTTCAAGGTTTTTAACATCCATCCCATCCGCTTCAGGATAAGGAAAAAGCTTGGATTCAAAAATTCTTTGATTTATCAAATTAATAGTTGCATTATCTCTAACATTTATTTCGCTTTGTGTAGGGTTATTTGGAAGAGGTGGAAGAGAATTTAAATCAAGCATAGAAAGATGATCAACAGGCCTTGGCCTTGCGAACAAATATTTGCCAACCGGGTTAATCCAATTAAGGTTCCCGGTAGGTTGCGAAGTTGAAGGTGTATTTGCAACTGGTAGGTTAAATATGTCGGCTGGTATTTGACCATGTCCGAAAATATAATCCCTATGAAAAGAAGGCTGAACCTTGGTGCCATCTGATTTGAGCCAGCCTAGATAAAAGTTATTATGATCAGGGTAAGTGTAAGGAGCATTCCAAGAAGAGGTTTTGGAGTACGGATACCCATTATCCACAAACAAAGCACCAGCGGTATCAAATTTTACTCTTTCAGGAGCTAGCATAAAGTTTTTAGGTTGGCCAGTGATTTGATCTTTCCCTGTTACGGGGAAAGCCATATTAACAATTTTCCATTCCTCTAAATTTTGGCCGTTTAATGTTACCTGTTTATTCAACTTTCCTGTACCGCTAAAAGGCCTATCATTTAATGGCGCTGTAAGCGACACGGTTGGTGCGGATGTATAACCTGCCCCACCATCAACAATTACAATTTTTGTGACAACACCATTGGTTAGTTCAGCATATGCAGTTGCATTTGTAGTCGCACCTCCGCCCGTAATAGTGACTGCAGGTGCCGATTGATACCCGCTACCACCATATATCAAAGGGATAGTTGGTTGCATTGAATTGTCGGTTAAAACTCCGCCCGTGACCGGTGCTGGCCCCGCAATAGCTCCGGTCCCTGGTTCGTACCCGCCATAAATATTGCGTGCTAGACTATGACCCCGCAAGGCGCTATAAACAGAATCGGGCGTGAGATTGGTAATTGCGCCAGCGGTATTAAGAGCTACATCAGCTTGATCGTACAAAAATCGTTCCAAGAAAAAATTGAGAATGAAGCTTGGGTCTAAGTCGACCATTTTAATTGGGTTTTGCCTTACATCCTGTGCATTAACATCATCGGCAGTTTGCCTAAGCTGGGAATCTGCATAAATGATGTAGGTGACCCCCATCACGGAAAAAAGCGCTAAAAACGCAACCACCACAAGGAGAATCATACCTTTTCGTTTTAGCCTATTTTGTCGGTAGATCATTTTGCACTCCCCTTTGTAAACAAAGGAATTGGGTACTTCTATAGTCTTTGAATAATTTTAAACTCGCGGGCTTTTTGAGATTTTTCATCCCAAATCCGAATCGAAACCTGAATGGCATTTATGCGCAAACCTTTATTAGGATAATAGGTAGTCCCACTGCGGAGATAATTCCAAATGGGAATTCCCGAAGCATCAATAGCCGTAGGTTGCCATACTCCTGTCGAAAAATCTTCTCCTAGATCGTATTGATTTGTTCCATCATTTCCAGTTGTCCAAGTATCAAAAGTAGCTGGGTTTTTTGAATTTCCAGTTTGCCAATAGTTAGTGGTATTGTCCAGCCAAGTGGAAGAGCCTAAGGCGGGAGGTTTTAACCCTAGCAATGATGATATCAATGAAAAGTCCAGTAATGAAGAATCAGACAATATGCGCACATCAAAAGAAATTACATCGGTTATCAATAAATCAGAATTAGGGTAAAGAGTATTAAGAACAGGAACACTACCAGGCACTGGAACCATGCGATAGTTTGGCATAGTTAAATCGGAAGGTGAGTTAAAATATATTTTTGTAGCAGGAGGTCCAGGATTATTGACAACAGGTTTACAACTAAAGTTTTCATATTGGAGAATGTTTGCTCCATTCAATAGTAACCCATTTGCTTCAGAATTCGATGGCAAAATAGCTCTCTGTTGCCTATACAAGTCCATTAATGGAGTCCCATTAGCGGTTCGTGAATTCGGCTTTGTGAAATAAGCTATCTCTGCCCACTGAGAATGTAAAACACCCGGTGTAAAATCATACCGCTGAGAGTTTTTACTGGTTTGAAGAGTTGCATTACCATTAAAACCATTTTTTAAATTATTATAATCTGAAATTGGATTGTACTGCTCAAAAGCAGTTACATAAAAATCCTCTGGGTTTTTACCACTTAACCTAGAAGTAAAAGCAAGTCTATGATCTGAAGCACTTCCGCTCCGTTGATAATTTACACCGTCCGTTGTTGTGCCTTCATACGAAGTAGCGCCTCCCTCATAAATCTGAAAATATCCCTGCCTAGGCGGGCCATTTTCCCAAAAGTTTTCATCACTTAATCTTCTATACCCATCAAAATGGTATGCGGATAAATCTTTCTGCAAAACCGCAAGAACTGGGCGACCTTTATCGAGAAGCTCGCCAACCCCTTTTAGGCCGGACATACAAGTTGTAGCAATGACAAACGCCTGACTCATGATGGAAAGCATGAAAATAATAATCGCCATCGAAACCATTAATTCAACTAAGGTAAACGCTTTTTTGATTGTTCGAATTTGCGTTGATTTTAATGCAAACATGATGGCATTCCTAGTTTCCAATGTAGACCACCCTTGCAACATCTTTCAACAAGTAAATACTTCTTGCACCGGTTCCAAAACCGAGAGGTAAAGCCGGGTTGATTTCAATTGTCGTAGTCGCCCCAGAATCATCGACGGTAATAATTTCAAAAAAGTCCACCGCAGAAGGATAGGCATTCGCAAGACCATCAGTAACCATCACCCATTGGCGAGTTTTCAACGCACCATTAGCATTTACTGAAAGGGTAAATTGGTTGGTGCTGGTAGCAGAACTTATTACAGAATTTAATGTATAATAAGTAAAATCATTAGCGGTAAGTACCTGACTTCGATCTTTAAAAACAAGAATATTTCTTTTGATGTAATTTGGATAAGTGATAGGCATGGGGCGGGTAAAAAAATGTGCAAGGGTGAACTTTGCTTCTCTTTCTACCAGAACTGTAGACCCATCATCATCCAAATTGGCAACACCCGCTTTATTCAGAATTAAATCACTATTGCAGGTAAAGAATCTTCCAGCAATTTCTGTTTGCGAAGGATTACCAGAGGAAGAATCAATTGGGATTTTAGCAGGCACATATGGAGCAATTGGATTTAGGGTAAATGCATCAAGGCTGGCAATCTCGATAGGGAGATTAGTAAACCTGTTAACGGCGCCTAATGCTGCGAATTGGTCCAATAATAAGAAACTCGGTGTTTCCCCAGCGGGTTGATTAAACCAGCCTGTAGTAATTGGTGGACTAGCATTAGGATTTTTAATAGGAACAGTTACAAACTTAGAATAGGCCGAGGAAGTCCAGTCTACGCCATCATACATTCCACGGGAATTAACCAAACCTTCTGCTATTTGGGCATTGGTTATAGCTCTTCCCATCATATCTGCAGCAGCGGGGAACATTGCCAATACACTCAGCATCCCAATCCCCATGATGAAGATCGAGATCAAGACTTCAAGAAGTGTTAAACCTTCCCTTTTTATCATGGCTTAAAGGCCCTCATTCGTAGGGTTTCTTGCAAACAAGAATGGATTGTGCAAGTTAGGGTTGGTTGCATTATTAAAGTCTACCAAGCCGACTGGAAAAACAGCTACTTTTCCGTTGTTTCGTTGAATTCCAATAATGGCATCATCTTCTGCATATTTTGTACTGCCAGTTTTGTGAACCCAAATATAAACATTGGAAGCAAAATCAATTTGATAAACTGCACCCGTCTTTTCAAAACAAATATCAATTGAAGAGTCACTGGGATTAACCTTGGGGCCAAAAAAACAATTGATTCCATTGGGGGAAAGTAAAATTTCATACCCTTCTGGCATCGGAATGGCTTCTTCACCTGGCACGATCCTAGCTTGCCGAATTATCTTGTAGTTTAAAGGTGCAGAAAAATTTGGAGTGTAAAAACCAGAGTTTATTAGCATCTGATTTTTAGAAGCACCTTTACCTATAATTTTTGTTGAATTATTAGTCAAAGGATCAACTAAAATATCATTGGCCATGATTAGTTCTTCACCTGTCAGGAAGCCCCAAACAAAGTAAGGGTTATTATCTGGGAGGAAAAAAGAAACAATATTAGGTGAAGAAAAAGCAATTTTGGCACCAAGGCTATTACCTGTTAAATCAACAGGCTTTTGAACCAGCATTATTTGTGTTGCGGAACTTGGGTTATTAGTATCTGGAAAAAAACGAACCCCGGTAACATTACTATCCCTTCGAGCTTTTTGTCTGGCACCAACCAAGAGGTTTTGTAATTTGTTTGAGGCTTGCGCTATTTGATTATCAGAACTAATCGAAGGATAAAACGCTGCAGTCATGGCAGCAAAAGTTAACATGATAGACATCACAACCAAAAGTTCAACAAGGGTCATCCCCCTTCGACTTAACAACCTGTTTTTAATTTTAATTGACATGGCAAATAGCCTTGGGAACTAAGGGACAATAAGTTCAACGGTTACCGTACCCACCACAGATTTAGAGCCGCCAGCTTGTGAATCCAAGTATCGCAACTGAAAACCAATCGGTTGGCCATCCGCGGTTGAAATATACCTGGCTTTTGTAGCAGAGTCTATTGTAACAGCGGTGCCTAAAAGTTCGCCTTTCAAGCCATCAGGGTTGGCTTCCAAAGCCATGAGCAGGCAGGCTGCATTTTGGATATCAGGTGAAGGTGTTCCTGTTACCCCAATAAAAGCCTGAATGATTGAGGGAATAATATTTAAATTTGCGACTAGGGATTTTTTATCTTGAATGGAGGCAACATTATTAACATCATCAATTGGTATTTTAAAACTATTATTAATGTTAGGGCCATTTACTACATTAAAAATAGGAACAAAGTTTGGCGTGATTTTATAAGTTGATGGAGCATTTAGTTGAGCATTTAAACTTGTGAAATCTAAAGGAAAAGTTCTTGCAATCTGCAAGCCCACAAAAACCAATTCATCCCGACGGTTTGGCTCCCGAATACCAATAAAATTAAAGCCTTGTAAACTATCACCAATTCGATTCAATACGGGTTTACTAGGTACTAAAGGTGTTAGTATAGTCCTAAGTGGCGTTGTGGGATAATCCGAATGGGCTTTTGCACGAATATTCTTCAGCACCCTTTCAATAGCAGCATTCACTTGATCTACAGTTCTTGCTGTAGCAACCTGTTTTTGGTAGGAAAGAAACTTAAAAACCCCGCCCGCACTCAAAGCAACTAAAATCGCAATGATCGCAATCACAATAAGCAATTCAACAAGAGTAAATCCTGATCTCTTATTTGAAACTAAAGAAGTTTGAGGTTTAAACATTACTCATCCTTCTTTCCAAGTTGAGAAGAAGAGAAGTTTGAAAGATCATCGTAGCCTGCAGATCCTATTACAAGCGGTGGCTGATAGTACCCCCCGGGACCAAAAGATTGATCTTGCCCAGAACTAATAATTTGAAAGGTCTTGGTATTGTAATACGATGATGCAGTATAAAAAGGGGTGTAATTAGGATTACTTACAGGGTTATTACTGTTCCGATAAGGATAAATCCCATTTGTTCCATTTAATGGATACATCGTAAAATAATCATAATCTTTATTAGATATATAAGCATATGGCCCACCATAGGAGTTATTATATCCTAACTTCCCACTTGCAGAAGTTCCAGAAATTCTAGTTGTATCGAAATCATAATAGGGCCCTTTACGCTTCGAAACTGTGGCCTCGGAAAGAGTAGGATCTGTACGACTGACAGCAAAACCTGTAAATTTCCCATTTTCAGGAATCCCACCCAACCAAAAAACATAGGCTTCCATCCCCTCTAAAGTTACAAATGCCCTTGTTGGATCTGTTGCATTTTTAACATTTGGTATATTTCCAGTCCCACGCCAATTAAAAACAAAATCTGTTCCATTACTGGTCCCTGTTAATGTTTTTCCAAAGACCTTTTTTATTGTTTCCCAAGTACTAACTCTCAATGCAAAATTTGGCGCTGATTCTCCACTTAATTGTGTTTGACTTTGAAAATCCGAAAATGAATAAGCAAGCCGAATTCTGCTAGGCAAAGCATCCTGATTACCTAAATCGAGCTTGGCTGCCGATACTGCAGCTTCCAATTGACCAATCTCAATCCTTGCGGTCACCATTTTGCTACGCTCTAGTACCTTCATTACGCCCACGGTGGCGAGGGAGGCCAAGATGCCAATGATCGCGATCACGATCAATAGCTCAACCAGCGTGAATGCTGAATTTCTAGATCTGGATTTTAGCAAATGCGACATGAGTTGGATCCTCCGTTTTCATTCTATCCGCATCAACGCGGAAAACTTCATTCACAAAATTACACCCTTGTTTTCAAGGGGTTTTATAACTGGACACTTGGTTTTTAAGATTCTTTAAGCTACAAGAAACGTTGTAAAACCATCCCGAATACCTTATTTACTCAAGCCCTCAAGCATAGCGCAACCTTATTTACTCAAGCCTTCGAGCATACCGATGAGGGGCATGAACAAGGCAATAACGATGCCGCCGATGACTCCCCCTAGGAACACGATCATGATCGGTTCGAGCAAGCTAAGCAAGCTTTCGACAAGAATATTCACTTCCTCTTCATAAATATCAGCAACTTTATTAAGCATGGTATCGAGATCGCCAGTTTCCTCGCCTACATC
>JBIKOV010000356.1:0-2869 GCA_044357815.1 Ferruginibacter sp. | reverse complement strand
ATTGGCAGTTACCGCCAACGACTATTGGCATTATCATTATATTTTTGATGAGGTTTCTATTTATCGCGAAAAAAATATTGGCAAACAGATGATACATTCTGTATTGATCAATACCATTGTCCCAATTTTGTTTGCTTATGGCCATCATCATGGGGAAACTAAGTATAAGGATCGGGCTATGCTTTGGCTGGAACAAATTGCAGAAGAAAATAACAGTATCACAAATGGTTTTGTAAGGCTGGGGATTGAAAACAGGAACGCTTTTGATTCTCAGGCACTCATTCAATTAAAAAATGATTACTGTAATCAAAAGCGTTGTTTAGAATGTGCTGTGGGAAATAAGTTACTTAGGACCCATGCTTTATCTACCTCCTGAATTTATTAAATGTATTCAATATTGAGTAGTAGGTCTGGGTGAAGGCTTTTCACTACTGGGCAGTTATCACCTGTTCGTTGTAAAATAATTTTTTCTTTATCGTCTAAGGCCAAGGAGGTGGGAAAGGAAACTTTAACATCAATTTTAGAAATCCTGCGAGGATCACTTTGCATGGTTTTAGTGACTGCGATTGATAAACCCTTTAATTCAATATTCATATCATTTGCCTTGATTGCCATGGTAGTAGCCATACAAGTAGCTAGGGCAGTGCATACCAAGTCGGTAGGTGAAAACCGTTCTCCTTTTCCACGGTTATCTGAAGGGGCATCCGTTTCTACTATTGATCCGCTTTGTAAATGTTGGGCAATGCATCTTAAATCGCCTTCATATTGAATGGTTGCTGTCATTGTGTTATTTTTGCATAAATTTACTGAAGTAAAAATTTATTATGCGTAAATTATTTTTTATTTTTCTAACAATTGTTGCCACTTTACCTTCCTTTGCCCAAAAGTCTAAAAAGGATAAGCTAATGGAGCGAAAGCAGCGCATCAATGCACTCGTTAAACAAGAGGAGGAAGGTGTGATTGCTTATCATAAACAATCGGCATTTGGATTCAAGCTTACTTCAGATGGTTATGGAGGTTTTTATGAGGCAGGTAGATCGAAATCAGTTAAAAAAGCTATGCTTTTTCAATTTGAGCTGACGGAGAGAAAGCATCCCAAAGAGGAAAAGCAAAGCAATCTCAGTATCCCTTCCTCAGCTTTTGTGTATGGGAAAATTAATTATTGTTACCCTTTAAAATTAGGTGTGCAGCAGCAATTTTTATTGGGTAACAAGACTAACCGAAATGGAATTAGTGTTACCGCCAATGTTGGAGGTGGTCTGGCGCTTGCCTTACTAAGGCCGTATACCCTTGAAGTCAATGATCTAGCAAAAGGCATTCGAAAGAACATAAGGTATGAATCCTCTGACAGTACTTTGTATTCAAATGCAGGACAATCTACTCATGTTGCAGATAGTGTATTGTTTACCAATAGTAGCCTACTTGGCTTTTTGCAAGTATCTGGCGCAGGTTTTTCAAAAGGTTGGAATCAAATTTCGGTCACTCCTGGTTTATATACAAAGGCATCTTTGCGCTTTGATTATGGTAAATACAATGAGCAGCTCAGTGCATTGGAAGTAGGATTGATGGCAGAGTTGTATTCTAAGTCAATTCCTCAATTGGTGTATTCAAAACCAAGGCAGTTTTTTATCAGTGCCTATGTATCCATTTTGTTTGGGAAAAGGAAATAGTAGGTAATATTATCTTGATGTATCACTGTCGGGATATGAGGCATTTTACAAAGTTGGTTACATTCCAATTCTTACCATTAATTTTGTTGCTTCGAATAGTAAGTTGTAGTGTTTAGTAAAATATAATTTTATTTAATGATAGAGTTACCGGTTATTGATGGTATAGTAGAGCAAAAAGTCAAAAAGCCTAATTGGCTAAGGGTAAAATTGCCTATTGGTGAATCGTATAAGCAGGTGCGTAATTTGGTAGACACCCACCAACTTCATACTATTTGCGAAAGTGGTAATTGCCCTAATATGGGGGAATGTTGGGGTGAGGGAACTGCTACTTTTATGATTCTGGGTAATATTTGTACTCGGAGTTGTGGTTTTTGTGCAGTGGCAACTGGAAGGCCTGAGCCAGTAGATTGGGACGAGCCCCAGCGGGTAGCCGAAGCCATTCATTTAATGAAAGTCAAACATGCTGTTGTAACATCGGTAGATAGGGATGAAATAGTGGATGGCGGAAGTATTATTTGGTATAATACCATCAAGGCCATTAAATCTTTAAATCCTACTACTACGTTGGAAACCTTAATACCCGACTTTAAGGCGGAAAAAGAAAATATTCAACGAATTATTGAAGCTGGTCCAGAAGTGGTTTCACATAATATTGAAACAGTTGAGCGGTTAACCAAACAGGTACGGATACAGGCTAAATACTGGAGAAGCATGGAAACCCTACGCATCTTGAAAGAGGGGGGGATGCGCACGAAAAGTGGTATAATGCTAGGTTTGGGCGAATCTAAGGAGGAGGTGATTCAAACGATGCAAGATCTTCATGATAGTCGGGTGGATGTGATTACCATTGGTCAGTACCTGCAACCTAGTAAAAAGCATTTGCAAGTTCAGCGTTTTGTTCATCCTGATGAGTTTAAGGAATTAAGGGATATTGGTTACAATATGGGTTTTGATTATGTGGAAAGTGGTCCCTTGGTGCGTTCCTCTTATCACAGTGAAAAGCATGTGATAGCAGGATGGGGTAGGAAAAAATGGGAGGAGGAAAAAACTGTTTGAGTCGGTGAGTCACCCATCTAAACAAGTGATAAGGCAAACAGCTTTTGACTGGTTGCCTTAGTAATATCCCAGAATAAAAAAGGGGCAAAACTGGTTAGCCCGCCTCAGGTCATTCATTTATAGATTCCACACCAATGCACTGG
>JBIKOV010000117.1:0-10441 GCA_044357815.1 Ferruginibacter sp. | reverse complement strand
ACATGTTTTCAATTATTTTGGACAGGAGATCGATGTTATTTTAGACGGAGGCGAATGCGAAAAAGGTTTAGAATCTACTATTATTGGATTTGAAAATAATAATCCAATAGTGTACAGACACGGATCAATTTCATTGGGAGAAATAGAGAAAATAACAGGAAAGTTAAGCATTCGAACAAATAATGATTCATCACCCAACTCACCAGGGATGCTTTCGCGTCATTACGCACCAATGACTGACACTTATTTGACAAATGATGTTTCTGAGTTTTTGAATTATTTTAAAGGAAAAAAAATCGGATTGTTACTTTTTAGAAAATCAATTCAAAATAATAGCATTATTTGTCAGGAGATACTATCAAAATCCGGAGATTATACTGAAGCTGCTAAAAATTTATATGCCGCAATGCATCGTTTAGACCAAAATAAACTAGATGTAATCATAGCAGAAAGATTGCCAGATGAAGGTTTGGGCAAAACCATTAACGATAAATTAGAAAGAGCAACAAAAAAAGTATAGATGAAAACAATTATACGAAATGCCTGTATTGTAAATGAAGGTAATAGTTATGTTGCAGATATTTTAATTTCAAATGAACGTATTGCTAAAATTGATACGTCAATTAATTTTTCTAGTGTAGGTTCAGTTAAGGAAATTAATGCAAAAGGTCTGTATTTGTTGCCCGGAATGATTGATGACCAAGTACACTTCCGTGAACCAGGTTTAACACATAAAGGAAATATTTACTCTGAATCTAGGGCTGCAATTGCTGGCGGAATAACCTCTTTTATGGAAATGCCTAATACCATTCCAAATACTTTAACAATAGAGTTGTTAGAAGAAAAATATCTTATTGCATCAAAAACGTCAATAGCTAATTATTCCTTTTTTATGGGAATCAATCAGTCTAATTTAGAGGAAGCATTAAAAATTAAAAATGAAAATGTTTGTGGAATAACAGACGATGGATTATATTTTAATAATGATGAAGGAATATTGGCAAATTATCCAGAATTTTTAGAAAAACTATTCTATCGTACAGAATCTTTGGTTGCATTACATAGCGAAGATGATGTTATTATTAAAAATAATACAAACTATTATCGTAAAAAGTATGGGGAAAACATTCCATTTGAATTTCATCCAAATATTAGAAGCGAAGAAGCTTGTCTTACTGCCACCAAACGTGTTTTGGAAATTGCAAAAAAGTATAATAATAGGTTACATTTTTTTCATATTTCGACGCTTGCAGAAGCCAATTTATTCGATAATAAACTTGCTATTCGAGAAAAAAGAATTACCGCTGAAGCCTGTGAGCATCACCTTTTGTTTTCAGATAAAGATTATGAGAAATTAGGTGCTAAGATAAAATGGAATCCAGCAATTAAATCACCCGAAGATAAAAACGGTTTATTAGCGGCTCTTTTGGATAATAGAATTGATATTATTGCAACAGACCATGCACCTTATACCATTTTAGAAAAAAGCGATACTTATTTTAAATCCATGTCTGGTGGACCTTTGGTTCAACATGCTTTACCGGCAATGCTTGAATTAGTTCATAAAGGCAAAATTAGTATAGAAAAATTAGTTGAAAAAATGAGCCACCATGTTGCTGAAATTTACAGAATTAAGGAGCGGGGCTACATTCGGGAAGGGTATTATGCTGATTTAGTACTATTGGATTTGAATAATACTTGGAAGGTAACCTCCGAAAACACACTTTACAAATGTCAGTGGTCTCCATTTGAAAATCAATGCTTCAAAAGTAAAATTGTAAAAACATTTGTAAATGGAACCATCGTTTATGAAAATGGAATCATCAATAATAATATAATTGGCAAAAGATTAAAATTTTCAAAAATTAGACAGTAATTTTCCCAATAAATATTACAATTGGCTTGCCTATCTATTTCCTAATTGTGCAAAATACCTGTTAAATATTTCATTGAGGCTTAGACAGCTATATAGTGATTTGGGTAGACAGCTTCGTTTCACCACGCTGTCATCATAACAGATCGCCTTAACTAAAGCCTTTGAAAGGGTACTGAAAAGAAGTAGAAATTCATCAGCAACCGTTGGCTTTTTTTAAAGCTCATAGTTTTACGAAAGAGAACTTTCGACATCTCTTCGCATAACAAAGACTCTCAACTTGCGTTGATAGGCATTTAAGTGGGACGGGGATTTGAACGCGTGACCTTAGGGTTATGACTGCTTCAATAATATATGTATAAAAATTAATAGCCATACTTCTTCTATTACCAAACTCCTGGAATTCAGCTAATTTTCTAATGAATGGACTCTATTTTGTGAATATTCATAGAATACAAGCGCCGTATTTGTTTTTTTACTACCTTTGCCGCCCGAAAAAGAAAGTTCTTTTTCACACATTTCCCACAAGGCTCTACAAGTTCCCGTCTGTTCGGGGCGCCAGCAGGGAGTAACTATAATCAGTTATTAAATGCCAAAAGTTAAAACCAACTCAAGCGCAAAAAAGCGTTTTAAAGTTACCGGAACCGGTTTAATTACCTTCCAAAAACCCTTCAAACGTCACATCTTAACCAAAAAATCAAAAAAACGCAAGCGTAATATGAGAAAAGATGGAATGGTTCATTCTACCAACCATGATTTCGTGCTGCGTTTATTGCGCCTAAAGGGGTAATTTCCTAATAGTTATTGGATTTTACATCACAACATTAACATTTCAAAAAATTAAGATATGCCACGTTCAAAAAATGCAGTTGCATCAAGGGCCAGAAGAAAAAGAGTACTCAAAGCCGCCAAAGGATATTACGGTAAACGTAAAAATGTATATACCGTTGCCAAAAACGTAATGGAAAAAGGTTTAACGTATAGCTACGTTGGCCGTAAATTAAAAAAACGTGAATACCGCACTTTATGGATTGCCCGTATCAATGCAGCAGTACGAGCTGAGGGTATGACTTATAGCGAATTTATTCATAAGTTGGCTGTAAAGAATATTGATATCAATCGTAAAGTTTTGGCAGATTTGGCCATGAACGAACCAGAGAGTTTCAAGAGTTTGATAGCTCAGGTAAAATAGGTAATGAGTAAAATGGCTAGCGTGGAAACATTCAGCATTGAACTTATTTCTTTTCAACCTTAAAAATTATCTACCGGGTGCGACATTGTCGCACCCGGTTTTTTGTTTATTGAATCCATCATTGAATTACATTTGCATTAAATTTAAACCCATTTAAGGAAATGAATAACATGAATAATACTTACGCCGATTTGGTGGACCAGACTTTTAATTTCCCTCAGGAAGATTTTAAAGTGGTAGATGAGTATTTACAATATAATGGACAGGATATAAAAGCATTAATAGACAAATACGGTACTCCGCTAAAACTAACCTATTTACCAAAAATTGGTAAACAGATCAAAAAGGCAAAAGAGATGTTTGCCAATGCTTTCAAAAAACATAAATACGAGGGTAAATACAATTATTGTTATTGTACCAAGAGCTCCCATTTTTCCTTTATTGTGGAAGAGGCTTTAAAAAATGATATTCACCTCGAGACTTCCTACGCATATGACATCGATATTGTTAATAAATTATATGCTAGAAGGAAGATCAATAAAGACACTTTTATTATCTGCAATGGGTACAAACAAAAACCATACACTACCCGAATTTCCCGCTTGTTAAATACTGGATTTAAAAACGTAATTCCTATTCTGGATAATAAAGAGGAGTTGAAGGCCTATAAGTCTGTAAAGACGCCCTTTAAATTGGGTATTCGGGTTGCTGCTGAAGAAGAGCCTAATTTCCCTTTTTACACTTCTAGATTGGGTATGAGGGCAAAAGACGTGTTGGAATTTTATGTAGATGAGATCGAGGGCATGGAGCATAAGTTTCAATTAAAAATGCTACATATTTTTTTAAACAAAGGTATTAAGGATGATATTTATTATTGGAGTGAACTTAATAAAGTAATCAATTTGTACTGCCAATTAAAAAAGATTTGTCCCGAACTCGATTCAATCAATATCGGGGGAGGATTTCCGATTAAGCATTCACTCGGCTTTGATTATGACTACCAGTTCATGATTAATGAAATTGTTAGAAATATAAAAGTTGCCTGTAAGCGTAACAAGGTGCAAATGCCTAATATTTTTACAGAGTTTGGTAGCTACACCGTTGGTGAGAGCATGGCACATATTTATAGTGTCATTGGTGAAAAAATGCAGAATGACCGAGAAATATGGTATATGATAGACTCATCTTTTATTACCACATTGCCTGATACTTGGGGAATTGGTGAAAAATTCCTGATGCTGCCGATCAATAAATGGAAAGAGGAATACCAGCGTGTAACCCTAGGCGGTATTACCTGCGATAGCCATGATTATTATGACTCCGAAGAGCATATCAATGAAGTATTTCTACCTAAACTCACCAATGGGGAGCCTTTGTATGTGGGTTTTTTTCATACAGGCGCTTATCAAGATCAAATTAGTGGTTATGGAGGAATTAAGCATTGTTTAATCCCTTCACCCAAGCATATTATTTTGGGACACGATAAAAACGGAAAACTAGTGGATTGGGTATATGCAAAGGAACAAACCGCCCAAAGCATGTTGAAAATTTTAGGATATTAAATAATTCTCAAATTGGCAATTGGCTACCATTTGAAAAATGGTTAAATGGTTTTTTAAAGAGAAGACAGACAGCAACATCCTATTTGTAAGCAACGGTAATTACTACTTTTTAACCCTATATTTTTTGTTTACTTGGGGATTGTTAAAGTATTCATCCAATTCCTTACTGTTTAAATTTTCTTCTGCAAGGGGAATATCAATTAACTGAATTTGTAGTTGCTTGATCTCATCCTTTGTCTTTTTTGTCTTGGTTAAAATTTCAGGATCTCTCTCTCCCACGAGTGTATTGTCAGTTATCAGGTATTCAAGTCTTTTAATACTATTTCTAATCAGCAATGCGGTATTTTGATCAGCGGTTACATTGGGCGCCGATGCCTCCTTTACAGGTACCAATGCTACTCCCACGCTGGGCAAAATTTTACCGGCCGTTTTTTGACCAGTATTGGGCAGTGAAGAGAAAACTGTCCCCCCTAAGCCAGTTACAGCCGACCCTAGATCGAATCCTGTTCTTGTTTTTTTAGTCTTTTTTAGTTTTTTATCAATTAACCGAAAACTGCTTTTTAGCTGAATAATGTAATTGGCAACATCCTTTCTCAAATTTTCAAATTCAACTACTCTTTGAGGGTAGTTAATGTTATCTTTTACATAGATTCGTATGTTGGCAGTGTCTCTGATATTGAATTTATTGATTCCTACAAAAAACAACTCTAGCATCTTTTGTTTTTCTTTGTCACTTTCTTTAATAAAATCAAAGGGTATATACCAAGTATATTCATCGTTACACTTGCTAATTGAAGTGGTCGATTTTGCTGGATAATTACTAAAATAGGTAATCTCCTCTATAGGGAAACTTCCATTGTCGCATTGTAGCCTAAAATTAATAGTGTCTCCCTCTTCTGCATATATAACATTGGTTACGGTAGGCTTAATGGCTGACACAATAATGTCGGTATTAAAAAATAACAGACTGAAGGAGGTATCAATATGTTCTAAAGGGTTGTCTAAATTCTGTATACCAATATTTACTTTATACTCGAAATCATATTTTAATTTACCAGAAAGGAAAAATGATTTTTCAGCCTTAAAGGTTAATACACCAGTTTGCCTATTGATTTTTAGCCCTACAGGTGAATTCTTCAGGTACCAATAATATTGATTAGGGTCCTTATTAATTTCAAAATCATATCGTAAGGTGGAGTCTACATGAAGGGTGATATAAGGGTTGATATTTCTGATTCTTAAAACAGTGTCTGTATTGACCACCTTTATAGTTGAATCGGGAATGATTTGAGCCTGGCAAGTAAAAGTTAATAGAAATAAGAGGGCCGTAATTGTACTTTTATTGATAACCATGGTGATTTTTAAATTCAGAATAAATAAAATTACAATTTTTAATATAAAAACGTGCTTCTATCCGAAATTTACTGCTAATTTTTAAAATATTGTACGAAAATAAACTTATTAAGTATCGAATGAGCCATTTTTACAGGGCGCGGCAAATTTTATACCACTCATTGAAATTCTTCGATGAATAATTGGATTCAAGTTTGTAAATTTGTGTTTTAAATAAAAATATTATTATATGTATCCAGCAGAAATTGTACTCCCAATGAAAGAAGAGTTAACAGAAAATGGTTTTGCCGAAATGTTGACTGCTTCTGAAGTAGATGAGAAAATATCAGAACAAGGAACTACTTTAGTAGTGATAAATTCAGTATGTGGTTGTAGCGCTGGTACTGCTAGGCCTGGTGTGCTAATGGCTGTTCACAACAGTGTTAAAAAGCCAAATTCCCTTACTACTAGTTTTGCAGGCTTTGATGTGGATGCAGTAAACAAAATTAGGGAACACCTTTTGCCTTATCCTCCATCTTCTCCATCCATTGCTTTGTTTAAAAATGGCCAATTGGTTCATTTTATCGAAAGACATAATATTGAAGGAAGAAGTGCTCAAATGATTGCAGAGAACTTAATTGGTGCTTTTGAGCAACATTGTAACTAATATTTATTCCATTCAACCGATAAACAAGCGTATCCTGCAGTGAATAACTGCAGGATTTTCATTTGATTAAGTATTTAATCAATTACTTTTCAAGCTCAATAAACCATTACAGGCCAGCGTTATCCTAAAGTCCTTTTCTAAGCGTTTAAATCGGTTTATTTGAATATCTTGCAGTACTTATTTAAAATTTCATATAAAAATGTATCCCAATTTATATTACGTATTTAAAGACTGGTTTGGTGTGGAGTGGGAATTGCTTAAAATTCTGAACACATTTGGGTTAATGGTGGCCACTGGTTTTATAGTAGCCGCCATTGTCATCAATAGCGAACTCAAACGCAAGGAAAAGCAAGGATTGCTTTTTCCTAGGGAAGAATTCATTACTATTGGAAAACCAGCTTCTTTTTTTGATTTATTGACCAATTGTATCGTTGGATTTGGTTTTGGCTTTAAATTGTTTGGTTTACTATTCAATAAGCCTGCTGAAATTAGCCCCCAAACCTATATTTTTTCTTCGGAAGGGAGCATTATCGGCGGCTTGGCACTTGCCATTGTACTTACTGGATTAAAGTGGTGGGAAAAAAACAAGCAGAAATTAAAAACACCCGAACAAAGAAGTATTCGAATCTGGCCGCACGACAGGGTAGGAGATATCGTTATTATAGCCCTAGTATTTGGAATTTTAGGGGCAAAGCTTTTTGATAACCTTGAAAATTGGGATGATTTTATACAACATCCCATTGATAGGATCTTTTCAGCTGGAGGATTAACATTTTACGGTGGTTTAATTGCCGCCGGAATTGCTATTTGCGTATTTGCTATCAAAAAGGGCATTAAATTAGTGCACCTCATTGATGCTATTACCCTAGCTATGCTGCTAGCATATGCAGTTGGCCGCATTGGTTGCCAGGTTTCAGGTGATGGCGATTGGGGGGTGTTTAATAGCGCTTATATTACCGATAGTAGCGGAAAGGTTGTGCCTGCTCAAGTTGGGGCATTTGAGGCTCAACTGGAGCTTAATAAGGCCTATTTTCTTCAGGGAACTGTCTTAGATCCAGGAAAAACTTCTCCCACCTATGTAACCGATCGCAAAAGTTCAAGTCTTGAAATGGTGCCACGTAGAAAGGTAAAAGCATTTTCTTTTATACCTGTTTGGATGGTAGCCTATAATTACCCCCAAAATGTAAATAATGACGGAATCATTATTCCGGGCAATGATGAAGAACATAATAGGGTGCTTCCACTGCCTGTTTTTCCTACTCCTTTTTATGAAACGGTTATTTGTACCCTGCTGTTCATTTTTATTTGGATCTTCCGAAAAAGAATAAAAATTGCCGGTACAGTGTCAGGTATATATTTTATTGTTAATGGTTTAGAGCGTTTTGTTGTAGAAAAAATTCGAGTTAATAATGAATACCATTTTTTAGGAATTCATCCTAGTCAGGCGGAAATTATTTCTTTTTGTCTCATTTTATTCGGTTTGGGAATTTTACTGACCGTACAACTTAAGGCCGCAGCAAAAAAGGATTGATAAGTATATTTTGCAGTTGAACTGACTGCCCAATTAAATCTGAATGATTTTAAGCGTTTTTTTATATTTGCACATGTTTAACAATTAATAATTTGTCCTATGCCATCATTTGACTTTGCCAGTAAGGTTGATTTGCAAACACTCGACAATGCAATCAATATCGTTAGTAAGGAAGTAACCAATCGATTCGATTTTAAGGGGTCGCATGTGGTGATAGAATTGAACAAAAAAGACTTCAAAGTAAATTTGGAAGCCGATAGTGATATGAAGCTCAACCAGATTGTAGATGTACTGATTAGTAGAAGCATGAAACAGGGCTTGGCAGCAGAAATTTATGATTTGAGCAAGGAACCACACCAAAGTGGAAAAGTGGTCAAAAAGGAGATTCTAGTGAGAAACGGCATTAAGCAAGAGGATGCCAAGAAAATTGTAAAATTAATCAAGGATAGTGGATTAAAAGTGCAAGTTGCCATTATGGATGATATTATTAGGGTAACCGGAAAAAAAATTGACGACCTACAAGATGTAATCCATGAGTCAAAAAACTGGAATATTGGTATTGCCCTTCAGCAAACCAATATGAAGAGTTAATCACCCTTTTCCTTTGTTAGTGTTTTGGTTTATTAATTTAATAGACCTACATTTGCACTCTTAAAAAAAAGCATGGCCAAATCCATGCACAAACTTTTATAATTATGAAAAAAGATTTGCATCCCAAGAATTACCGTTTTGTGATTTTCAAAGACATGAGTAATGGTACTACTTTTCTAAGTCGTTCTACTGCTAACTCCAATGAAACCATCAAGCACGAAGACGGAAATGAATACCCTGTAATTAAATTGGAAATTTCTAATACTTCTCATCCGTTTTATACTGGTAAGAATGTATTGGTGGATACTGCAGGTCGTATTGATAAATTTAAAAAACGTTACGAAAAGAAGGCAGGTTTGTAATTTGTTACCAATTTGTACTTTTCAATTCAATAGCTTACGTCCCTTCGGTTTACCGAAGGGATTTTTTTGTGTTAAGCAAAACAAAATACTGCTGCAGTTAGAATGATTATGTAGTGTTTTATCCATACCCAATAGCAAGCTTTTATTTTTATTTGATTAATTTTGAACTGTGAAAATAATTCTGGATGATACCAAAGTGAAGCTAGCCCTGTATCCGTTTACAGCCACCCGGCATGCAGCGGATATCAGAATTGGTATTTTAACCATTCGGGAAAAATGGGCATATTCTACTCGATTTCAAGTTGACACGGATATGGACGCCTATTTTTCGGATATTACTTCTGATGGCAATGTTGCTGCTGCTATTTTTGCCGCAAATTTAATTCCCACTAAAGAGTGGCTAGATACATTAGAATTACCCGTTGCGGTACCCGGTGAGCATCCTACCTCTTTTGAAGATGCCGATTCGGTGAAAAGGCTGGATTATCCTTGGCAAATTTTCCAATATAATGACTGGGCGCTGCGCAAAGATTTTGAAATGATCACAGCAGGAAGGTTTTCGCAACCCATTTCCTCTACTAATCGGGTTGTAGGGAGTGGAAATATTTTTTTGGAAGAAGGAGCTGTGGTTGAACATGCCATTTTGAATGCTACTACGGGGCCTATTTATATCGGAAAAAATGCTATGATGATGGAGGGCTGTATGATTCGGGGGCCATTTGCATTGTGCGAAGGAGCTGTATTGAAAATGGGGTCAAAGGTATATGGAGCTACTACTATTGGCCCTTATTGCATAGCCGCCGGTGAAATAAAAAATGCTGTTTTGTTTGATCATAGCAATAAGGCTCATGATGGTTATTTGGGCGACAGTGTAATAGGATCTTGGTGCAATTTGGGAGCTGGAACTTCTAACTCCAACCTTAAAAACACGGCCGGTGCGGTTAAAGTATGGTTCAATGCTATCAAAGACTATATTCCGGCTGGTGAAAAATGCGGTCTTTTAATGGGGGATTATAGCAGAACTGCCATCAATACATCTTTCAATACAGGCACAGTCATTGGTGTTTGTTGCCATATTTTTGGGAGCAATTTCCCCCCGAAATTGGTTGACAATTTTACCTGGGGAAAGGAAAGGTATAATTTTGAAAAGATTTTGGAGGATATCAGCAATTGGAAAAAACTGAAAGGGGAAATGGTGTCGGAGGAAGAAAAAGAAATGATACAACAACTTTATTCGCAACTATAAACACAAAAAATGAGAAAACAAATCGCAGCAGCTAACTGGAAAATGAACCTGAGTATTGAGCAGGCAGAAACTTTAATGACTGATT
>JBIKOV010000116.1:0-10448 GCA_044357815.1 Ferruginibacter sp. | reverse complement strand
ATTAATTCAAGCAATATATTCCCTAGTGATACTATACAGGATATTATTTTGGAGCCTTTTTTAAAAATAAGATAATCCACCGCAATTAATTTTTCCTAGTAAATTATTATCTGAAAGGGACCAAAAGTAAAATACCATTTTTAACATAAGAAATATTTTACAAGTAATATTTTCACTTTTTTTAGAGCATCGGCCCCAAGATATATCACCTCCCCCTCCCTCCCTTTTTTATTTCAATACTTCATTTTGGATATATTTGCCTAACGAGATTGCCTCACCTCATTGATTAAATACCTTAATCACCATCTTATGAATATGAAAATTAACTTTAATTCCAGTTCAACAGGATTGATTTGTAGATTTTTTCTTTTAACCAGCGCCTCCTTTTTTTTGTTGATTAGTACTGCCAAAAGTCAACGGATTAATAAAATCGCTGGAAATGTAATCCAGAAAAGCTCACTGGGAGATCAAAATATTGAAAAGGACAAAGTGAATAGCAATGTTTTAGGGAATAGGAATTCTGACAGATTTATTAGCGACTTACCGCTACATAAAGCCAAGATTTCTCGCAAGGAATCCTATTGGGGACTACATTTCGACCAGCACCTAAGTATCACTAGTAGTCATGTAGGGGCTGCATTAACTGAAGGAATGGTCGATAGCTTATTAATGTACGGACGCCCCGACTATATACAAGTTGATTGCAAAGGGCATCCCGGGGTATCCTCCTACCCAACTGAAGTGGGCCAACAGGCCGTAAGCTTCGATAAAGATCCTTTAGCGCTGCTAAGAAAAATAACAGAAAAAAATCAGGTAAGTTTATATGTTCATTATTCGGGTGTTTGGGATGCAAATTATGTGCGATTACACCCCGATCAAGCACGCGTTCAACCCAACGGAACGCCCGATCCTAACAAGATCAGTTTCTGGGGTAATTATTCCGATAAATTGCTTATTCCTCAACTCAAAGAGCTTGCACTGAAATATAAAATTGACGGAGCCTGGATTGACGGGGAAGCATGGGCCCTTCAACCTGATTACCACCCTGCAGCATTGGCCGAATTTAAAAAAACAACTGGAATAGATTCAATACCCCGAAAGCCGAGTGATAAATACTATAAGGAATTGTTGGAATTTAATCGGAAATCTTTTCTAAGTTATATCAAGCACTATACAAAAGAGATCCATCAGACAGTACCTAATTTTCAGCTTTGTTCCAACTGGGCATTTAGTGGCATGATGCCCGAACCTATACCAGACGATATTGGTTTAAATTTTTATTCAGGCGATAATGAAGCTAATAACTCCTTAAATCAAGCAAATTGGCATGCAAGAACATTGGCTGGTCAGGGAATTGCCTTTGATTTAATGGCCTGGAGTTTTACAATGAATTTTAAAACGTGGATGAGGGCTCCCAAAACATCGCTTCAACTTTGCCAGGAGTTAGCTCCGGTAATCAGTATGGGTGGTGGGGTTCAAACTTATTTTAATCAGAAGGAGGATGTTTCATTTAAGCGAAAAGACTTTCGGATTATTAAGGAGTTAGCAGACTTTATCTTACCCCGAAGGGATTTTTGTAAAGGGGTCAAAATCATTCCTCAAATTGCATTGCTTTATTCTACTGCCGGATGGAAAGAAACTGTAGATGTCATTTACCAATCTGCAAAGATGCAGAAGATGCAAGGAATTCTAAACTCCTTATTGGATGGACAGCATGCCGTAGAGGTACTCATGACGCACCAAATGCTTAAAAGATTAAATGAATTTCCAGTAGTAGTGATTCCTGAATGGCAGTTGATAGAACCCGAATTGGAGACTGCTTTTCGTAAATATGTTGATCAAGGGGGTAAACTGCTCATTGTTGGAGCAACTGCCACTGCAAGGTTTGATGATCTACTGGGGGTAAAAGAATTGAAAGCTACTACTGCCAGAAAGAGTTACTTAAATGTAGCGGATCGGTTTATAGAATTAGACACTGATATCAGATCAGTAGCTGCTTTACCTGGTACAACTGTTTTAAATCAATTATATCCATTGGATGATTTGGTCGACCCTTCAGATGTGTCGGCCACCATCCGCGATTACGGGAAAGGGAAAATCGCAGGCATTTATATTTCTCTAGCTGAATCCTATCTAGATAATACCTCACCGGTGATAAGAGATTTATTATCGAATATTGTTAACCAACTACTCCCTGACCCTTTCGTTAAAATAGAAGGATCTCACCTAGTAAATATTGTACCAACCACTAAGGATAAAAAAATACTGATTCAATTAATCAATACTTCTGGCAATCATGCCAATGAAAATGTGAAAGGTTTGGATGAAATTGCTCCTATTTACGATTTAAAATTGTCAGTTTCAACCAGAATCAAGCCAGTTTCGGTTTTGCTTCAACCAGGAGCAATGGTTTTGAAGTATAAATATTATAAGGGTAGGACTGAAGTGATTATTCCAAAACTGCCCATTCACCAGATAGTAGAAATAAAATAATTAAATTAAAAAACACTATCCCTCAGTTCGTACCATTCATTTGTATGTTGGATTATTCATTAGTCCATTCGTACTTATTTTTAGTATAAGTGCGCTGGTATTAAATCATACGGACTACATTAATAGAACTAATCCTGTTAAACCATGGGGACTGGAAGTTTGCCAGTTTTTGGGAAGAGAGAAAGCAAAGTAAAAAGGTAACGCCAATCAGTATTCCGCCGGGTTTAGATAGTATGCAAATAGTAAAAAATATGCTATTTCAATTAAAAATTTCGGGCGAGGTAAACAATGTAAAATTGACTGCTGATAGTATTGATTTTAGCATTTCATATCCAGGTCGTGTTAACAATATCCATGCTGATTTTAAAAAGTCAATATGTATTCAAAACGAACTCTCTTATAACATTTGGGGAAAACTAAGAACCCTTCATACCTTCAATGGTGCAAATAGAAATAATCCTAGTATACAACCTAATTGGCTACTTACCCGCGTATGGCGATTTTCTATGGATGCAATTGCGATAGGGCTTATTTTTTTATCTTTTAGCAGTTGGATTATGTGGTATAAAATCCGAAAGGATTATTCCTGGGGATACCTTACGCTGATACCAGGGTTTGCTACAGCTGTATACTTTGTTATTTTATTAAGATTGTAGGATTATCACTCTTCTGAAAAAAAAATTACATCTAGATTAAAATTCTCCAACATCCAAATTTACTTGGGGTTAAACCTTTACCTCCAAGCTAACACTGGGTCATTCGATAGGGAATATTTATTTTTTTTCATCTGATAAAACCCGGTTGGGTATCAAAAAATTCCGCCTCCTTAACAGTAAGCAGATAATCCTTCAAGCCAAATATAATCGATTTGAAAGAAGTGTACAATTCACGGTTAAAGTTTACTAGCGTAGTAATTTCTAATTCGTTGACCTTGTTAGCTACACTATCTTTATACAGCGATCCTAGGGTTGAAGTATAGCCACTAGTTATCGAATTGTATAGTACAGTCAAGTCTTGCAAACAGTTTTCGACTTCCTTGCTATTGAGTATAAATTTAATTTTTTCGTACAAATGCATCATTTTTTCACTTAACTCAATATAAAAATTATACTTGATGTCATTAGAGGAATTGCGCATCTGTTCAATGTCATGTTGGGCATCTCTTATATTTTTAGCCGCATACATACTGTTTCGGATAGCCGAAATTAACTGTTCAAGCCTTTCAGTAACAGTTTTATCGGAAGCTTCACTTAGTAATTTTAAATAAAAGCCATGCATTTCACCATGTAGCTGTTTAATATAATTATACTGTTGGGAAACTGATTTTCGAGTAAAATTTTTACTCACATTCATGTTTGAAATTTTAGCATCATTTAAATTAAATGAATTCAGGCTATATTGAATCACATGATTGATAAAATATTTAGTCTCTTGATCCAAAGCATCCATTGCGTTGTCCATATCGCCTACCGACACTTTACTAATATAAAAACTCCCCTCATCTTTTTCTTTAAAACGGTTTAATAAAAAAACTCCGAAAAGTCGTAAAAATGGTAAAAATAGAATAATACACAATAGATTTACTAGGCTTTGAAATAATGCCAATGCAATCAAATGGTCACTTACCGGCAGCAATTCCTTAAAAATATAATTGAGCGGCCGAAGAAAAATAAACATGATTGATACAGTAATCAAATTAAAAAGAAAATTCCCTAGTGCTACTCTTTTTTTGCTTGCAGTCCCTTTTGCAGCTGCCAAAAACAATTTTAAAGTTGTCCCAATTTCACCACCCAATACGATGGCCATCGCAATCAGTAAACTAATGGCATTGGTATACAATGCAGATAAGGTGAGTGCAATTATGGCTGAGCTAGACTGAACAATTGCTGTCAACAATATGCCTAGCAAAAGAAAAATTATTAAGGGATACGAAGCAAATGCAGATAAATTGGTTTGCTTTACAAATCCCTCCATACCCGTTTTAATATACCCAAGCGCTACAAAAAGAAAAGCTAGGCTAAATAAAAATTTAAACACTAAAAACCATTTATTCTCAATTGAAATGAATGCCATTGCAATTCCTGCAATTCCTACTATTGGCAATACAAATACTTCAAAAGAATAACTAAATCCAATGGTGGCCAGCAACCAACTGTTTACCGTAGTGCCTAGATTAGAACCCAGCATTAAAGCTAATGCGTTTTCCATTTTTAATATCCCTGCACCTACCATGTTAAGTACCAACAAGTTCACAATAGAACTACTTTGAAGTAAGCCGGTAACGATCACACCACCGCCAATAGCTTCCAATTTACTAGTTGTATGTTTCTTTAAAAAAAGCTTAAACCTCCGTCCAGCCAAAATAGCTAACGTACTTTCCATGAAATTCATTGCCAGCAGAAAAAAAGCAACTCCAGCAAGCATTTTCCAACTATCAAAATAAGAAGCCATAACTTATCTAAAGGTTACTTGTTATTTTCAATGAGTACCTGATCTATGTCATATTGCAAAATGATTACAGCTATTTTTTATTCAAGATATTTCATTCAACTTTATTTGTATAAATTATGCAGTCCTCCACCCGCCAAATTTCCACATATATTCGATACTTGCAAGCAATCGGTTTTACCGCTTTATTGCTATACGCAGGAAAAACTCTTTTTGTACCCTTTTTTTTCGGTTTACTCATCGCTATCATCTTATATCCTGTTTGCAAATGGCTTGAGAATCATGGCTGGAAAAAGCCAATTGCCATATCCGCCTGTCTTCTAATAGTAACAGTTGTTTTTGCTTCAATTTTATGGCTGCTGATTTGGCAAATCAATATATTCCTTACCGATGTTCCTCTGATACTTAGTAAACTTGAAAAAACGGTACAGCTATTACAACAATGGATGAATACCCATTTAGGGGTTACCACCAATATTCAAAATACATGGAGAAGTAACTTTACCGGTAGTTTGGGAACAATGTTGCAAGCCACGGTTGAAACTTCCATTAACACCCTTTTTACTGCCTTTTTGATTCCGGTGTATTCCGCACTATTTTTGTACCATAGAAAAGTATTGGTAACTTATCTGCAATT
The DNA here is from genome assembly GCA_044357815.1 of Ferruginibacter sp. Lineage (GTDB taxonomy): Bacteria > Bacteroidota > Bacteroidia > Chitinophagales > Chitinophagaceae > Ferruginibacter. Next base: position 4,870 of record JBIKOV010000116.1, on the reverse strand, counting down.
AATTACACCATTCGAAAGTCAAATTAAGTTAGCCACCATTTTACAGCAAACAATCCACACTTATTATAACTTTATCAAAGGAATGGTGTTGGTTTATCTCATTGTGGGGGTTCTCAACAGCATTGGTCTATATGCATTGGGTGTTCAAAATGCCATTCTTTTTGGAATGCTCTGCGCAGTTATGACCATCATTCCTTACATTGGTATTTTTGTTAGTGCCCTTTTACCTATTTCCGTAATATGGATGCAAACTGGCAATATTTGGTATCCACTCGGAGTAATTGCAATTTTTAGCTTTGTTCAATACCTCGAGGCCAATGTGATATTTCCAAAAGTTGTAGGTACCCAATTGCAGGTAAGTACTTTGGCGATGTTGATTGCCGTAATAGTAGGAGGCATTATTTGGGGGATGGCTGGAATGGTGTTATTTATTCCATTTGTTGCAATTTTAAAAATCATCAGTGATCATATTGAGCAATGGAAACCGATCAACCTATTACTGGCACGTAAATAATGCATCGCCTACGCACTTACATTCAGAACTCCATTTTCAATAAAAAATTCATACAACTTAGCAAAAATCCATTCCAATATCGGTCTTCCGTAACGACTTAATAAAATTAAAACCAGTAATATCAAGATACCGAATGTCTTTGCAATCGTCCGGGTTTTCTCTATCGATCCTAGCATACTCATTTTTTTATAATCTATAAAAATTGTATCCTATTACTGCTATTCTGCAACTTTTTGCGGGCGCTTTCCCTTCCAATTGACATTTAATAAAATTGCACCAAATGATATACAAACTAGTAAGGCCATCACGAACCAACCAAAAAAGGGCATAAATGTAAGGAGCTTCAACACAACGAAAATAATAATCGATATCAAAACAAGTTGTGTCAAATTCCAATGAAAATTATTTTGATTATTGATCCAGTTGGCTCCTACTACAGAAGTTATGACCGTTGAAAGCAATAAGAGTAAAATGTATCCTATGAACAATAAAATACCTACCGGCACTCCAATGATGGTAAACAGTGCAATTACTGCAACCATTGGTATCAAAATGAAAAACAAAAATCCAACTCCTAGGGATTGTAAACTGTTGCTAAAAGCAGTTAAAGCAGCCTTTTTAATGGTAGCGGAAAATAAATACAGTACAACAGCTATCATTAGCAAGGCCATACCAATGTACCAAAGAAAACCAAAAATGGTTACGGCACCTAGATAATACCATTCCCCGGTTCGAATTCGTAAGGAAGGATCGAAAAGCGCTTTTCCTTTGATTGAGTTATTTTTCAGACCTAGTGTGCCTTGTTTATTCCAATAGCGAATATTTCCCTTGAATGCTGCAGATTCACCCAACACAATTGTCCTCGCTGCCATAACAGTATTTCCGCTAATCAAACCATTGACGGAAAGATGACCACCCCTAAGATCCACATCATTCAAGACATTTCCATTTAAAGAGAATTCACCAAATGCACCTAGTATTTTCCCATTTACATTTCCATTGATGGTGATATTTCCTCCACTTGCTAATAATCCGCCAATTTCAATTCCCTTATCTACCATTATATTCCCCCCGGTTATCACAACTTCACCCAGCACATTTTTTCGAATATACATTTTGCCTCCTGCACATCGAATATCTCCACCCACCCATCCGTTAAAGGTTATTTCACCGCCTGCAATGTTGATATCATTGGTAACACTGTCATTAATAACAATGGTGCCACCGGCAATTATCAAATCCCCATGAATGGGAGCATTAATGGTTACTTTACCACCCATTATATACAAATTTTCATTCACGGGTTGGGAAATGACAATATCTTTTCCATATTCAATACGAAAAGCAGCTGCAGGATAGATGCTAATAGCCATTATCAAAAAAAGGTAAATTTTTTTCATGATGTTTTTATTTATAAAAAATAGACTATAAAACTGTGGGACGATAATTTAATAGAATAATTAATAAACAGCTTCGGTTTACTTCGTTTACAAGAAATCAGTGCAGGAAAGCTAATAAAAATCAAACAATCCATTTCCCTTTTAACTGATAGGCTAATAAAAAAATAATTACCCCAATTCCAAAATATAAAATATGGAGCCAGTGGGCGGTATGAATTAGCAATAACTGTAGGGCAACCCATCCCGAAACAACAAAGCCTCCTGCCATTGCCCAATCATATCTACTTTGATCTTTTTTTAAATTGTAAAATACTGCCAGAAGATTTACACCCCCTACAATCATCACCAATAAAATTCCAGGAATCAGGTAACTATTAAAAAATGTACCCTCCAGTAAACTCAGGGGCAGATTGAGTAAGGATCCATTAGGCTGACTGATTAATAGTAAACCGGTCAAGGTAGCGGTAACAGCAATGAAAGAAATTAGTAAAAACAAAAAGGCCTTCATTCAGTTAAAATTATTTCATGTTAGAGAATATTATTAGCGATCTGTGATTTTTATTAGGTGGTATTTAAATTAATATAATGGTGAGTTTTTTTCTTTTTACTTATAACTAGAAGCCTCATTTTTAATTACTTTATTTTTTTATACAAACCAATCAATTCACCAAAACCAATGATATGCTCACTCATGACTTTTTCTAACTGACTTTTAGTAGCATTGGCAGATAGATCTAGTAATGAGTCAAGCGCATATATTTTAAAATAATATCGATGGGTTCCTGAAGGAGGGCATGGGCCCGAGTAAGAAGGGTGTTGAAAATCATTTACTCCCTGAATGCCATGTACCTCATTTTGCTTAATATAATGTGTTACAGGAATATTCCATACTAACCAGTGTACCCAGTCTCTTTTTGGTGAATCAGGGTCATCTACAATGAGTGCAAGACATTTTGTTTCATCTGGAATGTCTTCGATTGTTAAAGATGGGCTTATGTTTATGCCGTCGCAGGTGAACTTTGGAGGTATAAAGCCATTCTGTTCAAAATCAGTACTACTAAGTTTGAGCTGCTTGTAATCAATAGCCCTTGTAGCTTCAATATTTACCCTTTTATTACTCATATTATTGAATTTAAGGTCCTTCAGCAGGAGGAGGGATTTCATATGGGGGTGTTTCAAATGGATCCTCATCTGGTATACTATCTGGATCCTCCACCGGAATAAAAGGTTGTTCAGGATCATCCGGAGGTTCAACATCCGGCATTTTTACGGGTGTTGGAATTTCAAATGGTTTGCTAGGTTGTATTTTCTTGGGCATAAAAAATAATTAAAAAAATGAATACTTAATTTTTGAAAATTGACATTCAAATTCCAAAAGGATAAGTTTCGGGTATTTGAGTTCCATCTACTGTATTGTGTAAGGGATATAAAGCCCTGGTTTCATCAAAATAAATAAATGCATCATATCTCATAGGTAAAATAGTAGGAACATAATTGCCATATTGCTCAAATTGTGATTGATACACCACTCCAATAGCACGATGCCCTATGTGATTTTCCATCATAGTGTAATTGTTTGCAAAATCTTCCATCAATAAAAGTTTGTTTGCACTGCTAGCTTTGTGCAATAAATATTCCCAGCTTCCTTTTATTGCCTCTGGCAACGAAATATTTTGCATGGGGGCACCCCAATTTTTTCCAGCAATTACGCTCCCTTTATAAGATCCGAAGCCTAAAAGAAATACTCCTTTCTCTGAATGTTTCATTCGGGCAAGTTCTCCCAAATTACACATTCCTTGTTCCGCCATATCTGTCGCCCTTGCATCACCGATATGTGAATTATGAGCCCATACAATCACTTTTGATTGGTTGCCGTGCAAAGTCAGTAATCTATCAAGGGTATCGGACATGTGGCGATCCCGAATATTCCAACTGTGAGGTCCTCCCTTTATCATTTCACGATAGTATCTTTCTGCATTTACGGCAATCAAAGCATTTTGTTCAGCACTGAAAACATTTTCATGGTCTGAGTTGTAAGTAGGTAATTTTTGCTGAATAGCATTAAGAAGATGAACCACTTCACTTTGACACAAATCGGGTACAAATTTCGATGCCCGAGCGTAAGAGTTGCCTTCTTCCTTTCGATAGGGTTCAAAACAACGAAAAGCTTCTTCTGCAACAATCAGCGCAGCAGGATCTGTCTTTTTTAAATATTGATGGATGCTGTCCATGCTTTCCCAAAGACTATATACATCCAATCCGTAAAATCCAACTTTCTTATTTGTAGGAAGTAAATTGTTATGAGTTTGGATCCAATCAGACAATGCCACTATTTCCCAATTTGCCCACATCCAGGTAGGCCAGCGGTTAAAACCGTGCAGAACATTAAAAGCGCTTTTAGGATCCTTATCGAGGCCCTTTATATATCGGTTTAATCGATAACAGTCGGGCCAATCTCCTTCAACAGCAATGAAATTAAATCCCTTTTCTTCAATTAATCTTTTAGAAATATAGCTCCTCCAAGTGTAATATTCATGCGTACCATGACTTGCCTCTCCCAGCATTACAATACGAGCATCTGCAATTTTATCAAAAAGGGGCTGAAGGTCTGCCTTGCTTTGTAGAGGATATCCCCATTGTTTAATGGCACTAACTACTTCCGGTTCATCCAAAATAGCTTCTTTAGTAAAATAATGTCGCATAAATAAAATGTAATGGAAATATTAAATAATATAAAAACAACCATTATAAATTATTACAAAGAAAATAATGATTCAATAAACGATTGTAAAGTTCAAACAAACAAAATTCCGGTCACCCAAAAAATGCTACTAATCAACCTATTAAATGATTGTTATCAGTTTAAAATGGAAGATAAATGACTTGCTGAGAAATGTCAGGATATTCGATGATGAAGCTCATTTTTACAGCGCTATCAGTTAGTTAAATTTATAAA
>JBIKOV010000378.1:0-2565 GCA_044357815.1 Ferruginibacter sp. | reverse complement strand
CCACTTCGTAATGTTGTTCGGAAACGGTATTCAGAAAATTGCCACAGCCATTTCGATTGAAGCTAATAATGCTTTGTGCCTGAACATTTTTACATACTATTCCTTCTTGTTCTAGAAAAGCCTTAAAATGCAGTCTAAAACTGATTTCATCGGGAAAATTTTGGATAAACTCATATATTTTAATCTCCTTTTTTTACAAAGATGTACATAGAACTTCATAATCTAAATATATTGTGGTATATTTGAAATATACGGATTTGACAACTATAACTAAACCATTATGTTAAAAAAAATTTCTCTACTCCTAATTTTATTTATTATCCAAAAATCCCTAGCGAACAATATACAACTCTCCAACATCACCCTTACTGGACAAAACACCACCTCCGATTTCACGATGGTACAATTTAACCTAACGTGGGAGAACTCATGGCGCGTTAGTTCAGGCCCTTCCAATTGGGATGGCGCTTGGGTATTTGTAAAATACCGTGTTGGTACAGGCCCTTGGTTGCATGCGTTTTTGAACGATACCGGACATATCACAGGAACGGGCACAGCTGCCACAATTACTCGAGGGCTCAATAACACAGCTACTGCATTCCACACAACCACCAACCCTGCTATGGGTGCATTTGTGCACCGCAGTGAAGACGGTGCAGGTGCTTTTACACAAACCGGCTTGCAACTCCGTTGGAATTATGGTGCAAATAGCATAGCCGATGGCCAAGCAGTGGATATAAAAGTGTTTGCTGTTGAAATGGTGTATATACCGGAAGGGAGTTTTCAGGTGGGTGATGGGACAACAACCTCCGTGCAAGGACAATTTAGAAATGGTTCTACAAATACACCGCTAACAATTGGTTCCGAAAATGCCCTAACGCTTGGCGGCACAACAAACGGTTATTTAGCGAATAATAATGCCATCGGAATGTGGGAGAATGATGATTTTAACAACGCTACCACAAAACCCCTCCCTGCTGCTTTCCCGAAAGGGTTCAATGCCTTTTACTGCATGAAGTATGAAATCTCTCAACAACTATGGATTAATTTCTTTAATGTGCTGGATATTACCCAAAAAACAAACCGCGACATAACAGCAGGAACTTTCAATAGTACAGGTAAAGCTTCCGATGCAATCGTTAACCGCAATAATATCAGCTGGACATCAGGGGATGCTACTTTGAACGGAGGAACTTTTGGCAACGTGGCGTGTAATTTCCTTTCGTGGATGGATGGCGCCGCTTTTGCCGATTGGGCTAGTTTACGTCCAATGACCGAACTGGAATTTGAAAAAGCCTGCAGAGGCACGCTCACACCAGTCGAAAATGAGTTCGCTTGGGGAACAACAAGTATCATAGGAGCAACAGGTATCAGCAACATCGGTGCAAACAACGAAGTAGCATCAAACTCAGGGGCAAATGCAGTTTTCAATAATAATGGTAATGTAGAGGGGCCTTTACGGGTAGGTAGTTTTGCAACTGCGAATTCAACACGAGATCTGGCAGGTGCTTCTTATTATGGCATCATGGAGTTGAGCGGCAACTTATGGGAGCGTCCGGTTTCGGTGGGTCAAGCTACAGGGAGAATTTTCACTGCACCTATACATGGAAATGGTTTATTAACCAATGATGGTTTTTGTGACATAGCGACATGGCCAGGTTTTGATACTGGCAAAGTGATAAATGCTTTTGGGATTGGTCTTCGCGGTGGGGCTTGGTCTCATCCATCCTACCTTTTGCTTGCTTCTGGCCGCAGCTATGCTTCTGACGTTGCTGCGGAACGTCGAACCGGCACTGGTTTCCGAGCTGTTCGCTCGGTTCCATAAATTTCTAGCATAAATAAACTATTCAATTCTAGATAAGATGCAATTATTTAGAACTGACTTACACCAAATTATTTCAACTTATTTTCAATTATTACTTGAAATCTATGAATATTAGGCGCTTACCTTAACTAAATTTAAATATGAAAAATTTTAACTTCTTTTGTTTTATTTTGTTTTCTTGTCAAAACTTGCTGGCGCAAAGCGAAATATATCTTGGGGGTAATGGTCGTGGAGATTATTTATCTTCCTACGTAGGATATTTAAGTGGACCAATAGTTTTCTCTTCCATAGAATTTTCATCACAGCCACAAACAGTTGTTTTATCAAATTCTTCTTTTTCGATTACAATAAGGGTATTAGATCAATTTGGCAATACAATAACGACATTTAACGATCAAATAGTACTTAGTTTCAATAACAACCCTTCTTCCAGTGTATTAAGTGGTACTACATCACTTAATGCAAACCTAGGGGTTTCAGTTTTTAGCGGATTATCAATAAATAATATTGGTTCAGGATATTCTTTGTCAGCTACAAGTGGAAGTTTACAAGTAACTTCATCTTTTTTTGATGTTTTGAATATTTATTTAGGTGGCATCGGTCGCGGAGATATCATGCAAGCATCCACCAGTCAATTAAACAGCGAACACATTTGGTTAGGTCCAATTTCGGCAGGTAACAACAACTTTTCCAATGTAGCAAATTGGCAACTCGGATACGTCCCAAACACTGGAAATATC
>JBIKOV010000355.1:0-2884 GCA_044357815.1 Ferruginibacter sp. | reverse complement strand
ACCATTGGTAAAAATGGTCAAAGAACTTACTGATCAGGGCAGCCAGGTTGCCAAAGAACATTACGGGGCAAGAGGATGGGTGCTTCACCAGAACACAGATATCTGGAGAGTGGCAGCACCCATGGATGGGCCAACTTGGGGTACATTTACGGTGGGTGGAGCGTGGCTGACAACACATCTTTGGGAACATTATCTTTATACCTTGAATAAGGATTATCTAAAGGATATATATCCGGTAATGAAAGGTTCCGTGGAGTTTTTTATGGACTTTCTGATTCAACATCCGAATGGCAAATGGTTAATAACAAATCCATCGACTTCACCAGAAAATCCGCCCAAGGGTCCCGGATACAGGTATTTCTTTGATGAAGTAACAGCTGGTTACTATTTTACTACTATCTGTTCCGGATCAGCCATGGATATGGAGATCCTGACAGATCTTTTCGGATATTATTCCAACGCATCCAATATACTCGGCGTTGACCAGGAATTTGCTGCAAAGGTTACTAAGGCAAGAGCAAGGCTCGTTCCGCCTCAGATCGGGGCAAACGGATCATTGCAGGAGTGGGCTGATGATCTGGAACAAATGGAAGATAAGCACAGGCATTTTTCTCATCTGTATGGCCTTTACCCCGGAAATGTTATTTCAGCAAAAAGGACACCGGAATTAGTTGTTCCGGTTAAGAAAGTACTGGAACAACGTGGTGACGGAGGCACAGGCTTCTCAAGAGCCTGGAAAATGAGTCTTTGGGCCCGTTTGTATGATGGCAACAAAGCCAATAGTATTTTTAAAGGGTACATTAAAGACCAATGCTATCCCTCACTCTTTGCAAAATGCTTTACTGCACTTCAGGTGGATGGAAGTTTTGGCGTTACAGCCGGAATAACAGAGATGTTGATCCAGTCGCAAGAAGAAACCATTGAACTTTTACCAGCTCTTCCAGATGAATGGTCAACCGGTTCATTTAATGGGGTTTGTGCAAGAGGAGCCTTCGAATTAAAGCTTGCCTGGAAAGAAAAATTGTTAACTGAAGTAGAGATACTATCAAAGGGAGGCCAATATTGCCGTATTCAAGCAGGTGCACTTAATCTTGTTACCAATAACGGCAAGAAGGTTAAAATTACAAAGTATCCTGGCGGGTCAATAGGGTTCGTAACCAAGCCGGGAAATATTTATTTGCTGTCAAAAATTTAATAATGTTGAAAGGTTAAAATAATGTAAAATGAAGAGGTTTATTTTATTATTGATTGTCGCTGTCCCATCCTTCGCAATGAGTCAGAAACTACTTATGCAGTGGGATTTTGAAAATATTAAAAATAGAAATACACTCGATGTTTTAACAAATATTACCGACACCATTGAAGGGAATTTTGAAGAATCAGCCGGAGTTGCCGGTAAAGGATTAAGGCTTGACGGATTTACCACCCGGGTTATCCGTAAAGGATCAGATATGAAAAAGCCTGGCAACGAATTCACCATTGAAGCATGGGTTGCATTGGGAGAATATCCATGGAACTGGTGTCCCTTAATCACAACGGAGACCAACGAAGTAACGGGATATCGTTTAATGATCGGGCCCATGGGGCAGGTTTCATTACAGACTGCAATTGGTGAACAATGGATTTCCTGTACCAGCGCAAATGAAACGCTGCCACTTCGGAAATGGATGCATGTTGCGGGTGTTTATCATGCAGGGAAGGAAATGTTGGTCTATGTAAATGGCTTGCTGGTAGCTTCTCTTCCCATTAGTGGTTCAATGACTTATACGCCAAAAACCAACTGTATACTTGGGATGGTGACTGTTCCCGGAGAGCCATCCAATATTCACAGAACTTGGGGAACAGTAGCTGAATTTTATGGATTGGAGGGAATCATTGATGAAATGAAAATGTATGACCAGGCGATGACTGATCAACAAATAAATGGATTGTTTTTAAAATATACTGTTAAAACCCCCGAAATTGCTATCCGCAAGCTCCCAAAGATCGATAAGCACCCCGGACGATTTGGCGCATACTACACCAAATTAAAATATTATCCCGGGTGGGATAACCTATGGCCTGTAGACCAGGACCCCGACATTGTTGTTTGCTTTGATAAATCCCCCGTTAAGGTTGTTTTTTGGAGAGGAATTCGCTACGGTGCTTCCTGGGTTGCTGAAAATGAAAATTGGATGACCGATCAAAGTGTTGAAGCATGGGAGGATGAGAAAAACGACCGGGAAGGATGCTATGAACACATGCAGGACCGTCATTGTCGTTTTTCACATGTTCGGATCATTGAAAGCAGTGATGCAAGGGTTGTTGTTCACTGGAGATATGCACCTGTAAGCGCTCATGACCATACCTGGAAGGTTGATCCTAAAACCGGCTGGGAGTGCTGGATAGATGAATATTACTATATCTACCCTGATGCTACCTGTATAAGAAAAGTTTCCTGGAAAAATGGTTCCCTAGGATATCCCAGGCAATTTCAGGAATCGTTGCCACTGTTGCACCCGGGTCAGATGAAAGGAGATCTGCTGAATGTAGACTATGTTCATGTTGCTGATTATGAAAACAATATCAGGCCGGTTTCTTTTGTTGAAAAACCAAAAGAACAACCAACTGATTGGGCTAAGAATTATACCATACAGCAATACAATTTTAAATCAGCAAACAAGCCATTCATTTGTTTTGAACCTGGAAACGAAATGTCGGTACGATATAACCTGCTTGCTGATTATAACAAACATACAGGATGCAATCATTTCCCTGTTGGCCAGGCGCGGTGTGATGGCCGAACCAGCAAGATGTCTGATCGCCCATCCCATACCGATAGTTATCCCATCTCCGATCCTGTAATTCATCAAAATGAAGACCGTAAGTTTTGGAATGGCCTTTA
>JBIKOV010000012.1:0-33195 GCA_044357815.1 Ferruginibacter sp. | reverse complement strand
TTTTTTGATGTCTGATGTATGATGTATGATGTATGATTTCTGATTTTTTTTTGATTGAAAGATTCATGATAATCGAAATAGATACCCGATTAAATTTAGCCACCTTCAACTATACACTCCATTCAACCGAAAATCAGACATCCAAAAATCATACATCAGACATCATACATCAGACATCAAAAAATCAGACATCAAAAAATCAGACATCAAAAAATCAGACATCAAAAAATCAGACATCAGAAATCAGACATCCAAAAATCATACATCTACATTAGTCAAAATATATTCCATCCAAACTACCCTTTAACTACACCCCATACTATTACCGCAATTCAAACATTTGTAGCAGGTTCCACTTCGCATGGTAATATGTCCGCAGGTATTACAGGCAGGTGCATCGCTTTGCATGCTTTTAGCAGCGGCATTCACAGCATCCAATCCATTGAACATCTCAGCAGCATTTAAATTATTCTTTACACTTTTTGCAGATTGGACATTGCCCGCAGGAGAGAAATTTCCAGTCACCCGAATTTCACTCAATTCCTGCACCCTATCGCCAATCGTAGGTGATGATTCATCCCAAGTTTCATCTCCCAAATTTTCTACTTCGGGTTTATCCAATACATGTACCAAATCATTTCTTCCTAAATACTCATAAGCCATCGACCGAAATATAAAATCAATGATGGAAGTGGTACTCTTGATATTTGGATGCTCTACCATACCAGATGGCTCGAAACGGGTGAATACAAATTTTTCTACAAACTCTTCCAAAGGAACCCCATATTGCAAACCAATGGAAATGGCAATGGCAAAACAGTTTAACATACTACGAACAGTAGCCCCTTCTTTTGCCATATCAATAAAGATTTCACCCACCGTACCATCCCCATATTCGCCTGTACGCAGAAACAATGCCTGGCCGTTGATCTTTGCCTTTTGGGTAAACCCTCTTCGCTTGGCAGGTAATTTTTTACGTTCAACTATTTTTGCCAGTTTGCTTTTTAAAACGGTATCCGGACTATTTAACATGCGCTTACTTACTTCATCCAACAATTCATCCACCGTCAACTTACTCATGTCAACTATATGTGGGGAATCATTTCCCTCTTCTGTTGGCACTAACTCCGAATTCCCTGCTTCACCTGTTTTTTTCTTTTTATCTGACTTATTACTCAACGGCTGAGATAATTTTGATCCGTCCCGATAAAGTGCATTCGCTTTCAATCCCAGCTCCCAGCTCATACGGTAGCAGTCTGCAATTTCAGCCTCTGTTGCTTCATTGGGAAGGTTAATCGTTTTACTGATCGCGCCACTTAAGAAAGGTTGCGCTGCACTCATCATTCTGATATGACCATGTGCATGGATATACCGCTCCCCTTTTTGCCCACACTTGTTTGCACAATCAAACACTGGCAAATGTTCCTCTTTTAAATAAGGAGCTCCTTCCACCGTCATGGTTCCACACACATAAATATTAGCAGCATCAATTTCTTCTTCTGTAAAACCGAGCGCTTCTAATAAGCTCCAGTTAAAATCAAAGTACTGCTCCGATTTGAAACCCAAACGTTGCAAACTGGCTTCGCCGAATGTGTACACATTGAATACAAATCCAATTTCAAAAGCACTACCCAAGGATGCTTCTACTTTTTTCAATTCATCCTTTGTAAATCCCTTTTCAATTAAAGAAGTGGTATTGATATAAGGTGCTCCTTTCAAAGTTGCATGCCCTTTAGCATAGTTCACTATTTCTTCCAGCTCTTTTTCACTATACTTTAAATTACGAAGTGCAGCTGGTACACTTTGGTTAATGATTTTAAAATATCCTCCACCACTTAGTTTTTTAAACTTCACCAATGCGAAATCAGGTTCAACGCCGGTTGTATCACAATCCATCACCAGACCGATTGTACCTGTAGGGGCTATCACGGTAGTTTGCGCATTGCGATAACCATTTTTTTCGCCTAACTGCACCGCTTCATCCCAAGCTTTTATGGCGGCTGTCAATAAATAATCTGGACAATACTTTGCATTAATGCCCTGGGGTTTTATTTCAATTCCTTCAAATGCATCTTGTGCATCGTATGCTGCAGCACGGTGATTGCGCATTACCCGAAGCATATGAGTTTTGTTTTCTTCATATTTGGAAAATGCGCCCAAAAATCCAGCCATCTCAGCAGAGGTTGTATAAGCAACTCCTGTCATGATCGCTGTAATAGCTCCGGCAATTGCCCTTGCTTCTTCACTGTCATAGGGTATGCCACTTACCATTAACATACTGCCTAGATTTGCATACCCAAGACCCAATGTTCTGTAATCATAAGAAAGTTGCGCCACTTCCTTGGAAGGAAATTGTGCCATCAATACCGATATTTCAAGTACTGCAGTCCACATTCGACAGGTATATTTAAAACCTTCCACATCAAAACTATTGTCACTTTCTTCGAAGAATCGGCGAAGGTTTACGGATGCCAAATTACAGGCCGTGTTATCCAAAAACATATACTCACTGCAGGGATTAGATGCTCTTATCGGACCGCCTTCCGGACAGGTATGCCACTCATTAATGGTGGTATCATACTGGGTTCCAGGATCCGCGCATTTCCAAGCTGCATGTGTAATTTGCCTCCACAATTCAGCAGCCTTAATTTTTTTCATTACGCTTCCATCGCTTCGCGCTGTAAGTTCCCAATCGCCTTGCTCATCTAACACCTTAAAAAAAGCGTTGGGGATACGAACAGAATTATTACTGTTTTGACCACTCACTGTTTTATACGCTTCCCCCTCATAATCACTGGAGTAACCGGCTGCTATCAAAGCAGCTACTTTATCTTCTTCCTCTACTTTCCAATTTACAAATTTTTCAATTTCAGGATGATCCAAATCCAAACAAACCATTTTAGCAGCCCTCCGGGTGGTACCACCACTTTTAATTGCACCAGCTGCCCCATCCCCTATTTTAAGAAAACTCATCAGCCCACTGGAAGTTCCTCCACCACTTAATTTTTCACCTTCGCCTCGAATGCTGCTATAGTTGGTTCCCACCCCACTACCATATTTAAATATCCTTGCTTCGCGAACCCAAAGATCCATGATCCCCCCTTCGTTTACTAGATCATCCTTTACGCTTAAAATAAAACAAGCGTGTGGCTGTGGCCTTTCGTAAGCAGAAGTAGATTTTTTTAATTGTCCGTCAGTCGCATCTACATAATAGTGGCCCTGAGGCTTACCCTTTATGCCATATACTTCATGCAGACCGGTGTTAAACCATTGAGGACTATTGGGAACACAAGCCTGGTTTAAAATTGAATATACCAATTCATCATAAAATACCTGTGCGTCATGCTTGGTAGAAAAATAATGATTGCGTTCACCCCATACCCTCCAGCAATGCGCCATCCGATGAGCCACTTGCTTGATAGTGGTTTCTCTGCCAATGGTGCCATCTGGCTGAGGTACTCCAGCTTTACGGAAATATTTTTGAGCCAATATATCAGTGGCAATCTGACTCCACTGCTTCGGAACTTCCACATTGTCCATTTGGAACACTACTTCACCTGAAGGATTCTTAATAATCGAAGTGCGATAGTCGTACTCAAACATATCATAAGGAGATACACCTTCTTTTGTAAATTGCCTGCGGAATTGCAGCCCTTGGGCTGTATTGTTATTAGTTGACATATTTTGAAACGGGTTGTTGGGATTTGAAAAAACTGAGGGATAATGGAATACGAATTTAACCTTTCTAGGGCATAATTCCTTCTGCTAAATGTTAACAACTGTGGATAATTTTCAAGACCCAATCTCATAGGGTATTTGCTAATTTTTATAAAAAAATAGCGTACCCTTTTCATAGTCGCAACAAGCTGGAAGAGGCTATTTTTAGCCCAATTAGTCTATTTTAGTAGGGTTGAATATCAAAGCTCGCTATCTTTATTATATGAGAGCTGTAATACAAAGAGTTACCAAAGCAGGGGTTTCAATCAATGGTGAACTGTGGTCTGAAATAAATAATGGCCTGCTGGTTTTTATAGGAATCGAAGACGCTGACAATGAAGAAGATATCATTTGGCTGAGTAATAAAATTATACAGCTTCGGATTTTTGATGATGAAGACCAAGTTCCAAATATTTCACTAAAAACTATGAATGGTGATCTATTATTAGTAAGTCAGTTTACACTTCAAGCTAGTACTAAAAAAGGTAATCGGCCTTCGTACATCCGTGCCAGCAAAGCATCTGTTGCTATACCCATTTACGAAAAGCTGATTGTACAACTAGAGCAAGACCTTGAAAAAAAAATATTTACCGGTAAGTTTGGCGCTGACATGAAAATTGCATTGGTAAATGATGGACCAGTTACAATTTTGATGGATACAAAAACAAAAGATTAACTACAATTTACTGCCCCGAATTTTAAAAAATAAAAAAAATGGAAATTATAGCAGCACAAAGAAAAGTAGATGAATGGATAAAGACGACAGGCGTTCGCTATTTTAGCGAAATGACCAATCTGGGAATTTTGATGGAAGAAGTGGGTGAATTATCCAGATTGATGGTAAGGGCCTATGGAGAACAGTCGTTTAAGGAATCGGACCAAGGCAACAATTTGGGAGACGAGATGGCCGATGTGCTTTGGGTACTCATTTGCCTTGCCAACCAAACTGGCGTTGATTTAACGGCCGCCTTGGAGAAAAATTTTGAGAAAAAAAATACTAGAGATGCCCAACGACACAAAGACAATCCGAAATTACACCACCCCAAATAAAATGAAGCATTGATTACAATTCGCCCAATAGCAAAATAGACTTCCCCTACTATCGCTGAACAGTATTTCGACGACCTGGTACAAAAACAATTTTACTACCTTAACTTTGCGCCCATTATGGCAAACGAAGCAAATAATTTCCCAGAACTCATCTCCCATTGTAAAGAGTACGGTTATATTTTCCAATCCTCCGAAATCTATGATGGCTTAGCCGCAGTATACGACTATGGTCAGATGGGTGCGCAATTAAAAAAGAATATCCGCGACTATTGGTGGAAAAGCATGACGCAACTCAATGACAACATAGTAGGGATTGATGCTGCCATCTTTATGCACCCCACCACCTGGAAAGCAAGCGGACACGTAGATAATTTCAGCGATCCGATGATTGATAATAAAGACAGTAATAAAAGATACCGTGTTGACCACCTCATTGAAGGATTTGCAGACGAACAAAGAACTGCAGGAAATGAAAAGCTGGCTGATGAAATTTTGGCGGCTATGGACGCCTTGATTGTAGCAAGTGATTATGCTGGTTTAAAAAAACTGATCGAAGAAAATAAAATAAAATGCGCTATCAGTAAAACCTGCAATTGGACCGAGGTCCGTGAATTTAACTTGATGTTCAATACCCAAATTGGAAGTGTAGCAGGTGAAAGCGATACCATTTATCTTCGTCCTGAAACGGCACAGGGTATTTTTGTAAATTTTTTAAATGTGCAAAAAACCGGTCGAATGAAAATTCCTTTTGGCATTGCACAAACCGGCAAGGCTTTTAGGAATGAAATTGTTGCTCGACAGTTTATTTTCAGAATGCGAGAATTTGAACAGATGGAAATGCAATTTTTTGTTCGCCCAGGCACACAAATGGAATGGTACAATTTTTGGAAAGATGAAAGAAAAAAATGGCATGAGAGCCTAGGGATACCCGCTGAAAAATTACGCTTCCACGACCATATCAAACTGGCTCATTACGCTGATGCTGCATTAGATATTGAATTTGAATTCCCTTTTGGATGGAAGGAACTGGAAGGAATTCATAGTCGCACCGATTTTGATTTGACACAGCACCAAACCTTTAGCAAAAAGAAAATCCAGTACTTTGATAATGACCTTAATGAGGAAGGCAAACCTTTTGGCAACTACATACCATATGTAGTAGAAACCTCTGTCGGTCTGGATAGGTTATTTTTGACAATCATCAGCCTGGCCTATGCCAACGAAAAATGGACAAAAGAAGATGGCACAGAAGATAGCCGCGTAGTATTACGCATCCCTGCAAAAATTGCTCCCACCAAGCTTGCCATTTTACCTTTGCTTAAAAAAGATGGCCTTCCTGAAATAGCTCGAGAACTGATGAATGAATGCAAGGGAAGCTTTATGTGTTTTTATGAAGAGAAGGATGCTATCGGCAAACGCTATCGACGAATGGATGCAGTAGGAACACCATTTTGTGTAACCATCGATCACCAGACAAAAGAAGACAACACAGTCACCATTCGATACAGAGACACCATGGTTCAAGAGAGAATTGCATTGTCAGATGTGAAAAAACTAGTAATGGAAAAGATCAGTTAATTTACCCGATCCAATTCAAAATAAGGTATCTCATCATGGCTCACCAATTCTTTTTGCTGCCAATAGGCGAGTGTTACCACATGACCATCTGGGGTATGTAACAATCTTCCAAAAATGGCATTTATGGTATTGAATGTATAGTCAGATACCCCCACAGTACTATCAGCTGAAATGACAGGTGGTAATGGGACTTGCTCACTTTCAGTTTCACTCAACACAGGAGCAGGTGCTGCTTTGGGGGGAGGAGAAGGAACTACCACCACAGTAAATTTATTATACTCCAACAGTTTTTTTAAAAACTCAACTCTTGCCGGGGATACATTTTTCTCTACGATAGCACATTTCACTCCGTCTAGTTCTTCAAATTCGTGATTTTTATTGATTGCCATATTCTTTTTGTTAAATTGAAAGAGCAGTAATATAATCGTACACCCAACTTAGCAATCCCAATAGTACGATACCTGTACCGCAAATGATCATTCCTAATTTAGTGGAGAGATCCAGCTTTATTTTTCCAATAGGTTGTTCATTGGAATCCATAAACACCGCTCTTATTACCCGAAGATAATAATATAGTGAAATGATCATGTTGAGTGCCGCCACTGTAATGAAAAAATAATTTCCTTTGGAAGCCCCCGCTGTGATCAGAAATAATTTTCCAAAAAAACCGGCGGTAGGTGGTATCCCTGCCAAAGAGAATAATGCCAGTGCGAGTATCCAACTAATAAAAGGATTGGTTTGATACAAACCCCTGTAATCTTCGATGCGTTCTTTTCCACTATACTGGGATATTGCACCCGCCACACCAAATGCCGCCAGATTGGAAAATACGTAAACCAACACAAAGTATACTACTGAAGCTGTTCCCTGTATCGAATTACTGCTGATACCCACCAAAATAAAACCCACCTGTGCAATAGATGAAAAAGCAAGAAAACGCTTGATATTTTGCTGTCTCAACGCAAATAGATTACCCACAATCATCGTGATAATTGATAAAAGCATCACCATATTGTACCAAAGTCCATGCATAGGGGCAAATACTTTATATAAGGTAGTAAGCAAAATAAATGCAATGGACCCTTTTGATATCACTGATAAAAAAGAAGTTACTGCAATAGGTGATCCTTCATATACATCTGCAGTCCATAAATGAAAAGGAACGATGGATAATTTAAATGCAAAGGCAGTAAATAAAAATACAAAGGCAAGGATTTGCAGACCAGTTCCATCCAATAAGGCGGGTATTTCAGCAAAATTGATAGTACCCGTAGCACCATAAATTAATGAAATGCCAAACAATAAAACACCAGAAGACAATGCGGATGACAAGATCATTTTCATAGATGCTTCGGAAGATATTTTTTTATGCAAATCGAAATTAGCCATCGCAGCAACTGGTATGGTGGCCAGTTCGAGTGACAAATAGAACATGAGCAAACTTCCACTTGAAATCAGAAAGAACATCCCCAGTACTGCTGACAAGAGTAATATAAAAAACTCAATAAGATGCTCACTCTTTTTCAACCAATCTGAAAACAATAAAGAGATCAGGTAAATTCCCAAGCTAAGAATACTTTTTTGAAAAGCTATCAATCCATTGGTAGTATACATGCCGCCAAACAAACTGCCACTTTCAATAAAGAAAAATCCGTAAATAAAATTCCCCAATAATAGTATTTGAATCAAAGCCACTAGGCGTTCATTTTTCACCTCGGCTCCCACTTTTATAATCAGCAGTAAGAATAGGATGAAAGCTAGCACCAGCTCAGATTTCATTAATAGTAAAAAGTCGTTCAACATACATTTTCAGATTAGGAATTTGAAATACCGCTTCTTCATTAGATTCTCCAGCCGGTAATACCTATTGTTTATTTACCCAAATTATTTTATAGCAATTTTATGCATAATGATATCCGCAGCCGGTGTAACTAGGTCGTTTAACCAAAACGGAGCTATACCAATTGCAACAATTCCAGCAATCAAAATAATGGCAGCCAATTTTTCATTCCATCTAGCATCGCCTACAGAAAGATAGCTCTCCTTAATTGGCCCCATTGCGGTTTGCCCGATGGCCCTTAAGATATACACTGCCGTTACCACTATCGACATGCAAGCTGCAATGGTAGCCACTCGATGAAATGGATCAGGATTTTGCCAAGATCCCATAAAAACAGTCATCTCAGCAACAAAACCACTTAAGCCTGGAAGGCCTAGAGAACAAAGACCTACAATAAACAATACCGTAGTGATAAAGGGCATTACTTTTATTAATCCGCCCATTTCATTTACCTGTCGCGTATGCGTTCTTTCGTAAATCATACCAATTACGGCAAAGAAAAGAGCAGTCATTAAACCATGTGAAACCATTTGCATCACAGCGCCGACCATAGCTGTTTTGGTTAACATGCCAATCCCCAACAAAACAAAACCACAATGGCTAACAGAAGAATACGCATTGATATATTTCAAGTCCTTCTGCATCATGGTAGCAAAGGCTCCGTATAAAATTGCAATGGTAGAAAGTACAATGACCACGTTTGCATATTCCTTAGCCCCATCAGGCAAAATATAGGTAGCAACTCTCAAGCAGCCATATCCACCTAGTTTCATGGAGATACCTGCCAAAAACATCGAACCCGCAGTGGGAGCAGACGAGTGTCCATCAGGCACCCAAGTATGAAAAGGAAACAATGCCGTAAAAACGCCAAATCCAACAAATAACAATGGAAAACAAATTTTCTGAATTGCTAAAGGAATATGCATGCTAGAAAGCAACATTAAGTCGAAATTGTGATTAGGGGCTCCAAAATAAACACCTAATAAACCTACCAACACCAATGCTGAACCTCCCATTAACATTAAGGCCAGCTTATTGGCGGCATATTCCTTTTTCCCACTTCCCCAAATACCAATCAGCAGGTATTTCGGGATAACCGCTATTTCAAGAAAGAAAAAAAGAACGAATAGATCAAGCGATATAAAAAACCCATAGGCTCCTAAACTCAAAAGAATAAGTAGAAAATAAAACTCCTTAGTCATTTTTGTTACATTCCAAGACACGAGTACCCCTGCAATTACAACAAATGCGGTTAACAAAATCATGGCTACCGAAATTCCGTCTACTCCCAAATGAAAACTGATCCCCCAACTGGGGAACCATTTGTACTGAAATTCAAAAAGCATCTGTACATCATTACCCAATGCCCTTTCTTTTCGAAAAGCAAATAACAAATAAAGGGTAAGAACAAATTGGGCCGACGCCCCCATCAATGCGGTCCACTTCACCTGCGCATCATTGCGCATCAGCAAAATAGCAACTGCCGTTAGTAATGGGAGCAGTATCAGTAAGGTTAAATTCATGTAGTCGTTTGTAAATATGTTTGTTAAACTATTTTTTTATGGCGCCTTGCAAATATTAATTACTCATTATAATACCGCTACTGCATATGCTTATTTCCATACATAAATAAACAATATTGCAAGACCAATTACACCGGCCAAAAAGTAAATAGCATATTGTTGCACTTTGCCGGATTGAAAACCCTTGATTTTTTCTGAAATAAACAAGGTGGTATTTCCTGTTGCATTCACCAAACCATTCACCACATTTTTATCAAACCAAGCAGCTGGTCTTCCAACAAGATTGAACAATACTTTTTTAGTAATAAACAAATACAGCTCATCCACATAAAATTTGTGAAAAGCCAGTTGGTAAAACCCCCTCAATGAATGAGCAATGGTATCGGACCTATTACTTTGTTTTTTATATAGCCACATTGCTGTAAATATTCCTACAAGCCCCAATGCAATAGGGGCTATGGAAAATTGCCAATGAAATACTGATTCCAAAGGCTTTCCATCAGAACTTACAAAATCACCAAATGGAATAAAGCCTGCAGCAGCAGCGCCCACAGATAAAAGAACTAAGGGCAGCATCATTGCAAATCCCCCCTCACCATGTGCAGATCCATGAACCAACGACTCCTTGTTCCAGAAAATTGAAAAATATAAACGGAACATATAAAAAGCCGTTAAGCCAGATGTAATCAAAGCAATCCAATAAATAGTCGCATTGTGCTGGTAAGCTGCTAGCAAAATTTCTTCTTTGCTAAAAAATCCTGCAAAAGGCGGTACACCTGAAATTGCCAAGCAAGCAATTAAAAAAGTAATATGCGTAATGGGTAAATACTTTCTTAACCCACCCATGTCTTTCATTTCATTACTATGAATAGAATGAATTACAGCACCTGCCCCCAAAAACAATAGGGCTTTAAAGAGTGCATGGGTAAACAGGTGAAACATTGCAGCAGTAAAACCTAGTCCATTTTCTCCACCTGATCCAGATACTCCTAGGGCAAACATCATAAAACCAATTTGCGACATGGTTGAATAAGCCAATACCCTTTTGATATCAGTTTGGGTGCAAGCGATTAGCGCAGCGAATAAAGCGGAAATGATTCCAACAAAAGCAACCACTTCAAGTGCAGGTGCCGACATGCTGAAAACAGGAAATAATCTAGCCACTAAAAACACACCCGCCACTACCATAGTGGCCGCATGTATCAATGCAGAAACGGGCGTGGGGCCTTCCATAGCATCGGGCAACCAAACATGCAGTGGAAATAAGGCACTTTTACCTGCCCCTCCAATGAATACCAAAACCAGTGCCCAAGTTAAAGCGGAAATACCCATAAAAGATGCCGCCGCAGCAGTCTGGAATTCGGGAGTGGAGGTGTTAGTCAATTTTAGGATAAGTGTATGAAAATCCAATGTGCCTGCATAAAAGGACAATATCAAAATGCCAATTAAAAATCCTAGGTCGGCAAAACGGGTGACAATAAACGCTTTTTTACAAGCTGCCACTGCACTAGGCCGGTCGTAATAATAGCCTATTAATAAGAAAGAGGAAACCCCTACCAGTTCCCAAAAAATATACATTTGGAAAATATTGGAAGCCATCACCAGCCCCAACATCGAAAAAGTAAATAATCCGAGAAATGAATAATAGGTGGGAAATCTTTCTTCTCCCTTCAAGTAGGCCAAACTGTAAATATGAACCATTAAAGAAATCAATGTAACCACTACCAGCATCATCACCGAAATAGGATCGAGTAAGATCCCCATATCAATGGATACTCCCGGTGAAAACTGAAGCCAGGTAAATTGAATCGGAATTATTTTTTGATACACTCCATCCAATTTTCCATACTTAAAAAAATATCCATAAGCGGTGTGGAAAGACAAAAAGGCGGACACCAATACAAGCGCCGTTGCAAAAATGCCCGATGATTGCTTCAGATGTTTTCTTCCAAACAAACCAAGCACCAAGAACCCCACAAGGGGAAGTAAGGGAATCATCAATAATGCCCATCCCAGATCTACTCCAAAAGAAAAGACCCCGAGTATTTGGATTTGTAACATTTCATTCATCATATTATAATTGGTCTTTCCCTTTCATTCAGCAATAAAAAAGGGAAACTTTTAAAATTTTAAATCCTCTGCATTTTCTACATCGATTGATTGGTGACTTCTGTACAAATTGATGATGATTGCAATGGCTACCGCAGCTTCTGCAGCAGCAATCGCAATAACAAAAATTGAAAAGAACAATCCATCCAATTTATTAGGCCATACATACTTATTGAATGCAATAAAATTAATGTTCACACTATTGAGCACCAGCTCAATACTCATCAACATGGTAATCAGGTTGCGCCGGGTAAGAAACCCGAATACCCCTATAAAAAAAAGGGCAGTACTAATAATCAATACATGATATAATCCTGGTTCCATCATACAGTTTCGGGTTTAGAACGTAAAGCAATTACAATACAACCAATCATTGCCGCGAGCAGCAGAATACTCACCACTTCGAAAGGCAGTGCAAATCCATTGGCTTCTACTCCCAACATTTGATTGCCGATATTTTCCATGCTGGGCAAAACAGGGGTCTCGAAGGTTCTGTTAAATGCGTGCCGAAAAATCTGCAACAACGTCAATACAAAACCACAAAAAGCTGCCAGCACCGAAAATAAAATTCTTCCCTTATTTTGTTTGGGCAATAACTCTCCTGCCTGTTGTGTTAAAAAAATGGAGAAAATGATTAGTACAGTAATGCCGCCCACATACACCACAATCTGAACCGCTGCAATAAATTCATATTGCATCCAGAAATACAAACCTGCAATACCTATTAATGAAAACAATAAAAAAATGGCTGCCCGAAATATTTTCCGCGTAGTAACCGACAGGATTCCGCTCACCAAGGTAAGGGTTGACAGTAGGTAAAATATAATAGTTGATCCGTTCATTGAAAGATAGTTGTATAAAATTGTAAACGCTATAAATTAAAAAAATCGATTACCACACCCCAACTTGTTTTGCTTATTCCACTCCCTCCCTGACCTTAGACTCGGGTTTATTCAAAACTTTTGTAAGCTCAGCCCTATTAAACACACTATGCTCAAATGTTTGTGCCATTTTAATGGCATCTGTAGGGCAAGCCGCTACGCAAAGATTACACATCGTACAAAGTTCTAAGTGATAAACAAATTTGTCAATCGCTTTTTTCTTTTTCCCTTCAGGAGTAACATCGAATTTGGTTATGATTTTAATGGTTGCATTGGGACAAGCCAGTTCACAAGCGGTACAGCCCGTGCAGGCATGCTCGTTATTTTCATCATGTCCCATCACCACTTCGCCCTTAAACCTGTCAGGAAAAACCAGCGTGTCCCTGTTGTCAGGATATTGCTGTGTAATTATTTCCTCGTGATGCGTGAAATAATAAAGCGTACGCCGAAGACCTATGGCCAATGATTTGAGTCCGCTAAAAACTTCTTTGATATATTTTACAATAAACATAATTCGCTATCAATTTTTATTTTTTCGTTTACGTCTCCTGAATTCAGCAGACATATATATCTAAAAATGCCAACCCAATATTGCCATCAATGTAACCAACAATAAATTAAACATACTGATAGGCAATAGATATTTCCACTCCAAATCCAGCAACTGATCAATGCGCAATCTTGGAAAAGTCCACCTGAACCACATAATTAGAAATATCAGAAAAAATGTTTTTCCAAAAAACCAAATACTCGAGGGAATAAAATCCATCACATGATTAAACGCTTGCCAATGGCCAATATGAAAAGGCATCCATCCGCCTAGAAACAAGGTGGCGCCGATGGCACATACAATAAATACATTAATATATTCCGCTAAAAAAAACAATGCAAACTTCATTCCTGAATACTCCGTATGAAATCCAGCGGTAAGTTCCGACTCAGCTTCTGCTAAATCGAAAGGAGCCCGGTTAGTTTCTGCGGTTACGGCAATGATAAAAATAAGGAAGGCAATGAATACCGGTAGATGACCCTTAAAAATCCACCATCCATCTGCCTGTGATTGAATAATGTCATTCAGATTTAAACTGCCAGACAATACCACAATAGCCATAATAGATAAGCCGGCAGATAATTCATAACTCACGATTTGTGCACCACTTCGCATAGCCCCCATCAATGAATACTTATTGTTACTTGCCCACCCCGCCATTAAAATACTGATTACCATTAGAGATGAAATTGCCGTTACATACAACACCCCAATATTGAGATCCCATAATTGAAAATTACTAGCAAAGGCAATAGGCGCCATTAATAACATCGCTACCATCATCGCAATAAAAGGAGCGAGATTAAATAAAAATTTATCGGCTCCATCGGGCGTCATACCTTCTTTTACCAACAACTTAACTGTATCGGCCAGCGACTGCAGCATTCCTCCAGGCCCAACCCGATTGGGCCCCAAACGGATTTGAATCCATGCTGCCACTCTTCTTTCCATGAGTACCAATACCAATCCCAATAGGGCAAAAAGCGTGATTACACAAATGCCGGCAATCACCATTTCAATGACCATTGTCCAGGTAGGCGAAAAGGTTTCACTCAGCCAGTTATCCAGTATTTTTGATATTTTTGAGAAACTCCACATTTTATAGTGCAATCATTTAATTTTTTTCAATAAACTCAAATCGTACAAATTAACAATTTTACATTTCAGTCATCCTTGTTTTGGGATGAATGCGCTTCTGCTTATCGATCGATATCTGGTATCACCAAATCCAATGTACCCATCATTGCAACCAGATCGCCCAGTTTACTCCCTCTGGCCATATGATCGAGCGCTGATAGATTAGAAAATCCCGGTGAACGAAATTTTATTCTGTATGGAGTAGATCCGCCTTCACTCACAATATACACTCCTAACTCGCCTCTTGCTGTTTCTACTCGCTGGTAAAATTCTCCCTTGGGCAGTTTCAACACTGCTTTTGTTTTGGCTTGAAAATCACCTTCGGGAATATTGTCAATGAGCTGTTCTATAATCCGAACGGATTGATTCATTTCTCTTACTCTTACCATATACCTCGCAAATGAATCGCCACCCGTTTCCAATATTTCATCAAACTCCAGCTTTTCGTAAATTTCATACGGATACAACTTTCGAATATCGCAGGAAACGCCGCTACCCCTTGCCGTTGGTCCGGAGCATCCAAAAGAAATGGCATCAGCAGCAGACAAAAATCCAACGCCCTTCATCCTGTTTTGAAAAATAATATTTCCCGTAACCATTTCGCTGTATTCACTGATTTTGGATTTGTATAAGGCTATAAAATCCTTTACGCTACGTTGAAAATTTGGATGTATATCTTGCATCACGCCACCGGGTACCATATAATTCATGGTAAGTCTTGCTCCACAAGTTTCCTCCATGATGTCATTGATAGCTTCGCGTTCGCGGAAGGCATGGAAGAAAGGAGTGAAGGCGCCAAGGTCCATCGCCATTGCACCCCACCATAGTTCATGTGATGCAATTCTTGTTAATTCATCCATCAATATTCTTATCACCTGTGCTCTTGAAGGTATTTCTACCTGCATCCCTTTTTCAACACACAATGCACAAGCATGATTATTAATATGGGAAGACAAGTAATCCATCCGGCTGGTTACGTAAATGAATTGACGATAGCTTAAACTCTCGCACATTTTTTCAATAGATCGATGGATAAAGCCAAGATGTGGTTCGACTTTTTGAATGGTTTCGCCATTGATTGTAATCACTAAGTGCAACACGCCATGAGTGGCAGGATGCTGTGGCCCTACATTAATGATGATATCCCCTGCGGGTGTGCTGCCTATTTCTTCAACCATAAATTTTTTCTAAAAAAGCAACGAAAACGTTTAATTATAAAATATTATTTTCAATTCTAACTTATTCGGGGCATCTATTTTTTCAGCTTGCCCCTTTCTTTTGATGCTCTACAATTTAATCATGTTAATAGGGTCTTCAAAATCTTTAAGCATAGGGTTCTTTCCTTCCCATCCATCTGGCAAAATTAGTAGCCTCAAATCCGGATGATGCAAGAAATTTACCCCAAACATTTCATACACTTCACGTTCATGAAAATTAGCTGTCTGCCAGATATCACTCACCGTTTCGATTGAAGGATTCGTTTTATCCAAAATGACTTTCACGACTATATTGTGGCGATATTTAGTGGAATCCAAATGATATACCATGGTAAGATGTGTCTTCCAGTCAATACAAGTAAGACAAAAAAGATAATCAAAACACAAAGCCTCCTGCTGTCTGAGATGTGTTGCCAATAAATGCCAATTGGCTGATTCCACCTGCAGGGTGAGCCACTGGCCACCCTGTTCGAAAGTAACTGTAGGCAACAGTTCCGTAATTTTTTCTTGTACTATTTCGTTGGTCATATAAATCAAAGTCAATTAAAGCTGGTGCAATATATCTCCGCCAGTTGCCGGCTTGGGCACCTGAATCTGCTCTCTAGTTAATCCACTCTTTATTTTTTGTTGTAAACTGATTAGGGCATGTAATAGCGCTTCGGGTCGGGGCGGACAACCGGCAACATACACATCTACCGGTATCACATGATCGGCTCCTTTTACAACTGAATAGGTATTGTAAAAGAAAGGGCCGCCGCTAATGGCACAAGCTCCCATAGCAATTACATACTTGGGATCTGCCATTTGATCATATAACCTTTTTAAAACTGGCGCCATTTTATTTACGATCGTACCTGCAATGATAATCACATCTGCCTGTCGAGGAGAAGCCCTTGCTACCTCAAATCCAAAACGAGAAAAATCATATTTAGCAGCAGCTACCGACATCATTTCAATACCGCAGCAACTAGTAGCAAACGTGAGTGGCCACAATGAATTTGACCGGGCCCAGTTGATCACGTCATCGAGCTTACTCAACACAATCCCACCACCTGGTGTCTCATGAATTTGACCAGGGAAATCTACTCCCCCCGAAGATGAAATGGGAGATGCTGTTGAATTATTTGAAGTAATGCCCATTGTTTTATGTTTCGATTGATGATGCTACAATTAAAATATTTTCCAAAATCCGCCTCAGCCTAATACACTTATAACGCTTGTTGAGCGAGGCTTACACCCACTTCAATGCGCCTTTTTTATGGGCGTATAAAAAACCAAGCATTAATATAAAAAAGAAAATTGAAATTTCAACCATCGCCATCCAGCCTACTTTTTTAGCTACCACCGCCCATGGAAACAAAAAAACTAGTTCCACATCAAAAATTAAAAATATCAACGCAAACAAATAATACCCGACATTGAGTTGTGTCCAAGTTTTTCCCCTAGTAGGAATACCACACTCGTAAGGCTGCCCCTTTTGAGGATTCAAGGTGGCTTTAGTTACAATTTTAGAAACCAATATTGCAATTGAAGAAAATGTCAATGCTGCAATAATCAAGACAATCATAGAAGAAGCTCCCATACAAAATCATATTAATTTGATGATTAATTAGAAACACAAGTTAGCAAAAAACAACAATACCAACTCATCAATAAAACACGGCGCTCGTCACCCTTGTTCCTGATTGAAGTCATACTCACTGATAAATATAAATGCATAGTATACTCTGGATACACTAACTTATTACCCGTAAATTTCAAAATGGATTGCCTTTTTATCATACCCCATATCTGTAATTCGCTTCCTAGCGTCATCAATCATCCCCTTCCAACCGCATAAAAAGAATTTTGCAGGTGGCTTTTCTTTGCACAATAATTCATATACCGAATGAACATACCCTGTATGCCCTTCCCACTGCTCCCTTGACAATGTGGGGATATAATGGAATCCCGGCATTTCACTTTGAAGGGTTTTCATTTCTTCAAAGTACAACAAACTGCTTTTTGTTCGGCAACCAAAAACAAGGAAAATGTCTTTATGAGGAACCTGCTTGTTTTTTATATAATGGATCATGCTTCTAAATGGAGCAATGCCCGTGCCCGTACAAATAAGAATCAAGTCCTCATCGATTGGCTCATTGATTGTAAAGACTCCTTGTGGTCCACGCAAGGTTAATTCAGAACCTACTACAATTTCTCTAAAAAGATAGGGTGTGCCGGCTCCATTTACGTCCAACACAATCAATAGTTCAAATACATTGGTTCCGTCTGGACAAGAGGCGATAGAGTAACTGCGCCATCGCTTATTGGGCTTTTCATGAATGGGAAGATCTAGTGTTACAAACTGACCTGGAATAAAATCAAAGGAATCTAATTCCGACACCTGGATCCAAAATCTTTTTGTATCACTTGTTTCGTTTTCAATCCTGATTACTTTTCCTATTCGCCATGGTTGAACTGCCATAATAAAAATTTGAAACACTAATTTACTGATTATGTTCAAGGTAAAACATTATTTTAAAAAATATCGGCAAAATTCAAATTGCAATCTGTTGAAAAAGGTTTTTTTATAGGAATGATTTTTAGGCACCGCTAAGTCAAAAATGGCTCACCTGAATGAAAGTTTAGGCCAACCAAAGAAATCGTCATTCAAAAACAACCATCGAGCCGTATCTTTGCAAACGGATGAATTTGGAAGTGTTGTTGAAAGAATATAAAAATGACCCCCGCTGTTTTAAAATTGCGGACAGGATTACTTTGTCTATTCCGCAGCAAATTCATCTTTCCGGACTTCGTGGAAGTGCTACAGAATTTATACTTTCCTCCGTTTTCAATCATCCAGCCACCAGTCAGCTCAATCATTTAGTCATCTTAAGGGATGCTGAAGAAGCCGCCTATTTCCACAATAGCTTTGAGAACATTACCCAGGCATTGGATATTTTTTATTTCCCCTCTTCTTTTAAAAACAAAAAAAATTATCGTCTTCTCAACAGCAGCCATGTGATGCTTAGGACGGAAGCGTTAACTAAAATAGCTGGCGGTAGCAATAAAAAGGTATTGATCACCTACCCAGAAGCGCTATTTGAAAAAGTGGTGTTGCCGACCACTCTTATCGAAAATATTATTTCCATCAAACAAAGTGAAACATTAGATGTAGATCGGATGTTGGAAAAATTTATTGAATACGGCTTTGAAAGAACTGATTTTGTATACGAACCCGGTCAGTTTGCAGTACGGGGAGGCATACTCGATATTTATTCTTTTGGCAATGAAAAGCCCTATCGAATTGAATTATTTGGTAATGAGGTAGACAGCATTCGGATATTCGATCCCGAATCGCAGTTGAGCGAACGCAAATTATTGCAGGTAAATATCATTCCAAATGTAGAGTCGCTCCCAAAAACCTTTGGAGGCGATTCGGTTAATAAGGTTTCGCTACTTGAATTTTTACCAGAAAATACGGCGGTATGGACCGCTGACTGGCAGTTCATCAAGGAGAAAATTGAACAGCAGCAGGAAGACCTCGAATTGTATATGGCCCTGATAGATATGAACCCCGGCAATCATAAGCCAGCCAATGATGAAGATTATGAAATAAATGAAAAGGCCGAAGTGGGTGAAAATGACTTTGCAAAAGCAGCAACACTTGAAGCTCAAATTAAGCAACGTCACATCATTGAATTTGGTTCAAAAAGTTATTTTGACGCTTCCTATCCGCAAGGGCAATCTTGCGTGATAAAATTTTTGATTCAATCCCAGCCAGCTTTCAACCGGCAGTTCGACCTGCTAATAAAAAACTTAAAGGAATTTGAAGGGAGTCGGTATAATATCTTTTTGTTTGCCGACAATCCAAAACAGCTCGAAAGACTTCATATTATTTTCACCGATTTACAAGCCGAGATACCCGTTACGCCCATCCCTACTTCTATTCATGAAGGATTTATTGACGAGGACCTTAAATTGGTTTGCTATACCGATCATGAAATATTTCAGCGCTACCATAAGTATAAGGTAAAGCAGGCCTTCAGTAAAAATAAAGCGCTTACTTTAAAAACCCTGCGGGAATTACAACCTGGTGATTATGTTACCCATATCGACCATGGTGTAGGCGTATTTAGCGGTTTGCAAAAAATTGAAGCCAATGGCAGGATGCAGGAATCGGTAAGGATACAGTATAAAGATGGAGACCTATTATATGTCAACATTTCATCCTTACATAAAATAGGCAAATACAGTGGCAAGGAAGGCAGTGTGCCTAAAATGAATAAGTTGGGCAGTGATGTATGGAACAAATTAAAGGAGAAGACAAAAAAACAAGTAAAGGATATTGCCACCGATCTGATCAAACTGTATGCACAAAGAAAAAGCCAGGCGGGCTTTATGCACAGCCCTGATAACTATATGCAAACTGAACTGGAAGCATCTTTTATTTATGAGGACACTCCCGACCAAGGCAAGGCAGTAGAAGATGTAAAAAGGGACATGGAAAAACCTGCACCCATGGACAGATTGGTATGTGGTGATGTAGGCTTTGGTAAAACTGAAGTGGCCATTCGGGCTGCGTTTAAAACCTGCTGTGATGGCAAACAGGCTGCCATACTGGTGCCTACCACCATTTTGGCTTACCAGCATTTTAAAACTTTCGGTGAACGACTAAAAGATTTTCCTGTTACCGTTGATTTTATCAACCGTTTTAAATCAGCCAAAGAAAAAAAAGAAACCCTTCAGAAAGTGGCCGAAGGAAAAATTGATATTATCATTGGCACCCACGCCCTACTAAGCAAGGATGTACAATTTAAAGACCTGGGATTGATGGTAATTGATGAAGAACAAAAATTTGGTGTTACCGCAAAAGAAAAATTAAAACAGTTGCGAACTACTGTTGATTCTTTAACACTAACTGCAACGCCGATACCCAGAACCCTTCAATTCAGTTTAATGGGCGCACGAGACCTGAGCATCATCAATACACCGCCACCCAATCGGCAGCCAATTCAAACTGAAGTGATGGTATTCAATGAGGATGCTATTCGGGATATTATTTACTACGAAACCGAAAGAGGTGGACAGGTATTTTTCATTCACAATAGGGTAAACGGATTGGCAGAAATGAAAGGTTTGATACAGGGCCTTTGCCCCGACATCAGCATTGCCTTTGCACATGGCCAAATGGATGGAGACCAATTGGAAGATACCATTCTTGACTTCATGGATAAAAAATATGATGTGTTGGTATGTACCAATATTGTAGAGAGTGGAGTGGATATTCCCAATGTAAATACCATTATTGTAAACAATGCCCACCAGTTTGGACTAAGTGATCTGCACCAACTCCGTGGTCGGGTGGGCAGAAGCAATAAAAAGGCGTTTTGCTATCTGCTTGCGCCTCCCATGAGCACCTTGCCCACTGATAGCAGGAAAAGACTCAGCACACTGGAGCAATACAGTGATCTGGGAAGCGGATTTCAGATTGCAATGCGGGACCTAGATATTCGCGGCGCCGGCAACATGCTAGGCGGTGAACAAAGTGGGTTTATTGCAGAAATTGGTTTTGAGATGTATCAGAAAATACTAGACGAAGCCGTCAAAGAGTTGAAACGCTCAGAATTTAAAGACCTATTTAAAGAAGAGATTCAGCAGCAGGATGATTTTGTAAAAGACTGTAGTATTGATACCGATCTGGAAATTTTAATACCCGACACCTATGTTGAAAGTATCACTGAAAGATTGAGTTTATATAGTCGGCTAGACAATTGCGAAACTGAAAAAGACCTGATCGATTTTCATACCGAAATGCTCGATCGCTTTGGCCCCATACCGGCATCAGTGGAAGACCTTTTTATTACCGTTCGCTGTCGAAAAATTGCTGTAGAGCTGGGATTTGAAAAAATGATTCTTAAAAATGATACCCTAAAATGTTTCTTTGTTAGCAATCCCGATTCTCCTTATTTCCAAAGTGAAACCTTCAATGGCATCTTACAATTTTTGCAAAAAGGAACCAATAAGGCAAAATTAAAACAGGTAGGAAAAAATGGCATACTGATAGTGGAAGAGGTGGCTGAAATGACTATTTTATTCGAGTTTCTAGCTAAGATGAGGACCTCTATCAATAGGGTAGGTTAAACTGCAAAAAAAATAATTTAAAAAACCGGTTTTTTTAAAAAGAGCCTTTAATTTTGCAAAGTGGAAAGAAGTGTTTCATATCCTTATTACCGTAATAGCAGCTGGAGCGAAGCTTGGGCTAGCCCTCTATTTAGAAAAAAAGTGATTGTTGGAGTACTGCTATTTGCCGCCATACTACTTATACTACCCAGTTTTTTTTCTGTTATTGAAGCAAGGCAAGGGATCGTATTGAATGACTTTCTATTGCACCTTATCCCTTCGATGGATTTTTCTGTACTCATTTTTATACTGGTATGGTCCACTTTCTTACTGGTACTTACGCGATGTATTCAACAACCAGCCATATTTTTGATGATCCTCTATTTTCTAATTTTTATCACCCTTAGTAGAATACTCACCATTTCGATTATACCACTGGATCCGCCAACGGGTCTGATTATTTTAAAAGACCCTTTAACTAGTCTTAGCTATGGAGGCAGTGGGGTATTTATTACGAAGGATCTTTTTTTCTCAGGCCATACCTCTAACCTGTTTATGTTTTATTTATGCCTCCAAAAAAAGAGGGACAAGCAATTTGCATTATTCACATCCTTGCTCGTGGGCTCGCTCGTTCTAGTTCAGCATGTACACTATTCCATAGATGTAATTGGAGCTATTGTTTTTACTTATTTACTGGTAAAATATTCCAAGTACCTTGGCTTAATCAATGTGTAACTAGTCGTCCTCAAAAATTCGGTTTCCCTAGTTAATTAAACAAATTGAATACATAAAAAAAGCCATCCGCTAGTAGCGAATGGCTCGAATTAATTGTAGGGTTAAAATTACCAGCCTTTTTTAGCTACGCCATTTTTAACAGCTTCTAACGCTGTTGCTTCAGAAAGCATGGTGGTCATTTTATTGCCTTTTCCATCATTACCCTGTGCCATGTATCCGCCACGGGCTGTTTTGGTTATCACTGCATCCTGCATTGGAACGTTTTTTTCCTTTGTTTTCATGCAATAAGCTGTTAACATTTTTGACATTTTGTAGAATTTATGGTTAGTTAATAAGTATGAAGTAGTAAACTTCAGGGTACAAGCTACTAAAAATATTGGTTTTAGCAAAAAAATAGGCAAAACGGCTAAATACTGCTGGGTGACTGGCGCTATTCTTACTGCCCTTTGAATTCAGTTTAGAGGATTAGAGTTTAGAGGTTTAGGGGTTTGGAGGTTTAGGGGTTTAGGGTTTAGGGAAATGCTCTGCCGAAAAACTCAAAAAAAAGCTCTCGGAACAACCGAGAGCTTTTATCAATAGAAATAATATTACATGACGCCAATCCTTATACGTCAATCTTTGCATATTTGGCGTGTGTTTCAATAAACTCTCTTCTGGGTGGCACTTCATCGCCCATTAGCATACTAAATACAAGATCTGCCTCTGCTGCACTTGAAATGGTCACCTGCTTAAGGGTTCTGGTAGCAGGATTCATCGTTGTTTCCCACAATTGCTCTGCATTCATTTCTCCCAAACCTTTATAGCGCTGAGTAGTAACGCTTTCATCTTTCCCCTGGCCAAATTTTGCAATCAATCCTTTGCGTTCCGCATCGGTCCAGGCATAATCCTGGTCCTTTCCTTTTTTAACTAGGTACAATGGCGGCTGAGCAATGTAAACGTACCCTTGCTCCACCAACTCCTTCATATACCTGAAAATAAAGGTCAGTATCAGCGTAGCAATATGACTACCATCTACATCGGCATCAGTCATGATAATGAGTTTATGATACCGCAGTTTAGAAAGATCCAATGCCTTGGGATCTTCGGGAGTGCCAATTTTTACACCCAAAGCGGTAAACATATTCCGAATTTCCTCATTGTCATATATTTTATGCTCCATCGCCTTTTCTACATTCAAAATCTTACCTCTCAGTGGAAGAATGGCTTGGTAACTCCGATCTCTACCCTGCTTGGCAGTACCACCGGCAGAATCCCCTTCCACCAGATACAATTCGCAACGGTTAGGATCCTTATCACTACAATCGGCCAGCTTACCAGGCAATCCACCTCCAGTAAGTACGCTCTTGCGCTGCACCATTTCCCTAGCTCTTTTGGCTGCGGCCCTAGCCTGTGCAGCTAGAATAACTTTCTGTATGATTGTTTTAGCATCCTTCGGGTTTTCTTCCAAGTATGCGTTCAAAACACGGCTCAAAGTACTATCCACTACACCCATTACCTCATTGTTACCCAATTTGGTTTTGGTTTGTCCCTCAAACTGAGGCTCAGGCACTTTTACAGAAATGATCGCACTTAAACCTTCCCTAAAATCATCTCCCTCAATCTCTACCTTGGCTTTTTCAAACATCCCTTCCCTTTCACCGTAGCTTTTAAATACACGGGTAATGGAACGTCGAAAACCTGCCACATGGGTTCCTCCTTCAATGGTATTGATATTGTTTACATAACTAAAAAGATGTTCTTGGTAGCCGGTATTATAGATCATAGCTACTTCTACGGTTACGTTACTGCTGGCGTCATACCCATCACAATAAATCACTGTTGGTAATAAGGCATTTCGGTTAGCATTTTTATCCAGCATTTCCACAAACTCCACTATACCCCCTTCGCTGTAAAAAGTTTTGGTGTAAGTTTTTCCGTCTTCATCCACTTCCCGCAGGTCATTGATAATAATGGTAATTTTTCTATTTAAAAAAGCTAGCTCCCTCAAACGACCTTCGAGAATTTCTCTGTTATAGATTCCGGAAGTAAAAATGGAGAGATCGGGCCAAAATTGTACGGTAGTTCCATGGGTATCAGAAGTCCCTATTTCGCGAACGGGATATTGCGGAAACCCTTTTGCATATTCCTGCTCAAAAGTCTTACCATCTCTATTAACGGTAACATGCAATTTGCTGCTCAGTGCATTCACGCAACTCACCCCTACCCCATGCAATCCTCCGGATACTTTGTAAGAATCTTTATCAAATTTGCCACCCGCATGCAATACCGTCATTACCACTTCCAATGCACTCCTGTTTTCCTTGGTATGTAATCCTGTTGGGATACCGCGCCCGTCATCCGCAACGGTAATCGAATTGTCTTCATTGATGGTAACCATAATGTTTTGACAATGTCCAGCAAGCGCTTCATCAATGGAGTTATCTACCACTTCATAAACGAGGTGATGCAAACCTTTTACACCGATATCCCCAATGTACATGGCAGGTCTTTTTCGCACTGCTTCTAATCCTTCTAAAACTTGGATACTGTCGGCGCCATAGCCATTAACGTCTGGTATTATTACTTCATCCTTTTCTGTGCTCATGTTGGTAGGCAAATTCGCTTTAAAATTATCAAAATTGATATGGTTGCAAATATAAGGAAAAGCACTCGTTTTAGGCCGCTTAAACACATCTCCAAGGGATTAGTTTCCCCAAAGATTTCCACAGTATTTGGCGCATTTTGGGAAATGGGGAATAGGTGCTGAAATAGGCTGAAATATCAGGATCGAAGCGGCTTGATTTTAAAAGACTGCTAACTATTAAGCGCAACTTTACGGATAGTCATTTTTTACGGTGTGCGCTGCAGCTAGATTAAGAAGATAGCCAACCCTTTTTTAATGACACCAATCTGACATATTACAAATTATTATGTGCCATTTTAGCTTATATTTGCATTGAAATTAATCAATGCATTTGACGAAAGAACTTATTACCATTCCCCAACAACCCTCCCTGCTTTTTAATGAGTTGGATGTGTTGCAGGATATTGACCGCTCCGTTCCCGGATCGGTTCACTATACCATTACCCGCTATAAAAAACTGCTGCAATGGAGTTTTGAGGATACCGGTATGCTGATCTATCATTACGAACAAAATAACCCCACTGCTAACTATTTGGAATTGAAATTCTGTGTTTCGGGTAATGTGTATTGCCGCCAAAAACAAATAGAATGCGACTCTTGCAAATTCAATGCCTCTAAAGGCTGCATTGAAAAAGTAGACAGTGTGGATGTTTTGAGTTTTGTTTTCAAACCTGCTTACCTTACCCAATTTGTAAAAGGAAAAAAACAACTCAGTATTTCTGACGAAGTATTGTCTTTTAAGCATACCAGTTCATTTTCAAAAACCTTACCCCTTTTTGTAAAAACTAGGAAAGCCATTGAAGCATTGCTCAACCACAGTTATTCCGACACGCTTGAGAATATTTTCATCAATGCACAAACGCAAATCCTACTGTTGTATAGCATGGATTGTATGCTAGGTGATCAAGAAGAAATATTTACCTGTAAATTTTTGGCCAATGCGGATGACCGCGAAAAGATAGCCAAGGCCCGAGAAGTATTACTGCAACATATCGGCGAACCCCTTACCATCAAGGAACTCAGCCGAAAAGTAGCCATTAATGAATGTTATCTCAAAAAAGGTTTTAAGGAGTTATTTGGAACCACCATATTTGATTTTTATCAAAGCCAACGTATGGAACATGCCAAATATTTGCTCTACGACAAAGGCCTTAGTGTAACAGAAGTTTCCATGCTGCTTGGTTATTCCTCCATCTCCCACTTTAGCACTGCATTTAAAAAGCATACTGGCATCAAGCCATGTGAGCTTTTACTCCGGTAATTCTATTGTTTTTCGCTTTGCGTAAACGCAATTCCCGAATGCGTAAATAGCTTTTAGGAAGGGTGACTTTTCTTTGCAGTCAGCAAAAAAGGTCACTAACTATCTACCGCATTCTACTTATGTTCAGGAAAATATTCTTTTCAATAACCTGCTTATCGATGGCATTTTTAGGGAAATCCCAAAGCAGCCTCTTTGGGAAAATCATCACCCAGGATGGATCTCCAGCGGCGAATGTGAATATTGAATTGAAAGAACTTAAAAAATATACCACAAGCGATTTGAATGGTGCATTTAGTTTCAACTCGATTGCTGACGGCCGTTATACACTCATTACATCCTATACAGGCCTTCAGACAAAGCAACAGCAGGTAATTGTTACGCAGGACAAGGCCACCCAATTAAATATTGTGCTCAATGAAAATACCAGTGAATTGCAGGAAGTATTCATTAATTCAAAAAAAGGACTCAATAACCAGCTGGTATCGATTGGCAAAGTTTCCATCGATCCCATGGACCTACCGCAAAGCATTTCGGTGATGGGGCAATCTGTCATCCGAGACCAGCAATCGCAGCGACTAAGTGATGTCATCAAAAATGTGAACGGCGTTTATTTATCTACTACCAGAGCCAACACTCAAGAGAGTTTTTCGGCGAGGGGATATGGTTTTTCAAGTAGCAACATGTTTAAAAATGGATCAAGGGTCAATACTGGTACTATGCCGGAAGTTAGCTCACTTGAAAAAGTAGAGATTCTGAAAGGAAGTGCCGCTATTTTGTATGGCAATGTGGCTCCTGGAGCAATTATCAACATGGTGACCAAGCAACCCAAGTTTTTCTTTGGCGGAGAAGTTGCGCTTAGGGCGGGCAGCTACGGATTATTAAAGCCTAGTTTTGATATATTTGGTCCTCTGTCAAAAAAAATCGCTTTCAGGGTAAACGGCACGGTCGAAAAGGCAAACAGTTTCCGGAACACTGTGCAATCTAATCGGTACTATATTAATCCATCCCTCCTAATTAAAATTGGTAAAAAGACGACATTGATAGTTCAGGGCGATCACCTCAACCATGATTTTACTCCGGACTTTGGAATTGGAACGCTTAGCAATACCGTGATCCCGAATGTGCCCCGTTCAAATTTCGTAGGTGCACAATGGCAATATAATAAAGCCAAACAAACTACCGTTACTGTCACACTAAAACATGAACTCAACAATAACTGGAGTGTCAATGCCAATACTTCCTATCAATTATACTCAAGGGATTATTACTCTACAGAAAGAATACAGGCGGCTGCAAATGGCGACTGGATTCGTCCGCTCAATAAAATCGAAACGCAGGAAAAGTACTTTGTAGGTAATATCGACCTAGTGGGTAAATTTAAAACGGGGGCTGTAGCGCACCATTTATTAACTGGTATAGATGGAGACAAGTATTTTACTAGTACATATGCTTTCGATAATCCTACTTTGTATGACACCGTCAATATTCTGGATCCCATTAAATTCATCGCAAGAACCGATATTCCTTCGGCATCAAAAATTACTCGGTTAGAAACGCCGATTAATAGGCTTGGTGCTTATGTGCAAGATCTGATTAACATTTCCAATCAGCTTAAATTACTGGTTGGTATACGCTGGTCAATGCAGAAAGGCCTATCCGCCACTACCACTTATTTGCTAAAAGACAGTGCGCATATGGGTATAGCTACTTCAGCAAATGCATTTTCGCCCCGGCTTGGGTTGGTTTACAAACCCTTGGAAAGTATGTCGGCATTTGCAAGCTACTCCAATTCATTCTCGGTTAACAGTGGCACCGATGTATCGGGCAATGCATTGTCTCCCTCCTTAATTGACCAATTTGAATTTGGAATGAAGAACAACTTTATTAAAGACAAACTTTCTGCTAATCTCACATTTTACAAAATCATAAATAATAACCTAGCTCAAACAGCTCAGTATACTGCAGATGGGGTTACTCCAAACAATAACATAGCTTTAAAAGAACTGGCGGGGCAAACTACTAGTAATGGGATTGAATTGGACATCAGTGCGCAGCTGGTTAAAAGTTTAAATATATTGGCTGGATATAGTTTTAACAACATGCGCTACACCAAAACCAAAGAAGCAAAAGGAAATTATATAGAAGGGGAAAAATTGATAAATACCCCTACCCATACTGCCAACACCAGCGCATTGTATACTTTTAATAAAGGGGCTCTAAAGGGGCTCAAATTGGGCGTTGCGGGATTTTACACCGGCGATCGACTGGGGGGGTGGAACAATACGCAGGGGCAGACGCAAAACTATAACCGATTAATCCCCGTTATTGGTTTTACTACATTCGATCTATCTGCTGGGTATAGCTATAAAAAAATTACCCTGTTAGTAAAATTGTCGAATTTAATGAACACCTACAACTATTATGTACACGAAAACTACAGCATTAATCCAATAGCTCCTAGACAGATTATCAGCACTTTGTCTGTAAAATTCTGATACCCTTTAGGGCAATTGAATCATGGAAGCAGCTAAAAAAAAGACTCCAAAAAAAAAAGATACAGCAATCCGATCTATCCGCTCAAACTACTGTATTGAATAAACATGCCTAAAGTTATCGTTGACTTTGTATGCATAGCCTCAAACATTCAACTAAAATAAATATCAACCAAGCAGCCAAATAATTGGGTAGGGGCATAAAACGGGCAAAAAAAACCAATTTATTCCTTTACGGCTTCCAAAATGCACTAGCTTTTTCACAATAACCTTTTTGGACACCTAACTATAATGACCAATTTTATGCCAAATCGCCCAATTGTACATCACTGCTATTATAAAACAATGGAAAGGCTCAAGGCAGGATGGGGTTGTTTTTACAACAAGTCTATTTCTTACCTTTGCACACATTTTATACTACTGATAGCAACATTATATGAGCGCCAAATACCAAGAATACCAGCAATTGAATTTACCGGCCATCGGTAATGAGCTATTGAATCAATGGGAGAAAAACAATGTATTTGAAAAAAGTGTAGCATTGAGGGAAGGCAAGCCCCCCTTTGTATTTTACGAAGGACCACCCAGTGCCAATGGTATGCCGGGCATACATCATGTAATTTCAAGAACCCTAAAAGACCTGGTTTGCCGCTATAAAACCATGCAAGGGTTTCAGGTGAAAAGAAAGGGTGGCTGGGATACCCATGGATTACCTGTTGAATTAGGCGTAGAGAAATTATTGGGTATCACCAAAGAAGATATCGGAAAAAAAATATCGGTAGAAGAATACAATGCCACCTGTAGAAAAGAAGTGCTGAAATTCAAAGACAAGTGGGATGACATTACTAATAAAATGGGCTATTGGGTAGATCTCAAAAAACCATATATCACTTTTGAAAACAATTATGTAGAAACCCTTTGGTGGACTTTAAGTGAGCTACACAAAAAAGGCTACTTATACGAAAGTGTAAGCATACAGCCCTATTCTCCGGCTGCGGGCACAGGACTTAGTTCGCATGAATTAAACCAGCCAGGCACTTACAAGGATGTAAAAGACACCAGTGTGGTGGCAATGTTCCGCCTTCCCCATCCCTCAGAAAGCCCTGCTTCCGAACACCCAGCAGTGGCAAAGATTTTTGCTGCCATGGAAACTTCAGGTGAGGCTTTTTTTATGGCTTGGACCACTACCCCCTGGACACTTCCTTCCAACCTTGGATTAACCTTAGGTCCGAATATCGACTACGTACTGGTAAAAACATTTAACCCCTATACACATTTAGCTATAAATATTATTCTTGCAAAGGCGCTATTGGGCAAATACTGTAAGCCCGAGGCAGAAAACGCAGACTTTGAGGCTTATAAAGAAGGCGATAAAATTTTACCTTGGAAAATACTTTCCGAATTCAAGGGCAAGGAATTGGATGGGATTGAATACGAACAACTGCTTCCTTCAGCTGCTAATACAATAGAACTTATAAGAGAAACTACTCCAGAAGCAAATCCTTTCAAAATTATTTTGGGCGATTTTGTTACCACTGAAGATGGAACCGGCATTGTACATACCGCCCCTGCATTTGGCGCAGACGATTATAAAGTAGGTAAGAAAAATAACCTTGGTATTTTGACCTTGGTAGACAAACAGGGAAAGTTTATAGATGGAACCGGTGAATTCAGTGGCCGCTTTGTTAAAAATTACAAAGATGATCCCAACTATGTGGATGTCAACATCGATATCAGTGTAAAACTTAAAAAAGAAAATCGAGCATTTAAGGTAGAGAAGTACGAACATAGCTATCCCCATTGCTGGAGAACAGATAAACCTATCATCTATTATCCATTGGATGCATGGTTCATCAAAACCACTGCTGTAAAGGACCGGATGGTGGAACTCAATAAAACCATCCAATGGAAACCGGCGGCAACCGGAACAGGTCGCTTCGGCAACTGGCTCGAAAATATGGTTGATTGGAACCTGAGTCGCAGCCGCTACTGGGGAACACCTTTACCCATCTGGCGTACAGAGGATGGCTCAGAAGAAAAATGCATCGGCTCCATTGATGAGCTGAATAGAGAAATAAAGAAAGCGGCGGCTCAATTGGGTGGCGATACCAATCATTCCCATCTTAATGAAGCTGTGTTGGATCTGCATAAACCATTTGTGGATACCATCATTTTAGTAAGCACTTCGGGCTTGCCAATGAAACGAGTACCCGACCTGGTAGATGTTTGGTTCGATAGTGGTGCAATGCCTTATGCACAATGGGGATTGCCGGATAGCAGTTCAAACGAATTTGGTCCGCTAAGTACTGAGAATTTTTGGCAATACCATGCCGCTTCCGCCAACTCTCCACTCAATGGCAAAGGTGCCAATGGAGCATTTCCAGCCGATTTTATAGCTGAAGGAGTTGACCAAACTAGGGGCTGGTTTTACACCTTACATGCCCTTGGTGTATTGTTATTTGACAGCGTAGCCTACAAAACCGTAGTTAGCAATGGCCTAGTGCTAGATAAGAACGGCAATAAAATGAGTAAGCGCCTCGGCAATGTGGTAGATCCATTTGAAACCATCAATACTTTTGGTGCAGATGCCACCCGCTGGTACCTCATTACCAATGCATCCCCTTGGGATAGCCTGAAATTTGATACTGAAGGAATTAAGGAGGTGCAACGTAAATTTTTTGGTACACTCTATAATACCTATCAATTTTTTGCATTGTATGCCAATGTGGATGGATTTGTGTTTAAAGAAGCCTTGATACCGCTAAACGAAAGACCTGAGATTGATCAATGGATTTTATCATCTCTGAACACTTTAATAAAAAATGTACAGCAAAATCTGGATGACTA
Organism: Ferruginibacter sp.; assembly: GCA_044357815.1. Classification (GTDB taxonomy): domain Bacteria; phylum Bacteroidota; class Bacteroidia; order Chitinophagales; family Chitinophagaceae; genus Ferruginibacter. Next base: position 1,533 of record JBIKOV010000012.1, on the reverse strand, counting down.
TGAGCCAACACAAGCCGGCAGATCCATCGAGGATTTTGTGGATGCCCATTTGAGCAACTGGTATGTTCGATTATGCCGCCGCCGGTTTTGGAAAGGAGAATATGAGCATGATAAAATTTCTGCTTACCAGACATTATATGAGTGCCTCGAAACACTGACAAGACTAATGGCCCCCATTGCCCCTTTCTTTGCAGATTGGCTTTTTCTTAACTTAAACAAAGTTTCTGGGCGTTATCAGATTGAATCTGTTCATCATAGCGATTTTCCATCCATTAACGAGGCAGCTATTGATGCCGATCTAGAAAAAAGAATGCAATTGGCCCAAGATGCTTCGTCCCTGATATTATCGCTTCGTAAAAAAGTAAATATCAAGGTTCGCCAGCCACTTCAAAAGGTGTTGATTCCAGCAATGGATTCAGAAATGGCAGAAAGGATAGGAAAAGTGGCAGATATCATAAAAGCTGAAACCAACATTAAAGAAGTTGAAATTTTAGGCGCCGAAAATAATTTCATCCAGAAAAAGGCAAAGGCCAATTTTAAAACCCTAGGAAAAAAGCTGGGTCCTAAAATGAAATGGGCTGCCGATGAAATCAGCAAGTTCAGCAATGTCGTCATTGACAAGGTGTTAGAAGGGGATTACCTTCTAAACCCTGATTATGAAGCAAAAAAGGAAGATCCCATTATTATAAGTAGTGAAGATCTGGAGGTGGCCACCGATGAAATTACAGGATATGAAGTAGCCAGCAAGGGTTCCTTGACCGTTGCCCTAGATATTACCATCACAGAAGAGCTTAAAAAGGAAGGAGATGCGAGAGAATTTGTTAATAAAATTCAAAATATAAGAAAAGAGAGCGGATTTGAGCTTACAGACAGGATAAATGTGTCTGTTTTGGAAAATGCAGGGGTACAACTTTCATTAATTCAATATAAAGTTTATATTTGCGCGGAAATCCTGGCAGATTCGCTTGCTTTTTACCCTATATTAAACGAGGGAACCGAAATTGAGGTGAATAATGCTATATTAAAAGTGAACGTACTTAAAAATTCAAATTAGTATGGCGACAAAAAAGCAGCTGCCAGTAAAAGCAGTAAAAAAAACGGGAAAACCTATTGCAAAAAAAGCCGCTCCACCAGTAAAATCTACCCCTAAAAAGGTGGTTAAAGTAGCTCCAGCAAAAAAAATTGCCCCTAAAAAGGTAGTAACTAAGCCTATCCCAAAAAAGATAATCAAAGTTGCCCCTAAAAAAGCATTTGCTAAACCTGTAGCCAAGAAAGTAATCGCTAAACCTGTAGCTAAAAAGGTGATTGCTAAGCCTTTAGCTAAAAAAGTGGTAGCTAAGCCTGCCGCTAAAAAAGTATTAGTCAAATCAGTCGCAAAAAAGGCAGTAGCTAAAGTAGCCCCTAAAAAGGTAAACAAACCTGCTCCGAAATCTATAAAACCCCCAGCAAAAGCAGCTCCCACAAAAGCTGTTCCTGCAAAAAAAATTCCAATACTTATAAATAAACCGATTATTAACAAAGCTCAATCGGTGA
>JBIKOV010000353.1:0-2904 GCA_044357815.1 Ferruginibacter sp. | reverse complement strand
TAATGAAAGTGCCTCCGCTCCTCATGTTGGAGCAATCATGTATCCTTATCAATTAAATACAAAGAAAGCTAAACAAGGTTCTTTTTCCAAAGCTCATACTGGGGTTTGGTTAAGCATGCTTATTAATGATACAAAAAATTATGCTTTTTCATTTGCAAGCATAGCTGGGGAGCTTTGGCCAAATAACTTTAAATGGGAGTTGCCCGAGGAAAATAATTTTAATAAACTTAGAGTTTCTAGTCGTAGCGGGGCCATTTTTGAAAAAGAAGAAATATGGGTGACGGCAGGTAAAAAGATTGTGACCGACGCTTTTTTAGTAGGTTTTTGGGAAAACAAGCGACCTACAAAAGTCTTATTAGAAACTGGAGTGATTATAGGTGAAAATGTTCGAAAGGGAAAACCCATGCGTTCTCCTGAACCGGGTTGGAGCTCATGGCACTCTTTCGATCGTAAGATTACAGAAAATCAAACGATCCTTACTACAGATTTTATAAATAAAAATCTTAAGCAATTTGGTTGGAAAATGATCCAATTAGATGGTGGGTGGTGGACTACTCCAGGACTGTATAGTATCAATGACTCATTTCCTAATGGCATTCGTTATTTGTCTAACTATATAAAAAAGAAAGGGTTGGAATTTGGTCTACATGTTAGTCCGTTACGAACTAACACTCAAGATCCAATTATAAAGCAACACCCTGAATGGGTCTTAAACTCTTTAATGAAAATAAAAATAGATCCGAAGGATGAAGAAATGGTTACGTCTCTTGGTACTGTTTATTTAGATGGTAGCCATCCCGATGTTCCATCATTTTCTTCAGGCCGTTATCAACAGATGATTGAAGGCTATCGACCTTCTTTTATGAAGTGGGATCACCATTACGGTGGACTTGAAGAGGCTATTCGCTATGATTCTACAATGACATTTTTACAGGCTCATAACAAAACAATTAGAGCTATAAGAAATGCTTTGCCTGATGATTTGATTATAACGCGCAGTATGGGATATTTATTTGGCGCACTTGAATGTTATGATGCCATTCGGATAGGACAAGACATTAATCATCCTGGAATAAAATCAAAAGAAGAACCTTACGCGAATATTACTTTTGGCAAAACACTGGGAACAATAGAAAATGATCAGGTAGAAAAGGGATTAGTGCGATTTGCACGTACGGCTTCTCAAAACTTTTATGTCCACAAAAATATCGCTATTTGTGACCCCGATGCATTTTTTGTTTCTCCTCAATATACAATTGATGAAGCAAAATGTCATATGACATTGGAAGCAATCATGGGTGGATTATTCTTTTTCGGAGATAAAGTTGAATCCTTGCCAAAAGAACGGTTAGAGATTTTGAAAAATAAAGATATCATAGCTGTAAATAAGCTTGGAGTACATGCTATTCCGCTTGACCTTTTTTCAGGTGTTGACGTTCCAACGATATGGAAACTGGAGACCAACGACCGACTAATTATTACCATTTTTAATTGGCTCGATAAAGAAGTAACAAAATCATATGATTTCAATGCCGACTTTGAATTAAATAGTTCAAAATATAAGCTTACTGAATTGTGGACTAAAGAAAATTACAACTTAGTGGCCGATAAGTTAACATTAATTCAAAGGCCACACGCAGTTAAAATTATAGAGTTTAAAAAATTATGATCTGATAGCTAATGATTGAATTTAGTAATTAGCTATCCTATTTAATAAAATGTAAATTATTTAAAAAGAAATTTCAGAAAATGAACAAACAATCTGCCAAGATGATAAAATATGTTTTTCTTTTATTTGGTTTGTTTCTATCCGTTTCAGTAATAGGGCAAAATAATCGACCGAATATTTTGGTTATTATGGCTGATGATATTTCAAGAACGAGTATGGGAGTGTATGGTAGTAAGTATATTAAAACCCCCAATTTCGATCGTATTGCTCATGAAGGCGTTTTGTTTACCAATGCATATGTTTCCAATCCTAAATGTTCGCCTTCACGAGCTTGTTTTTTAACGGGTCGCTACTCTTGGCAACTTGAAGAAGCCGCTAATCATATTCCAGTGATGCCACCTAAATGGAAATTTTATCCAGAATTGCTAGAAAGCAATGGCTATACTATTGGATTTACAGGAAAAGGTTGGGGCCCTGGGGTGTATTATGGGGAACATAATCCTGCAGGATGGGAGTATAATACTATTAATTTAAAGCCTCCTTACAGTGGAATTAGCAATAAAGATTATGCTTCCAATTTTGAGCAATACCTCGATACAAGGGATCAAAATAAGCCATTTTGTTTTTGGTTCGGAACGCACGAAGCACATCGAAAATACGAACAGGATTCTTATAAAAAAGCCGGTAAGGATTTGAGCTCGGTGAGTGTGCAGAAATTTTTGCCCGATAATGAATTGGTAAGAGGAGATCTGGCAGATTATGCTGTGGAAGTTGAATATCATGATATGATGATTGGCAAAGCCTTGGAGTCATTAGCAAAACGAGGTATGCTTGATAATACAATTATCATAGTTACTTCTGATCAGGGGATGCCATTCCCACGTATAAAAGGTCAGATATATGATGAAGATTTTCACGTAGCTTTTGCAGTGCGTTGGGGAGATAAAATTAAAGCAGGAAGAACTATTTCTGATTTTATTAATTTCCCAGACGTAGCTCCTACATTAATGGAAGTAGCCGGATTGAAACCGCACACACAGATGACCGGTAAGAGTTTTTTAAACCTATTGCTATCCGACAAATCTGGGAGAATTGATAAAACCCGACATTTTTCCTTAGTAGGCAAAGAGCGCCATGATATGGGGCGGGTAGAGGGCGACCAAATAAATGTAGGATATCCTTCAAGAGCCATAAGGACCGATAAATACTTCTACTCCCACAATTATAAACCCAAT
>JBIKOV010000115.1:0-10544 GCA_044357815.1 Ferruginibacter sp. | reverse complement strand
CCCAATCGTTTTGAGCGAATTTTTGGTGAAGGCCTTGGATAAAAACATGGTTATCTGACGGGCCTGAACGATTTCTCGCTTTCTGGTTTTTTGAAGCAACTTGTCATAAGGCACATCATAGTACTCACAAACCATTTTTTGAATAGCATCAATGGTAATTTCCTTACTAGAAGATTTTACAAAATTTCTTAAGACTTTCTTAGCTAACTCAAGGTCAATTTCGCGTTTATTAAGCGAAGATTGTGCTAACAAAGAAATCAATGCCCCCTCCAATTCCCTTACATTACTGTTTATATTATATGCAATGTATTTCACCACTTCCCTTGGCATCTCAAGGCCATCATTTTTCATTTTTTTCTCTAAGATCTCAATCTTGGTGTCATAATCAGGCACCTGAAGGTCGGCACTCAAACCCCATCTAAACCGACTCAATAATCTTTCCTGAACACCCTCTAAGTCTTTAGGTGCTTTATCACTGGTTAATATCAGCTGTTTGCCACTTTGATGAAGGTGATTGAAAATAGAAAAGAAAGCATCCTGAGATTTTTCAGCGCGATTGAAGAATTGTACATCATCTATAATCAATACATCTATCAACTGATAAAAATGTATGAAGTCATTGATTGCGCCATTACGACCATGGTCTATAAACTGATTAATAAATTTCTCAGAACTTACATACAACACCACCTTATTACTATGAAGCCTTTTAACCTCATTTCCGATAGCCTGTGCAAGATGCGTTTTACCCAATCCCACGCCTCCATAAATTACCAACGGATTAAAAGAGGTGGAACCTGGCTTTTCAGCAACAGTTTTGCCCGCTCTTCTAGCTACCCGATTGCAATCTCCCTCTATATAACTGTCAAATGTATAAGCATGATTGAGCTGGGGATCAATCTGCATTTTTTTAAGACCCGGAATAACAAAAGGATTTTTAACCGGATTGTTAATTACCAAAGGAAAGTCCATTTCGTTGTTTGAGTATGATTTAAAACCATTACCAGGAACATCCATTGTGAGCGGTTTGTTTTTACTGTTTCCGCTATCCACCATTATCCTATATTCTAAACGTGCATCTTTTCCTAATTCTCTTTTCAGTGTTTTCGCCAACAAACTAATATAATGCTCTTCGAGGTATTCAAAAAAGAATTGACTAGGTACTTGAATCGTCAATACCTTTTCTTTTAATGCAACCGGCTTGATAGGCTCAAACCATGTTTTATAATGTTGCCATTCAACAATATCCTTGATTATATCTAAACAATTAGACCACACTTTATCAAAAACTTTATCCATTATTCCTTAAACAATTTATACTGAGTTAATATTATTATGTAAATGATGATTCAAATATCATTTCCCACCAATCCTTGTAGTTTTTGAAAGTCAAGCGAATATCAAAATAAATTGTTAATAAAAAAATTTTTTTCTTCCTTTTTTTAAAACTATTTCATTTGGATTTTTCATTTCAAAATTTCACTAAAAAACCCCATCCGGTTCCAGCTTTTTCCTAAACCTTGTAACATAAGCCCACATTCATTTCTTCTTTTTTAATCGACCCAAAAAATAGTCATATTAATAAAAATTTACATTTAAAAACAAAAGTAATCTATCGATCATATTTCAAAAAATAGTGCCTACTAATTTGCCATTCAGTTTGTCAACGATGGGTTTTTAAAATTATTATTGTTAGTTATCCCCATCACCAAAGTTAAAATCCTTTAACTTATTGTTGCTTTTCATTTCGGGTTTAGGTGTTTAGAGTTTAGTTGGGGATATGGATTTTAAATTACTTTATTTTCATCGTTTTTAAAAATTCTCCACTTAAAAACTGCAGCAAATTTTATAAATAAATAAGGTTACTTTTGTTCAATAAACAATTACAAAATGAGTTACGAATTAACAGGTAAGTTGGTGGCAAAATATGATGTAGTGCAGCGGACTGCAACTTTTAAAACAAGGGAATTTGCTGTTGAAAAAACAGATGATATTGGAGGCAGAACTGTTACGAATTATGTGAAGTTTCAATCTGTACAAGATAAAACTACCATCATCGATAAGGTGAATATTGGTGATGAGATAAAAGTGTATTTCAACATCAAAGGAAGTAAATGGGAAAAAGATGGTAAAGTAAATTATATCACCAATTTAGATGCGTGGAGAATAGAGCAGGTGTTGCATACAGGAACAGATCAACCAGTGATTGATACTGAATACATGGAACCACTGGATACTTTTTCAGCCTCCTCGCCTGAAGCTATAGACGATTTGCCATTTTAAACTATCTAGAGCCCAAAACAGGGTTTTTACGGATATGAATTAATTGTAATCACCTTAATAGGCAGCTTTTTATCTAACAAATTCGGCATTGGTTTCCTTTTTTTGGTATTTAAAGTCCTGTTATGGCATTTGCTGGAATATGCAACAAAAAGTTTCTTTACAACTACTACCACCCCAATTGGCTAATGCAGCCAATATAATCACTGCTATTGGCAAGGCTACAGGAAAAAAAGAGAGCAGTATTACCGGCTTTCAAATTCAAAAACAATCCATCGATGCTAGGGGCAGAACCATTTGGATTAATTGTACAGTGAATGCTTTTATTGACGAACCATTTCAACAAAGGGTTATTCAATCCTTCCATTTTAAAGAGGTAAGCAATGCAAATAAAAAAGTGATCATTATTGGTGCTGGTCCCGCCGGTTTGTTTGCAGCCCTTCAACTGCTGGAGCTGGGCATACAACCCATTATTTTGGAACGGGGAAAAGATGTGCGCGCAAGAAGAAGAGATTTGGCAATTCTAAATAAAGAAGGAATTGTAAACCCCGATAGCAACTATTGCTTTGGAGAAGGTGGTGCCGGTACATACAGCGATGGCAAGCTATACACCCGAAGTAATAAGAGAGGAGATATTGACAGAATATTAAATCTCTTTGTACATTTTGGTGCCGAAGAAAAAATATTATACGAAGCTCATCCGCATATTGGCACCAACAAATTGCCAAATATCATTACTGCCATGAGGGAGCAATTAATTGCAAGCGGAGCACAATTTATTTTTGAGAAAAAAGTTACCGATCTATTAATAGATGCCGATAAGGTTATGGGAGTTGGCACTGCAGATGGCGACTTTTTTAAAGGGGATGCTGTAATACTAGCCACTGGCCACTCTGCAAGAGATATTGTTGAATTGCTCCACCGAAAAAAAATAGCAATCGAAGCAAAGCCTTTTGCACTGGGCGTAAGAGTAGAACACCCGCAAATGCTAATTGATCAGCTACAATACCATTGTACAAGTAGGGGCGAATTTTTACCTCCCGCAGCCTACAGCTTGGTGCAACAGGTAAACGGACGAGGCGTATTTTCATTTTGCATGTGCCCAGGCGGAATAATTGCACCTGCGGCAACATCACCAGGCGAACTAGTGGTAAATGGTTGGAGCCCCTCCAAAAGAAACAACCCTTATGCTAATAGTGGAATGGTAGTGCAGGTAGAAATAGCCGATGCGGCTAATGCAAGAAAAAACAATACACAACTATCGCAAGACAGTGCTGATAGCCCACTTCAATTGATGCGGTTTCAACAAATGGTGGAACAGCAATGTTATACTGCAGGAGGGGGTAATTTTAAAGCTCCTGCTCAGCGTATGGTTGATTTTTCTGAAGGACGTCTATCCTCCTCTTTACCTACCTGCTCCTACCAGCCAGGTCTAACATCCGTTCAACTAAGTGAAGTACTCCCCGATTTTGTATATGATTCTCTTGCAAAAGGATTTAAGATTTTCGGAAAAAAAATGAAAGGGTATTTTAGCAATGAGGCCATTGTAGTTGCCACAGAAAGTCGTACCTCTTCCCCTATTAGGATCCCCAGAGATATCAATACTTTAACCCACCCTCAATTAATCAATCTGTACCCCTGTGGCGAAGGCGCTGGCTATGCAGGAGGCATAATAAGCGCTGCTATGGATGGAGAAAGAATTGCAAAGCAGATAGCAACAGTGATTGGAACTCGTAAGTAGTAAGTTTTATTTTTCAGTTGTCGATTAACCCAAAGCGATATCCGTATTGTCTCCAATATTCAGCGACCTTGTTTCACCCTTAATTCCTGTATCACTTCCGATCAATGAATCGTCCAGTACTACATCATACAGTTTGGAAAAAGATCCAATAATAGATTCCCTTACGATGGTATAATTCAAAATGGTATTTTCTCCAATGGATACGTTTGGCCCTATGACCGAGTTCTTAATGTCGCAACCCTCCCCAATACTTACAGGAGGTATAATAATGGTGTTCTCAAAATTTTCCACCCCGATTACTTTTCCGCCAAATTTTTTAAGGAGGGTGGCATTGGATTTTAGTAATGTTTCTTTTTTTCCACAATCAAACCAGGTCTGAACTTTCACCGACTTGAATTTGGCACCGCCCTGGATCATGCATTCAATTGCATCCGTTAAACTGAGCTCATTGGTTCCAATACCCGCTTTTTCAATAATGGCCTTTAAACAAACAAATAGAGACTGTGTCTCAATTATTTTATAGATACCCACCAATGCCATATTGCTTTTAGGAATGGCAGGTTTTTCCACCACACGGCTAATAAAATCGTCGTCGTCTATCTCTGCAACCCCGAAATTTCGGGGATCATCTACCTTTTTTACAGCCAGGATAGAGTAGTCGGATTCTATCACTGCCCTTACATCGTATTCAGCAATCGTATCCCCCAACACAATCAACACCTGATCATCCCCAACAATTTCTTTGGCCAAATCAATAGCATGGCCCGTTCCGTATCTTTCATTCTGAAATACAAAATAGCAAGTAAGGTCTGGGTAATTGGCTTTTACGTAATCCTGGATTTTTTCTCCCAGGTATCCTACAATAAAAACGAATTCTTGAATGCCCGCTTCATGTAACTGATCTATAGTGATACTTAATATAGTTTTTCCAGCTAAGGGTATTAAGGCCTTTGGCTGAGTATAAGTATGTGGTCGGAGTTTGGTGCCTGCTCCTGCAACGGGGATAATCGCCTTCATATTTAAAACTTAGTCCGCCAACAGCGAATTTTTTTTATGTTTCGAAGCTCTTATTGAATAATGAACGTGAAAGTAGTTCATTTTGTGGAAATGATGTAAGTAATAAACAGCTATTTATCCATATTCGCTCTGTTAAATAAACACACGTTTGTATATTTGCATTCATAAAAAAGATACATGCAAAGAGATACATTGGTTTTTGATATCATTAATAAAGAATTAGCTCGTCAACGCCAAGGAATTGAGTTGATTGCCTCGGAAAACTTTACCTCTCTACAGGTAATACAGGCTTCGGGTAGTGTAATGACCAACAAATATGCTGAAGGCTACCCCGGAAGAAGATATTATGCAGGATGTGAGTTTGTGGACCAAACTGAACAATTAGCTATTGACCGCCTTAAACAAATTTTTAATTGCGAATATGCCAATGTGCAGCCACACAGTGGTGCCCAGGCAAATGCAGCGGTAGCATTAGCCGTATTGCAGCCGGGGGATAAAATCCTAGGACTTGATCTTAGCATGGGAGGTCATCTTACCCATGGCTCTCCAGTAAATTATTCTGGCAAAACCTATGAAGCGCATTTTTATGGTGTAGTTAAAGAAACTGGACTGATTGATTATGTTACACTCGAAGAAAAAGTAAGGCTCCATAAACCAAAACTGATTTTTTGCGGAGCTTCTGCATATAGCCGTGATTGGGATTATGCAAGAATTAGAAAAGTAGCCGACGAAGTGGGTGCATTTGTGCAATGTGATATGGCCCATCCTGCAGGCTTAATCGCAAAAGGCTTATTAAGTTCCCCTTTTGAACATTGCCATTTTGTAACTTCCACCACCCACAAAACCTTACGTGGGCCAAGAGGTGGTATCATTTTAATGAAAAGCGATTTTGAAAATCCTTTTGGACTAAAAGATGTAAAAGGCAATACCCGTATGATGAGCAACCTAATGGACATGGCGGTTTTTCCAGGTGTACAGGGCGGTCCACTTCAACATATCATTGCAGCAAAAGCTATTGCCTTCGGTGAAATACTTACGGATGAATTTTCCGTCTATGCCCAACAGGTAGTAACCAATGCACAGGCTATGGCAAAGGCATTTGTAGATAAGGGTTACCAACTAATCAGCAACGGTACCGATAATCATTTGATGCTGATAGATTTACGTAATAAAAACATCAGTGGTAAAAAAGCAGAGCAGGCGCTTGTGCAGGCGGATATTACCCTTAATAAAAACATGGTTCCATTTGATGATAAAAGTGCATTTGTAACCTCCGGCATCCGTGTAGGAACAGCTGCCATCACTACCCGCGGAATGAAAGAAGCCGACATGCAGTTTGTGGTAAATGCAGTTGATAAAGTATTGATGAATGCAGATGATGCCGCTTTAATTGGCTCAGTACGTGGAGAGGTAAATGAATTCATGAAACAGTTCATTTTATATCCTGAACTTTAACCAGCTAAGAAAAGTCACCAGTAAAAATAACGGAGTTCTAAAACATTCCTTCACATGATACAACGCATTCAATCGGTTTGGCTACTAGTTGCTACGGCACTCTCTTTTCTAACACTAAAGGTATCTTTTTACAGCGGCACCTTTTTGCCTGATAACCAATACCACCAGTTAAATGGTACCGACAATATATTGTTAATGATTACCACCATCGCATTAGGGATGGTAACCTTGATTGCAATTTTTTTATATAAAACAAGAATCGTCCAATTGCGGTTGTGCATCATCGGTATATTACTAGACCTGCTACTGCTGTTTTTATATTTTAGAGCCATTCAGAACTTTACCCAAGGAGAATATGCCATTACCGCTGCTGCCCATCTTGTTATTCTACTATCCTTAGCTTTTGCAGCAAGGGGAATCAATAAAGATGAAAAACTTATCAAGGATAGTGATCGACTTCGGTAGCGTTTAGGGGTTTATATGTTTAGAGGTTTAGAGGTTTAGGAGTTTAGGGGTTTAGGTTTTTGGCAAAAATTTCCCTGTATGACTTTCCTTGCATTTTATCAAACCTGCTGGTGTTCCTGCATATACTAGGCTGCCCCCCGCATCGCCTGCTTCGGGGCCCAAATCAATCACCCAATCGGCACTTTTTATTACATCTGTATTGTGCTCAATCACTAGAATGGTATGCCCTTGCCCTATCAATGCATTAAAAGAAGTTAGCAATTTTTTAATATCATGAAAATGAAGCCCTGTAGTAGGTTCATCAAAAATAAATAGAATATTTCCTTGAGATTTTCCTTTTCCTAAAAATGAAGCCAGCTTCACCCTTTGCGCTTCTCCACCTGATAATGTATTGCTTGATTGCCCCAATTTAATATACCCCAACCCTACATCACTTAAAGGCTGTATTTTTTTTGCTACATCCACCTCTTCTGAAAAAAACAGAATAGCTTCATCCACACTCATTTCTAATACATCATAAATGTTTTTGCCTTTATAAGCCACTTCCAACACCTCTTCCTTAAATCTTTTTCCACCACAAATTTCACAGGTTAAATGCACATCTGCCAAAAACTGCATTTCTACTACCTGCTCACCCTCTCCCTTACACGCGTCGCACCTGCCGGCATCTACATTAAACGAAAAGTGCTTGGGTAAAAAACCCCTTATTTTACTAAGCGACTGCTCACTATACAACTCTCTAATCTCGTCATATGCTTTGATATAGGTTACCGGATTACTTCGAGATGATTTACCAATAGGATTTTGATCAATCATCTCAATTTGAGAAATGGATTCAATGTCACCTTCAATAGATTTGTGTATGCCGGCTTTTTCTACACCCTCTCCTTTTAATTTTTGAAGCGCCGGATATAGTATCTGTTTTACTAGGGTAGTTTTGCCACTACCACTCACTCCACTCACCACGCAAAAAACATTCAAAGGGAATTCAACAGTGATATTTTTAAGATTATTTTGCCTTGCTCCCTTTATGGAAATGCTTTTATTCCATTTTCGAAGTGTTTTGGGTGCTTCAATCTGCAACTCCCCCTTTAAATATTTTCCTGTCAAACTTTTTTCGTCTGCTATCAACTCTTCATAATTTCCCGCAGCCACTACTTCGCCACCTAGGTGACTCGCCAGCGGCCCCATATCGATAATATAATCGGCCTCCCTCATCATCATCTCATCATGCTCTACCACCACTACCGTATTGCCCAAATCCCTTAACTCTTTTAATACACCAATCAATTTTACAGTATCTCGGCTGTGAAGCCCAATGGAGGGTTCATCTAAAATATACAACGAATTAGTCAAGTTACTTCCAAGGCTTCTAGTAAGCTGAATGCGCTGGCTTTCGCCGCCACTCAAGGAATTAGCCAGACGGTTTAAGGTAAGATAACCCAATCCCACATCCATAAGGGTTTTAATACGATGATGTATTTCAATTAAAATCCTTTTGGCTACCTGCTGCTGGTATTCGCTCAATTGCAATTGATCAAACCAGTTTTTTAAATCTTTCACCGGCATGGCACATAACTGGCCGATATGCTGATTTGCAATTTTTATATACAACGCTTCCTTTCGCAATCGATAGCCTTTGCAATCCGAACAAATGGTTCGGCCTCTATATCGGCTCAATAATACACGGTATTGCACCTTGTATAAATTTTGCTCTACTTCCTTAAAAAAATCATTGATTCCATTTGCATGTTCATTTCCCTCCCACAATACCCTCACCTGGTCGTCCGTGAGCTCAATGATTGGTTGATGTACTGGAAAATTAAAATGCTTTGCTGCACGGATGAATTGCTCCTTCCACTGGCCAAGCTTTTCACCCTTCCAAGGTGCAACTGCCCCTTCGTATACACTTAAGTGTTTGTTGGGAATAACCAGGTCGGCATCAACTCCCAGAACCTGGCTAAAGCCTTCACAAGTAGGACATGCCCCAAAAGGATTGTTGAATGAAAAAAGATTGGGCACCGGTTCTTCGAAAGTAATTCCATCCAGCTCAAACTTATTACTGAATGGAATCAATCGATTGCCATTAATTTCCAACATCAATTCCCCTTCACCTTCATAAAAAGCGGTACCGGCAGAATCACTGATACGATGAATATCATCCTCATCAAATTCTTTTACAATTAAGCGGTCTATTAAAAGGTATGCGCCACCACTTGATGAAGAAGGCGTTATTTTATTTGAAAGTTGGTCGGATTCCAGCAACGTTTCTATGCGCAGTATCTCTTCCTGGAAGTAAATTCTGGAAAACCCCTTTTGAAGCAGAATATTCAACTCCTCCTTTACGGCTCTGTTGGCATGCTGCTTAAATGGCACCAGCATCAACACCTTGTCCCCTGTAGTCAAACCCTCAATTGCCTTAATTACATCGGCCACATCGTCCTTCTTTACCTCTCTGCCACTAATTGGTGAAAGGGTAGTTCCCACCTTTGCAAATAAAAGACGCAGGTAATCATACAACTCCGTCATACTACCTACAGTACTTCTAGGGGTGCGTGTTATCACCTTCTGTTCGATGGCAATTGCCGGACATAAACCCTTGATAAAGTCCACTTCTGGCTTATTCATGCGTTGCATAAACTGGCGGGCATAGCTACTTAAGCTTTCCGCATACCTCCGCTGCCCTTCAGCAAACAAAGTGTCAATCGTAAGGGAAGATTTTCCGGAGCCGGAAACACCCGTAACAATTACCAGTTGATTACGTGGTATGGTAACCGTAACATTTTTTAAATTATGCGTTCTTGCCCCTTGTATTAAAATCCCCTCCTGTTTGAATACAGTGGGTACGTTTTTTGGGGGAATATTTTTTTTTGCTGCCATTATTTAGATTTACAAAAGTAATACCTTGAAATCGCCTTCCGCTATAAATGTGAAATTCTTCTTAAAATCATTCTCGCAATTATTTAAGTTGAATATAACGATTACTTTTATTGTAACAAATAGGTAACTGAAAAGTTAATAAATTTACCTAGTATCATTTTTTTCGATTCGTCATTGATTTAAATTAAAAACCCTCGCCTATACATTCTGAACTTCTACATTGATTTTTTTATTGGTACAAAAAAAACCTTACTCCAACAAAATGTAGAAGTATATGAATAGTCTTAATAATCTTTCCGAACAAGAATTGGTGCAACTTTATCTTAAAGGTAATACTGAGGCGCTATCCACGCTAGTTAGCCGTTACAAAGACAGGATTTATACTGCCATTTTTTTACTAGTAAAAGACAAGTATTTGGCGGAAGATCTTTTTCAAGATGTTTTTATCCGTATTATTGACTCTTTAAAAGCTAAGGGCTACTCAAACGAGGGGAAATTTTTACCTTGGGCACTTAGGATTGCGCACAATTTATGTGTGGACCATTTCAGGAAAATTAAGCGAACCCCCTCCATTACCATCAGTGATGACCGAGATATTTTTGAAGTGTTGAACTTTTCTGAACCAAATGCCGAAACACGCCTCATACAATCCCAACGACACGAAAGGGTAAGAAAAATGATTGATCTACTTCCAGAAGATCAGCGG
>JBIKOV010000352.1:0-2918 GCA_044357815.1 Ferruginibacter sp. | reverse complement strand
ATTTTTAACATCGTTTAGTTACTTTATTTTATTGAATCGTTTCCACTACTTTACCGCATGTCAACATTTGATTTCCGTAGTATGGATTCTTGATTTTATTCTCCAAGCTCAACCAATTTGCACCTTTCCCTTTATTAGCCATTGGACAAAATTGATAAAACACTGGAGTTCCAACTTTTGACACTTTAATTACCGAATACAAGTTTTTTGATAAAGTAATAAAATGATCTCTTTGATGAGAAATTTCCTTTGTTTTATTAATGTGCTCTGCGTCTTCTTTTAATTCACTAACTACTTTCATCCATTGCGCATGAGTTGATGCATCTAATTCATTCATGTTTACCGATTCAATTGAAGTAAGTAAATCTTTGGCTAATACAGAAGCGGAGGCGCCATCCGTTTTAACAAGTGCGTCTTTTAATGTAATATATGAGTTTAGGACTTTAATGACATTTGTATTTGTTTGTGCATTTACGTTAAATGCAAATAATAAAATGGCAGTAGCCATCAATAATTTTATTGATTTCATGGTTTGATTTTTTAATTTAAATGAAAGGAATTCAAGTGGCTTACTTGAAACTAAAACGTTATGTATTATACAATTTTAGGAGGGTGCCAAATGGTAATATAAACATCATGATAAAATGACGGCTTATATAAAGAAAAGCGTTTCTGTATAGGATAGGTTAAAACAATTAATTCAGTGTTCAGCCATTTATTAAGAAATGAAAAAATACTTATTGTAGAGCAATCGCAATTATGATTTTTACATTTTTTATTGCAGTCGTGTCCAATGCCTTTTGTTTGATTTTCACAACAGTTTGCTTGAACTGATTTTGACTCTTTGTGATGAATTTTGGAAGCCTGCTCTTTATTTGCAACACTTTTACAACATGCCAATGCCGTATTGGAACTTGCAAAAATTCCAATAAATAAAAAGAATAATATGGTTATCGTTCTTGACATTTTATCAAAGTTAGATAATTATTCAGGTTCCAACAATTCCGCCCCCTACACCTCCATTCACCCCAATTCTCCCCGATGTGGTGCAAAACCTGGCACAAACTTGGCCAGAACTCACCCCAATCAAAAAGGGTTTATGCATTTTACAGCATAAACCCTTGATAATATTGCCTTTCTAATTTGGGCCATCCCGACTTGTCGGGAGACCCGCTGATGATGGGAGTTTCAGGTGGTATTTGACCCCTTTTCTCTTATTGCTAATTAATAGGATACAATATTGAAACAGATTTATATTTCTGCTGTTTCACCTCTTTTAACCTGTTTTTGGTGAGAACTTGGCCCGGAACCTGGTCGGGATTTTGTGTAGCATAATGTTCACTTATAGGCATAAGTGAACATTATTGATTTAATTAATAAGATTGTTTAAATTCGGTTTAATGTCAACAATAATTCTGGATATTTTAAGTTCCCATAAAAATAGACGTTAATGAAAAAAATCTCACTATTCATTTTCATTTTATTAACTATACTGATTTTATATGCAGGTCTTTGGGATGAACTTGCAAATAGAGTTAAGTTTAATAAATGGGATATTATTGGGACTAAAGGTAGAGTTACGAATCAAAACCTATTTTCAAACTTATATTTATGTGTAGTTTTATTATTCCTAATGTTTCATCCTTTTGATGTAATAAAAAAGACCTAAATCTTTGATTCTCCAAAATAGAAATGGGAAAAAGAAAAACCCCAATAGACGAAATGTTACGAAAAATTTTAATACTAAAAAGACAATGAAAAAATAGGGATACCAAAAGTGGATTATAAAATATCCAATGTAAAGAGTAGATATAAGGATAAAGATTAAAGCTATGACAGTGTTAACTAATCCAAGTTATGTTTATAAAATAACTTCTACAGGTATACTGCCATTTTCAAAACCAAACGGGAAAAGTATATTTATTGAAAGGCAAAAACTTGAAGATTGGATGCTGTCAAATCCTAAAACCAGCCGGGTTTTAGGGGAACATAAATCATCAGTTTCCTTTTAACAGATAATCCCTGTTTATTTGAAAAATGCCTTCGAATAGGCTTCAGTAACTCGATCATTAAGACTTTCTAACATTATCACCTTGTTAAATAATAATCACACTACCAACTTACAACTATAATATACCAAAGAATTGCTTTTATTTATTTTGTTATAAGATTAAATTTTTCTACCACATAAGGTATTCATTTGCTGCATTTCTTTTAGCAATACTGGTTCAAAAGGGGATCAAAGGCTGCTGATTTACTTGTCATAATTTTTAAAAGTGGTAGTTCAAAACAAAATTAAAAAGCACCATATTTACTTTATTGAACTCAAATCTTTTGTTGTTATAGGTTTCGCCACTATTTAATTTACCCACCACTAAAAGCTGTGCTTCCAATCCTTTTAAAACTTTATTAAAAGCATACCTTACATCTGCATTAACCTGTGTGTATGAAGGTACACCATACTTATTTAAACGGTAGTTTTTTACATCTGGCAACTTATAATACCCACCGGATAAAGATGTTTTAATCCTTATTTTAGGAATATTATAATTTACCTTACCCATAATGGCATGTACATCTCCAAAGCCTTCATTGCGTTCCCTTGGCATAAATGTAAAGAAGGGTTCCCGTCCCCATTCTCGGGGCATTAAATACCGGCCTTGTGCAGTAATGCGGTTGTAATTGATACTGGCTTCCCATTGCTTATTTTTCCAACCTGCCTTGGCACCAAATGTTATTGCTTTACCTCCCTTTTCAAAATATGTTTTAGCTGCAACTTCATTGCCGCCATTGTTTACTACATCCTGCCTTACAAATTGTGCAGCCGCAAAAATGATATTATTTTTATTTAATGGAAATGAAAAATCTGTTTGCAGCATGGTCGTATTAAAAATATTCTCTGTAAAAACATTCCATCC
>JBIKOV010000114.1:0-10588 GCA_044357815.1 Ferruginibacter sp. | reverse complement strand
CCAGGGCGCCGGGCTGTAAATGTCTTACCATAGTGCGAATAGCATCTCCATACCCAGTTCCGAGCGGCTTCATCGTTTTGGAATCCATTACATCCCACCCAAAAGGATCATAAGCTCCATCAAACCATACATAAGAAATTTTGCCATAGCCGGTCATTAACTCTCTGAGTTGTTCAATGAATATCGGAAAATATTTATCGACATCCCCTATTAATTTTCTTTTCCCCTGCGGATCGGGGGTGCTGGTACAACCAAAATGCGTATCGCCTCCCGAAACATACAGACCCAGTTTCATATCATACTTTCTGCAGGCCTCAGCCAGTTCACCTACCACATCGCCCTTCCCATTTTTCCATGGCGAATTTTTAACGGAATAATCTGTTGTTTTAGTCTGCCATAAGCAATAGCCATTGTGGTGTTTGGCCGTTAGTACAATATATTTAGCGCCAAAAGATTTAGCTGTTTTCACCCATTGCTCTGCATCCAGTCCGGAAGGATTAAACAGATCAGCCGGGGGAAGCGCAAAAAAATCAGATTTGAGATAGGCCGCCGGCCCAAAATGAACGAAGGCTCCAATCTGTTCTTGCTGGTAGGTTAACTGAAGCGGGGATGGTTTATAATTTATATTAGGCAATGGACCCGTTTGCATTTTAGCTTCTTCGGAGGGCGCTATCAGCACCGGTGTCCAGTTGCCTTCATGGCCCTGATGTAAACTGGTTTTTGTTTCAGTGTCTTTAAAAAAATATTCAAATAATTGTCGCGGTGTTCCGTCATAGGTAGCCCATTGCAAATCACCTGCAGTGGTTTGATCGCTACCTGTAAAATAAAGAATAGTCTTTCCCTTATAATAGCAAAGCTCAACATCTGATGCATTGCTTTCGCCGATACCAGGTTTGATCATTGGGATATTCTTATGGGAAGAATCAAAAGTTATAAATGATCTTCCCTTTGGCGCATCATCCCAATGCACCAAATCCTTTGAACGGGTAATTCTTGTTTCATATCCTTTTTTTACTGATTCAAGATAAAGCGTGTAATACCAGCCTCCTTCATAATACAATGCCGGACCACCCACATATTTGTCCTTCCCATAAACAGCACCAGGTATCTCCTTCCATTTCTTCAAATCTGAGGATTCCACATACCGGAATGTAAAAGCAGGCCAGCGCTTATCATTTGTTTCGTACAACAAGATGAATTTACCTTTTGCCCTGCATACCGCCGTATTGAAAAAAAATTCATTAGGACCCGCCCGCAATACCGTAACAGGCTTCGTCCAGTTTTTTAAATCAGCAGAGCTGGTCATTGTAATTTCTGTTATGTGTCTCCATGGCTTATCTCGACCGTAATTTCCTGCAAATACATATACTCTCCCATTCCAGATGAGTGTTGTCCCAAAACCATGATTTTGTAATGCAACAGACACATTTTTTTTTAATTCCACATCACTTATACGCGCTTCGTCCTCATGAAATAGATCCCCTGGCTTTGCGCTAGGAATATCCCAAAATCGCTGATTGTTTTCAAGGAGATATAATCTGTCCTTAAAAACAAATGGAGAAGTTTCTACTAACGGGGACCCCAGACGCCCCTGTTTAACAATAGGGTTGGTCCAAGTTGATTGGGCAGATATTAGAATAGCACTGCATACAAAATAAATCAGTAGGAAAATTCGGTTCTTGATGACTACATATTTCATTTTTATCAATTTTGTTGTATCTTAATAACTACATCAATCAAATGCTGCAGGTCTGAAAAATAATAAAAAGTAAATTTCAAACATTCCAATAAGCTGATTTCAACTGATAAGTGCAACACTTACCTTCTTTCATAAAAATACTTCATTTGCAGATATATAACCAAATTTTCTTACTGGCCGGGTTTGTAAATTATACTGTGTCAAAAAATATTTTTGTGGTAGTTAAAAGAATTACGGCGGGAATTATAAAGTAAGCCATCCTCCAACTTTTGTTAACCTGTCTAGACTTAGGATAAATCGGCAGATAAATATACCTTTAGTCAAGATTACTATGGGGGGATATTCCATTTTTTACTATAAGGGAAATTCATATTTATAATTTTTACATGCCTACATTTACTTTTAAGATTGAATTAATGGACACTCAGCCATTGGTAGTTAGGACCTTTTCTATAGCATCCGAGAGTTCCATGTATTTGTTGCATCATGTTATTCAAGAAGTGATGGGTTGGAAAAATTATCATTTGTACCAATTCAGTTTTGATAACTTAACGATAGCAGATAAAAGATTGGTATCAGATGAATTGGGACCTGTTACAGATGCAAAAACCATAATGGTGGAGGACATTTGTACCAAAAAAAGTGCAATTTTAAATTATGAATATGATTTTGGAGATGGATGGAAACATCAAATAGAATTGATCGAAATAAGTAATCAGCCTGTAAATGTGTTACTCCCAATTATTATTTCTGGACAAAACGCTTGTCCGCCAGAAGATTGTGGTGGAGTGGGTGGGTATGAGGAGTTGAAGAAGGTGTTGTTGGACCCAGGTAATGAAGAAAATAAAGATATGTGGGAATGGGTAGGGTATAAATTTAATCCACAAGAATTTAATAAAAAGTCAGCTGAAAAAGAATTGTTGAAATTGAATGCAAAAATAACATTATATGAGAAGGGATTTAAGCAAGATTAGTGTTACTAATTTTTTGGAAGGGTTCTGTTTTGACCTTATCATTTCAAAATACACTTTATAGAAATCACAAAAAATATCAAAATGAGAAAACTAGGTCTATTTGTTATTTTCTTTATAATTTTTACGGTTTTATTCTTAATCTGTCTATACAATTGGATGGAGGAATTAAACAGTTTGGGTTGGGAATTATACAGACATCCAATACCGTTCCAATATATTTTATTTTCCTTCCTAACATCATTAGGTATAACAAAACTCATTAGTTCAAAAGTTTGGAAAAAAAAACCAACAATTAAAGACAATAATTAGTAGTGAGATAGTTTTAACCTCTACTAGGTTAAATCAATATAAAAAATAATTATTGTCTATTATTTATCATTGCTGTCATACACCCTTTTGAGTAGAGGTGAATTTAATCCGCCTTTGCTTTCTAGTATAATTATTTAGAGTCTTTAATTACCCTAAAACCTACACAAAATGAAAAAAATAAACTTCGAAATAGTCTTTAAGATTATCGTACTGATTCAATTAACTCTTATTATTAGCTAAAATAATTAATGCGGTTCGAAAAAAGGAATTGAAAGGGTCAACCACATTTAGGGGCTATCACAATTTTAAAATAAAAAAGCCTCTTCCAATTAGGGAAGAGGCATAGAAATAGGTAATAAATTTGATTGACTTTGAGTTAACAACTACAGGTATTACTTTGCGGGCTTATAAATGGCTCCAGTAGCAAAATCTACAATAGTACCTGGCCAAAACAATAAAATATCTGCAACTAATGCAGCTCCTCTAATAGATCTTGCAGGTTCGCCTTCCTTTGGTTTTGTCTTTTGAAGGTCAGAAACTCTGCCGCCAAATACGGTTGCACAAGAGGAGAAAAGAAATGAAATGCAGATTGACAGAATAACAATGCTTAATGGTTTTTTCATGGTTTGATTTAATTTTTGCTCCTACTCGTTTGGCTTTTCGGAATGACGCCCCGTTTTTTTGGTTTCTGGACTCCACTTTTGTTAATAAATAGTATAAAATAATTTTTTACTTATTAATTTTATTCAAAGGTACTTTCAATGCTTTACGCTTGGTGTATAATACTCCCCAAATTTCGGACAGGTACTTAAGATAGAAAGGAGGTTTCTTTAATACATTAAAAAAATATAATTTTTGATAAAACGAATTTAAAATTAATAATATTGACTAACACTACCAAAAAACTAAATGATTAATTCTATAATACTCCCCAAATTTCGGACAGGTACTTAAGATAGAAAGGAGGTTTCTTTAATACATTAAAAAAATATAATTTTTGATAAAACGAATTTAAAAATTAATAATATTGACTAACACTACCAAAAAACTAAATGATTAATTCTATAATACTCCCCAAATTTCGGACAGGTACTTAAGATAGAAAGGAGGTTTCTTTAATAAAAAATAAAAAAAAATTATTATCATTATTTACTGGTTGTGGTGTAATGGACATTGGTTTTGAAGGCGGCTTTAAAATTCCAAAACCAACAATGAATAAGGATATACACAAAGACTGGAACCAAATTTGCAAACGACATTAGCGAACACGCAAAGATTGCCTGGAACGATTACTTCTCAAAGAGACGAGGTCACGACCTAAATGGAACTTCTAGAGTTGGTAGCGTTGCTCCAGAAATGGGAAGCTGTTAATGAGGAATTGAAAAAGCAGTTTAATGATTTGTCAACGGAACCATCAATACATCCAACTCAAGTTCATATGGAAGTGGAACTAATAGCTCTGGACCAGATGGGCTAGGCGGTACTGGATTTACCTCTTTAGGAAATGCTGGTAAATATGAGTATTTAATGGCTCTAAATAATGTTTCTCTTGCGGTAGGAACTCTTCAATTTAGGGGTGCAAATAGTACATGGAATTCAAATTTTTATTCAGCTAGTCTTTAATTAATTTGACTTGATAAACTTAAAACGCGGTAACAGGGTGCTCCGTGTTTATACCCTATTTAAGGCATAGGTGGATTGGATAATAAGTGTAAGTTTGTGGATGCATATATACGGTATTAAATATCAGGGGGTACAAAGCATAACATATAAGGAAGGATTGGAGATATTTTATGGCTGGTATAAGTTAGTTATATGCCATTTTACAAGAGCAAAATAGAAACATTAAATTGAAAACAATAAACGTTAAAAAAGGACAGATTCTACAAAGAAGCGGTGAACTAAACACAAAAGTGTTTACGGTAGAAAGTGGCTTGTTGCGTAGTTACTCCATCGACAATAAAGGGAAAGAACATATTTATATGTTTGCATCAGAAAATTGGATTATAGCAGACAATTGTGAAATAACTGTTCCTTGCGATTTATTTATTGATGCCATAGAAGACTCCATCGTTATTGTGGTTGAAAAAGATATTTCAAAACAAAACCCAAACTTAAAATCATTATTTAACCGATTGGCTGTTTTGCAAAAACGCATCATTATGCTAATCAGTGCCTCTGCGGTTGAACGCTATGAACATTTTCTGCAAACCTATCCTGACATCATTCAAAGAGTTCCTCAAAAAATGGTTGCTTCTTATTTAGGCATTACACCTGAAGCCTTAAGCAGAGTAAGAAAAGAAATATCCATAAGGAAAGTTTAGGTAAAATCACTTCTTGACCTACATCAATGCACAGCTGTTCTAAAGGCTGCACCTTTACATCGTGATAAGTCATTCAAATAGTCTTCAGGAAAGGAAAAATGCAATAATTAGTGGCGGAACTTCTGGTGTTGGTCTTTCTATAGCTAAGAATTTAATTGCTTCCAACTACAAAGTAGTATTAATTGGAAGCAATGGTCCAAAAGGAAAGCGCATTGAAGCTTCTTTGAATGAGCAATATCCTAAACAAGTCGAATTTGTACAATTAGATTTAAGCAATCTAAGGGATACTAAAGAATTTACAACTGATTTTATCAGCAAAAATGCAAAGTTGGATTTACTTGTTAATACTGCTGGCATATTTTCCCAAAAAAGAATTGTGACTAATGAAGGCTTTGAAAAGACTTTTGCTGTTGGTTATTTAAGTGCGTATCTACTTTCTACTCAACTTGCTGGTATCCTAGAAAAAGCAGCATATGGAAGAATAGCAAATGTAGCTGGAATCAAATCCATGATTATGAAAAAAAAGCTAGACTTTGACGACATAAGTTTTTCCAAAAATTACAGTATGATTAATACAGCCATTACAACCATACATGCAAAAACAGTGCTTACAGAAATTTTAGCAGAAAAATATGCAAATCAAGGCATTGATGTTAATTCATTCCATCCTGGTGCAGTTAAATCAGATTTGACCAAAAATTTAGTATGGTGGCAGCGCATGCTTTTTTTGATTCCTGAGTTATTCTTTGGAAAGGAAAGCACTACTGGAATTTTTGTTTCTAGCTCCCCTACACTCAATAAAGTTACAGGTAAGTATTTTATAAAAAAGGAGCCTATCAAGCTAAATTTCGAAAAAGGATACAAACAGAAATTACAAGAGCAAACAGAACAATTATTGGCTAAAATATAATGAATCAAACTTTATAAAAATTACAAATATGAACAACGCAAAAGTAGCGGGAAAATCACCCCAAATGGAACAATTGGAAGAAGGAAAAACGTATGCATGGTGTGCATGTGGTAAATCAGAAAATCAACCTTGGTGCAATGGAGCACACATGGAAAGTGAATTTACCCCAGAAGTTTTTAAAGCAGAGGAATCAAAAACGGCTGCCATGTGTATGTGTAAGCAAACAAAGAACCCACCCTATTGCGATGGATCGCATATCAGCTTATAAATAATGAATATACTATTTGAATTTTTGTCTCTAGCGCCCCCATACTCAACAAGGTTTCTGGTAAGTATTTTGTTAAAAAGGAGCTTATGAGTTCAATTTCGAATAAGAATACAAACCAACTAAAACAAATATGACAACAATTCAAATTGCTCCAATTTTACTCGGTCTCTTCCTATGTTGTCTAGGTATCTACTGTGCTTTTGCTTCGGCTGAAAAATATGCAAAATTTTACGGAATTGCAGGCGATGGTTCAGCCATTCGAGGCTGGATGTTAGCTAAGGGTGTCCGAGATTTTACACTTGGTATAATGACTTTCGTACTCTGTTTGTTCCATCCTGAAGGGATGAAATACTTTGTGCCACTAATTCCAATTATCACCATTAGTGACGCCATTATCACAGCTAAATTCAGCAAAATTGGTATTAAAGCGGCTATACCACATATCGGTGGAACTTTGCTGATAAGCCTTTTGGCAATTTATCTGCATTACAATTAAATAAAAATTTAACCCATTTTAAATAAAATATAAACAAACAGTATTATGACAAGTTTGCACGAAACACAAATAAGCAAAGCCAGAAAAATAGCTGGATACACCATTTCTATTATAGCTTCATTTATGCTATTTATGGCTGGTATAATGAAAATAATTGGCAATGAAGAAATGAAAATTAATATGACAAAAGTTACAAATTTTGGCGACAAATTAATGTTAATTGGCATCTTAGAAATTATAATTCTTATCTTATTTTGGATACCTCGCACGATGAATATTGGCTTTTTCCTGTTGGCTTCTTTTGGAGGTGGTATTATAGTTGCAGAAATAGTTACAGGCGAAATGCCATTTGCTGGAATATTAGTAACTACACTATTTTATGTTGGATCAATACTGAGAAAACCTACCTTATCAGGCTTGAACATTTAACTAGATAAAAAAACGGCAACTAACATCAGTTTTGCGTCAGGCGGGGTTTAGCTGCGCTGATTTTCAATTCGTACTTCGTTTGACGCTTTTTGCGTTTATTTGATTTCGGTTCTTCGTATCAAGTATTAGGTGACGATACAGGATTAGTTAGACCCCACTCTACCACCCAAGTTTTAGAGAAATATTACCTTGATCCAAAGGTGTTAACCGCTGTAGAAATATCAGCATTAAAGGTTCGTGTATTCGGTAAGAAATGACAAAAACCTCACGCTAAACCTCAAGCAAACCTCAAGCAAAAACAACAAAGGACCCACGATGTAACGTAAGTCATTGATTTATGTTTTTGTTAAAGTTTATTATTTTAGCAATCCTTTTGGATATCAAATTTGAAGCAATAATTGCACCTTCTGTAAATACCAGCAAAACTGACCCCCTTCCGCCAGCACAATGTGACCCCCTAAAAATTCTTTTAACTCTTGGGTAAATTGATGGCCTAAAATATGGTAAAGAACTAATTGTTTTTACTTTTCAAACATAGGATTTTTCTGTCTATTTTGATTAATTAATTTTCTCTGTTTCTTCAGTGTTAATTTCCTTTTTTAGTTTTCTTAATGATTCACCCTTCAGTTCTATGCGTAAGGATTGATGTACTAGTCTGTCGAGAATGGCATCTGCAACAGTTTGTTCACCAATCACATCATACCAATTTTTTACAGGAACTTGAGAAGCTATAATAGTACTGTGTTTCCCATGTCGGTCTTCAACAATATCCATTAATAATGCCCTACCACTTGCATCAAAAGACTGGATACCAAAGTCATCTAGTATCAGTAAATCTTGTTTCTCTATTCTTGCAAGCTCTCTTATATGCGAGCCATCCGCTTTGGCCATCTTTAAAATAGATAATAGTTTGGCTGTATTCGTATAGTAAACTTTAAAACCTAATAAGCAAGCCTGGCGACCAAAAGCAGATGCCAAGTAGCTCTTGCCTGTACCGGTGCTACCAGTAATAAATACATCCTGACCTTTCTTTATAAACTCACAAGTAAACAACCGGTCTATCTGATTTTTATCCAGTTCTCTGTTATTTCCAAAATCAATACCGTCAATATCTGCCATGTATCGGAACTTGGCGATTTTAATGTTACGCTGTAGGGAACGATGTTTGCGATCGTCCCATTCGTTTTGTACCAAGTACTGTGCCATCTCATCATTGGTAAAGTCTACTGCTGGGGGCATCTCTACAAACGTTTTAAATGCAGTTTGCATACCATGCAGGCGCATATCGCCCATTTTCTTTAACGTGTCTTTGTTCATGTGTTTTAGTTTAAAGGTTATTGATAAATTGTTTATTCATAGTAATCTGATCCTCTTACGTTTTCGTGTGAGGGCATATCGGTATTTGGTATTTCATCTTCCATTGGGATAGTATCCGCTTTTGATCTTAGTATCTGATCTATTATGCCATAGTTATATATGCCGTAACTGTCTGCTCGCTTACAAGCGTTAATGAGTCGTGTGTCGCCTACTCGTTTTGCAAAGCTTAGTACACCAATACAGGATCTATAGCTTTGTTCTGGGTAAACCTCTCTAGCCAATATCTTAGCGATATATTTAGCCACTGATTCTCCTATAGCATTAGCGGTGGTCATAAATTTCTGTGGGTTCCAGTCCGTAGCGTATTTATGATGTGAGGCTAGGTGATCTTGTATAGTGATGTACTTGCCATCCTTACCCTTATATCTATCATGAACAGCTACAATCTCATTGTCATCATACACTTGTAGTTGAGTGGTGGTGTACTTTACTTTCAGTCGCTTACCGATTAGCTTGTAGGGTACACTATAGTAGCGTTTATCAACGCTCAGTAGTACGTGGCCATACTTGTTTACCGTTGCCAACTGCACTGTCATTGGCTCAAATAAATAGGGATTAAGCGGTTGGAGTGTTTGCTTTTCTAATTCTAAAAACTGCTGCATTCTACTATAGTTCTCGCCAGTAAGCTTTGCATTATTATGTACATCAAGATGAATAAGTATGTCTTTATTTATCTCATCGAGGTCATGATAAATCTTTTGATCAATCTTAGAAAATATGGTGGTGTAGCTAATCTTTACAGCGCCTTCTACCAAAGCTTTGTCTTTTGGTTTGTAGGTACGTGTAGGATAGCCAAACGTATGGTAGTGCTCCGCAAAGGCAGCAAAAGTATCATTGAGTTGTGCTTCGTATTTACTGGCTTTGGTAACGGCAGATTTTAAGTTGTCGGGTACTATCGCTTGTGGTACACCACCAAAAAAGTGTAGTGCGCGTTCACATCCTAGAATAAAATCTTCTTTGCATTGTGATGGAACGGCCATCACAAAAGTGAGTTGACTGCATCCTAGTATGGCTACAAAAACTTCTAGTGCATTGATCTCACCAGTAACTGCATTTACCAAGTGTAATTTCTGCCCGGTAAAATCCACAAACATTTTGTCACCCGCTACGTGAGTCATTTTTAAAGAAGGCTTACCGAGCTGCATATATTGGTTAAGGCGCACTAAAAACGCAGAGCTCCTGAACCCATCCGGATATTTTGCTGCATATACTTCAAACACCTTTCCCTTGGTAATCCCTCTTTTCTTTAACATCGAAGCATACTCGGGTAACATCGGTTCTAAATCTGATGCCCGTTTATTGATAACCCTAAGCGGCTCTTTAATCAAAAACAATCGTGACATCTCTGCATCACTCATCTTTTCAATTTGCTCTATCGACTTTTCAGATAACACATAACGGTATAAATATTTTTTAACCGTGTTACGAGCAATACCAGTCGATTTACTAATGAATTTTGTTCCTTTCCCTGATGCGTAAAGTCGAAGAATTTGACGTATTGTAAACATCTCAATTGTTTTATTAGACATGATAAAAGAGGCTTGATGAATCAAGAACCTCCTCCTTTTTTGCTACTAAAACAATTAATTCTATTACCAATATTTAGGGGGTCAATTTGAGCCGGTACAAGGGGATCACTTTGTGCCGGTATTAGGGGGTCAATTTGCGCTGGTATTAGGGGGTCAATTTACGTGGATTTTCCACACCTTCCATATAACCGCTAAAAGTATTTGAAGTTTCTGTTCCTGTAAAAAAAAGGTTCCCATTCATATAACTATCTTCATAAACAGCGTGTCCGTTAT
>JBIKOV010000351.1:0-2923 GCA_044357815.1 Ferruginibacter sp. | reverse complement strand
GTTTAGTGGCCGCATCTTTAGAGGCTTTCATCGAATACCTACCATATATCAAACTTGATATTTAAGGAAAATCTCCCGGCATTATTCGTCCAGTGGATGAAAAAACGGAGCTTAGGACATCTGTAAATACGGTATTGATAGTGTCTATTTTAAGGAAGGAGATACAGCCCATAAGGGAGATGTAATCATACAACTTCGAAAGCAAAATATTGGCATAAAAAAAGCATCAACGATTTCGCCTGTTTTCAGAATATTTCTCTTATTGCGGATTTCAAAAAAGTAAGTAAATAAAATCATTTTTCAACAGCAATCTAATTTATTACCCTTTTTCATTTTTCAAAACACACAATTGTTTTACTTGATAAATATTTAATTAATTGAAAAAAATGGAAAGTAAGTCAGTATTAAAAATCATTTTCATCATACTGATATTTGACAGCATTTCCCATATTTACGAGGCACTTAGAAACTTTTTAAATTTAAATATATTACAAATTATTTTCTTAATTTCTTTTAGAGTAGTATTGATTCTATCACTTTTATATTTCCTTATTAAAAAACACAATTAGCTTAAAATTTTCTTTTTAAATATTTAAATGACCCTCTTGATGTTATATTACAATAAAATAGCGAGGTTTTATTTACTGAAAAAAGTAAAAAAATTGATACGAAAATTTGAGTTAACAAAACAGTGATTACTTCAATGTAATGACTGAGTGAGAAACGCAAAAGATTGAAGGAGTTTTTTTAATTGTAATTTATGGGTTTATGGTTTTAACCGCTTCAGAAACGGCTGGTTGTTTTCTTACAGGAGTTGGAAATGGAGCAGGACTAGTACTGTGTAAAAAAAGAATTTCATTAACTGATTTTTTAATTTAAAATAATTTTAAAATGGTAGCATTAAAAATTGACGGATTAACCGATTTGTCTCAAAAAAAAATGGTTGAGAAAGAAGGGGAGATAGTCCCTATTGATGTAGCAGCTGCAGTTGGGTATGGAATTTATAAACTAGAAGATTGGGCTACATCATGAAAATAATAATTTCATTATTGTCCAAGTATTGGCTTTATTTATTTATAACTGGGGTTCTAATTGGAGCTTTGGTGGCCTATACTCAAAAAATTCATTCATCTATTTCAGTGAATTTAACTAATAAAAAAAACTGAGACACTATCTTCCTTGAAGCTAGTATATTTTTGGTTTTATAAACGCAAAATTATTCCCCAACTTTTATTTATTCAGCAATGAATTTTATCAATTCATCAGATACTAGTATTACTTACAACACAGAAATCAGCCGAAAGCATATTTCTATCTATTGGTTAGTGCTGGTATTTTTGCTGGCTTCCATCGCATCCCTGCCCTTTATCAAACTTGATATCTCCGTAAAATCTCCCGGCATAATCCGTCCAGTGGATGAAAAAACGGAGCTTAGGTCATCTGTAAGTACAGTAATTGACAGTATCTATTTTAAGGAGGGAGATACGGTCCATAAGGGGGATATAATCATACAACTTCGAAAGCAAAATATTGGTATAAAAAAAAGTATGAATGATTTTGCCATCTTTCAGAATAATCAGTTTATTGCAGATTTGAAAATATTGACTAAACTAAATCATTTTTCAACTGCAACTATCTCCAGTTTAAATAGCCCAGTTTACAAACAACAATCCAGCCGCTTTGCATTTCAGATGTCTGAATTAAATGCACAGCAAAAAAAAGTTAACAGGGAATTGTATGTAGATTCATTATTGATGGCGGATAAAATCATCTCATTAAAGGAGATGTTTGATAAGCAAATTGAACATGAAAAATTAGCCGCTAATATTCGTGCTACCAGCGAACAGCAAATAGCTATCTGGCAACAAGATCTCTCAAAGTATCAATTGGAAAAAAGCCAGTATGAAAATGCCAATACTCAGTTGAATGAGGATAGTAATTTTTATTCTATTAAGGCTCCAATAACAGGGGTTTTGCAAAATTTTAATAAATATTATCCCGGCAGTTTGGTGCAGGCTGGGGAAGTGCTAGCAGTTGTCTCACCCCAGGCCACCCTGGTAGCAGAATGTTTTGTAAATACTAGAGACGTTGGCTTCTTAAGGTCAAAGCAAACTTCTCTGTTTCAGATAGCCGCTTTTGATTATAATTATTTTGGCATCCTTACGGGGAAAATACTTTCCATTGACAATGATTATACCGTGATTGAAAACCAGCCTTCCTTTAAAGTCCGTTGTAGGTTGGATAGCCAGCAATTGTATTTAAAAAACGGGTTCAAAGGAAATCTTAAAAAAGGGATGACCTTACAGGCGAGATTTGTGGTGGCTAGAAGAAGTCTTTGGGAGTTACTTTTCGACAAGGTGGATGATTGGGTAAATCCAACAGGGGCCTAGATCTCTGATTGACATGAATGGATAAAAAAGAGGGTTACTATAATAAAATATCACTTGATGCGAACGGTTTTTCAGTTAGTTTATTTGGGTTTATAGGGGGTTAAATAATTTATTCTCTCTAATAAATAAACTTAAGATATAGCTTACAAACTATCATCGGCTTACCCCTAATTATTTGTTTTACCCACAAAAGCCTAGCTAAATTTTAATGTGATACAACAGGCTATCGATTATAAAATATTTGCAGTATGAGTTTACAAAAAAATATCAACATCAAACAACGTGATATTACCGATTGTGGTGCGGCCTGCTTGGCTTCTGTTGCAGCTTTTTATAAGTTAAAACTCCCGGTAAGCCGAATAAGGCAATATGCGGGTACTGATAAAAGAGGCACCAATGTTCTGGGTTTAATTGAGGCTGCTGAATTACTGGGGTTTCAAGCAAAGGGTGTAAAAGGTACATTTGAGAGTCTTTCAAAAATCCCCATGCCTTCCATTGCGCACGTGGTGATTGATGAAAAACTGGCTCATTAT
>JBIKOV010000010.1:0-33497 GCA_044357815.1 Ferruginibacter sp. | reverse complement strand
TCCATCCAATAATCACGGTCAAAATCTTTCATCACCTTTTCGAAGGTATGCCCACAATTATCTGCCAAAATACGCGCACCCAATTGCTTTATTTTCATTATTTGAATTGCCATAATTTCCAAATCGGCGCTCACTCCTTGTCCCCCACCACTTGGCTGATGAATCATTACCTGTCCGCTGGGAAAAATAAAACGTTTTCCTTTGGCACCTCCACTGAGCAAAATACTGCCCATACTCGCTGCCATACCCATACATACTGTACTTACGGGCGAGCTGATCATTTGCATAGTATCATAGATTACCATTCCACTGGTTACTACTCCACCCGGACTATTAATGTAAAAGGTAATTTCCTTTCCAGGATCAATGGCTTCAAGATAGAGTAAGCGTGCGGTAATATCCTTTGCACTCTTATCGTCTACTACACCCCATAAAAATATTTTACGCTGCTCAATAAATTTTTTATCAAACTGCCATCCACTCACCATTTTTTCCATAGGATTGTCTGGCAATTCTTTCGGTGTTTCTTCTTCGTCTTCGAAGCGAATGCTTTTTTTGCTATAAAGATTCATAAATTATATTTTAACTAAATCCCGCTGGGAGATAAAACTGATTATTTATTTTTCAAATACTGCATAGGGTAACAAAATGATTCAACGATTGCTTACCAAAGCCTATAGATCCTTTTTTGCTTTCCTAGGGTTAGTGGTTAATACTTCATCAACGATGCCATACTCTTTTGCCTCGGTGGAAGTCATCCAATAATCCCTGCTACAATCGACTGCTACTTTATCGAAAGGCTGACCAGTATGATTGGCAATCACTTCGTACAACTCTTTCTTGATTTTTTTGACTTCATTCACTGTAATTTCAATATCACTGGCCTGGCCACCAGCACCAGCACTTGGCTGATGAAGCATGATGCGGCTATGCTTTAAAGCGGTTCTTTTACCAGGAGAACCGGCACACATCAACACTGCTGCCATACTTGCGGCTATACCGGTACAGATGGTTGCAATATCGGGTGTTACAAACTGCATGGTGTCATACATACCCAATCCTGCATACACATTGCCACCCGGAGAATTGATGTACATCTGAATGTCCTTGGTGCGGTCGGTACTTTCCAGAAATAAAAATTGTGCCGTAATGATATTGGCTACCTCATCGGTTACAGGGTAACCCATAAAAATGATGCGATCCATCATTAAACGGCTATAAACATCCATTACTGCCACATTCATAGGCCTTTCCTCAATAATGTTGGGGGTAAGGTTGGTGACGTTATGTTTGATATAACTATCCAATGTATTACTACTGATACCCCGGTGCTTTACTGCATATTTTTCAAACTCTTTTCCAAAATTCATCTGACATATTATTTAGAATAACAAATATAGTTGATTGGAGAACCCAAATATTATGCTATAAAAAAAAGGGCGACAAAAAGTCGGAAACTTTGACGGCTGTTACTGCCCTCAGACTGATTATGGATGCCCTTTTATTTAAGGCGCAAATTTCACTAATTGAAAAATGAAGAAAAAAAACAGATTTCTTGCTATTTTTTCCCGCTTATTGGAGATAAAAAAAGCCGAAGCAATCAGCTTCGGCAAATAAGGTATGTTCAACCGCTCCCTGTAGAAGCTTATTTTACTAATTAATGATGGTGCTGCATACCAGTCAACTCCTCGGAAGTCACCAATTTTTCCTTCGGTTTAACCTGACTTTCGGCAAAGTTGAATAATTTGTCAGTTACCATTCGACGATAACTAGCATCTACCTGCTTCTCGTCTTTCATCATTTGCTCAACATAGCTATCTAGCCAGCTGGTGTCATCTCCAATGCTCATTGTTCCAAAATAACGCATCACCTCGGTTTTCATACTTGCTTTCAACTCTTCAGGTGTTACCTGTAGATTATTTTCCCGGATCAATTTATCACTAATCAGGGTCCATTTCAATTGACTGCTAAATGTTGGGTATTCCTCTTCTGCCTGTTGGGCAGTTTTACGCTCTTCACTGCCAGTTTGTAACCAACGCTTTAAAAACTCAGCGGGAAACTCAATTTTTGTATCATCTAATAAGTAATGGTAAAGTTGGTCATGGAGTTGATTGCGACTTTGTCCTTCCCAATATTGCTCTATTTCTTCCTTCAACTTTTTTCTAAATTCTTCTTCTGTAGCTACCGCTGCGCCAGGAAATACCTCTTTAAAGAACTCCTCGTTCAATTCCCTTTTTTCAACCAAGGCAATTTTAACAATTTTGAGTTGAAAGAATTTTTTTGCTGCAACCTTGTCATCCTTTTCAAATCCAAGATCGGGTAATATCGCCTCCAGCTTGTCAGTTTCCAGCGCTTTAGAAAGCTGAATTACCTGAGTGTCTTCTTTCTTTTTGCCTTTGAGCTGTTTTTGGGTAGCAGCAGTGAAATATTTTAGGATAACAGAACTTTCTTTACTGATACCATCGGAAGTAATTGCCCCTTCTTTATCACATTCCGTAAAAACTACATTCAACACATTTTCCTCATCTTCAATAGTTTCAGGTTCATTCATTTTTCCACCTTTCACTAGCATGCTGCTTACCTCTTCTTCTACCATCTCATCGCTTACCTTTACTTTATGAAGGGTTATTTTGGCCTTATCCAGCGGTGCAATATCAAATTCAGGCTTCAATCCTATTTCAAATCCAAATTCATAATCAGTAGGATTATTGACATCCAAACTGCGGAGATCAGCATCCAACGCAAGCGGTTGGGCAAAAATTGCTGGTTTTTCAGTATCAAGATAGGTATATAATTGTTTTTCCACTGTTTTAAGCACTTCATCAGTGAAAATGGAAGGTCCGTACATCTTTTTGATCATGCCAGCGGGAACCATCCCTTTTCTAAAACCAGGCATATTAACGGTCTTGCTATACTCTTTTAATTTTTTTTCAAACGTAGGGAAATAGTCCTCTTTACTTACTGTAATAGTAATCTTGTCATTGAGGAGACCAATATTGTCTCTTGCTACTGTTGCCATAATGGAGAAAGGTTGAAAGGTTTTAAAGTTAAAAAGTTGATAAGAGAGCCAAAATAGTAAGCAAAATAGCTGCTCACTTATCAACCACTCAACTTATCAACTTAAAAAATGTCCGGATGATAGGGGTCGAACCTACATGGATTACTCCGCTAGATCCTAAGTCTAGTGCGTCTGCCAATTTCGCCACATCCGGTTTTGGGGTGCAAAAGTAGGGAATTTCTATAAAAGATTAAAATATTTGGAATGCTTCCTTTCAATTAAGTCATTGGGTTTGGCATTTTCGAAATGGCTAGCCGATGACAAACGAACAATCTTGCGCAAAGCAGTGGACCTGTACAATTGCTTTTCTTTTCGTAAATTCGTTTCATTGATGGAACTAACTACGGCGATACCAAAATATACCCTTACGGATGCAGAAGAGAAAAAAGAGATTCTTCGGCACTACCGCGGATTATTAAGAGAACTTAAGCCAAAACTAAAACCCGGCGATAAAGAACTACTGCGAACTGCCTTTGAAATGGCGGTCAATGCCCATAAAACAATGCGCAGAAAAAGTGGGGAGCCCTATATTTTGCACCCCTTATCTGTTGCTAGAATTTGTGCCGAGGAAATTGGACTAGGTATTAGAAGTACAATTTGTGCGCTGCTGCATGATACTGTAGAAGATACGGATATTTCACTTGAAGATGTGGAGCGAGAATTTGGATCAGAGATTGCCAAAATTGTAGATGGCCTTACCAAGATCAGCACGGTAATAGATACCAATACCAGCCAACAAGCAGAAAATTTTAAAAAGATATTGCTTACCCTCACGGATGACCCCAGGGTGATTTTAATTAAATTAGCTGACCGCCTCCACAACATGCGAACACTCGACAGCATGAAGCGGGAGAAGCAATTAAAAGTGAGCAGTGAAACGGTGTATGTATATGCGCCCCTAGCTCACCGCATGGGTCTGTATGCCATTAAAACCGAAATGGAAGATCTTTCCATGAAGTACCTGGAGCCGGATACCTATCGCTATATCGCCCAAAAATTAAGCGAAACAAAAAGAGAACGTACCCGCTACATCAATGACTTCATTCGGCCGCTAAAAGAAAAGCTGGAGAAAGCAGATTTTGAATTTGAAATTCATGGCAGACCAAAAAGCATTCATTCCATTTGGAATAAAATGAAAAAAAAAGGAGTCAGCTTTGAAGAAGTGTATGACCTGTTTGCCATCCGTATTATTGTAGACGCTGCATATGAAAAAGAAAAAGGAGATTGCTGGAAAGTTTATAGCATCATCACGGATGAATACAATCCTTCGCCCGAAAGGCTGAGAGATTGGCTCAGTAACCCAAAAAGCAATGGATATGAGGCGCTGCACACCACCGTTATGGGACCACAGGGCAAATGGGTGGAAGTGCAAATACGCACCAAGCGCATGAATGAAATTGCAGAAAAGGGTTTGGCCGCGCACTGGAAATACAAAGAAGGCACTGCAGATGAAAGCCGCTTTGACAAATGGTTCAGCCAGATTAGAGAAGCCCTAGGTAGCCAGGATTCCAACTCAATTGATTTTTTGCAAGACTTTAAAACCTCTTTCCTTGCAGAAGAGATATATGTTTACACTCCTAAGGGTGATGTGAAAATGCTGCCAATCGGCGCTACCGCACTCGACTTTGCATTTGGTGTTCATACTGCCGTGGGTAGTAAATGTATTGGTGCAAAAGTAAATCACAAGCTAGTGCCGATCGGACATAAACTGCGCAGTGGCGACCAGATAGAAATCATTACCAGTGCCAAACAAAAACCCAATCAAGAATGGCTCAACTTGGTAGTGACCAGCAAAGCAAAGCAAAAAATAAAAGACACGTTAAAAGAAGAGAAAAGAAAAATTGCTGAAGATGGAAAATATATTTTACAAAAAAAATTGGAAGCAATCGGTGGGGTAATGACTCAGCACAATCTGGATGAGCTGGCTACTTATTACAAAGTAAATTCCTCGCTGGATTTACTCTATGATATTGCTATCAAAAAGATTGATCTTAAAGAAATAAAAGAATTTACTGCTTCTGGCGACCGATTGTTTCCTCCAAAACCGGTGAAGATTGAAACAGAAGATAAAAATGAAACGGAGATCAGTGCCAAGTCGTACAACAAAAAAGATTCTGAACTCATTATCTTCGGAGAAAGCAGTGACCGCATTATGTATACGCTGGCCAATTGCTGTAAACCCATACCAGGCGATGATGTGTTTGGATTTATAACTACCGGAGAAGGTCTGAAAATACACCGCACCAATTGCCCCAATGCAGCCCGATTGATGTCGAACTATGGGCACCGGGTGGTGAAAACCAAATGGGCCAAAAACAAGGAGATCTCCTTTCTGACTGGATTAAAAATAATTGGATTAGATGATGTAGGAGTAATCCATAAAATCACCAACCTAATAAGTGGAGAACTGAGATTCAATATTGCTGCTATGACGATGGAAGCAAAAGAAGGTCTTTTTACTGGCAACTTTAAAATATTTGTACACGACAAGGAAGAGCTGGATGAACTTTGTAACCGACTGCTTTTGCTCCCCGGTATTGAAAAGGTAGACCGCTATGACACTGAATAAACATAACCTGCTTTATCATAACTCATAAAATAAAATTATGCACGAACTAGTTACAAAAATTGCTGAGCAAGCTGGCATCAGTACCGATCAGGCAAATACTGCGCTGGAAACAGTAAAAACTTATGTAATAGAAAAATTTCCTATGATGGCAGGTGCCGTGGATAACCTTTTTGGGGCTTCGCAAGATTCAGCCTCTTCTGGTCCAACTATACCACCGCCCGCTCCAGAACCAAAAGCCGAAGAGCACCCCATTATTGATAAAATTAATGAAGCACTTCATAGCGAAACCAGCCACAAAATGGAAGCGTTTGCAATAAATGCAGTCAACAAGGCAGAAGATGCAATCGATGTGGTAAAAAACAAACTGAATAATTTGCTGGGAGGGGATAAAAAATAAAAGTTGGGCAGCAACATTTGTAAAACGATTGGCAATGGACTGCGCTAATTGAATAGCCATTCCCATTTTTTTTCAATCATACTAACTTCTATGGTTTATCAACCGTTAAATAAGGTGCTGCCTTATTGAAAGCATCCTCCGTAATGGTCATTATTTTCTTGATATCTTCCACCGCTAAAAAATTTCCATGCTGTGACCGATATCGAACAATTGCATTACTGATTACATATCGGAGATAAGGATGTTTTTTCATCTCTTCGATATCGGCTGTATTGATATTTATTTTTAGTAGCGCAATATTGGAAATTGCTAATTGTGGCTTTACTTTTTGAAAGGTAGAATCAGGCAATCCAAAGGTTTCTCCTATTTGCTCCACCGCATAAAATCCTCCAAGCTTCTCTCTGAAATTTATTATCCGCTGGGATAATTTACTGCCAATCCCCGGCAACGAAGTGAATGCAGCGGTATCTGCACTGTTAATGTCAATAGGCATGTTTGAATAAATCGAAGGTACTGACAACTTTTTTTTAAATTCCTTTTTGTCAGAAAAATGAGTTGCTTGAGGAGTTTGAATTTGAATATAGGGGATCAGGCGTTTTACCTCATTGGGATGAAGTCCCCATATTTTTCCGATATCCTCCCTTTTGTAAAACCTACCCCCTTTGGATAAGAAATGCTGAATGGTGGTAATGGTATTATCTCGAACCCCTAATCTTTTCCAATCTTCGATGCCGGTAGTATTTGGATCAAAATAAAACAACTCGCCTTTTACCGGTTGATTGTTAACTGACGGATTATATGATTGTATCAACTTCTCATCTTCATTTTGGTTGCTGAATTGTTTTGTATGATCTGCTTGTTTTATTGAAAGAGAAGCAATCGCCTTTTTAAAAATAGTAGCATTGGTAGGCCTCGGCTTTATAAAAAGGGGATATAGAAAAGGAAGGCCAATAAAGAACCCTATTAGAAAAACCAACACGAGTATGCCGGTTCTTTCCTTCTTGCTAAAACTTAAATAATCAGTAATAAAATGTTTCCACATAACTGACAAGATGAGTTGCCAAATTAATAACTATCCATTGCATTTGCAATAGACTACATCAGCAATTAACTAACCGAAATAAAGTTGCATGCCATCATAGGCAAGCTCAATTCCATTGGGGAGATCACTATTTATCTCTTGGTGCTTACCCAGCTGGTGGCTAACATGGGTAAAATAAGCCTGGGGAACCTTTACTTCCTGAACAAGTTCTGTGGCCTCCCATAAAGTGAAATGGGAAAGATGTTTTTTATGCCGCAATGCATTTAAGATGAGTATTTCGCTTCCTTTTATTTTTTCCTTCTCGGATTCTTCCATTCTATTGGCATCTGTTATATAGGTAAAGTTGCCAAAGCGAAATCCAAAAACCGGCATATGTAAATGCCAAACTAAAATCGGGATTACCGGAATATCGCCGATTGAAAAAGGAGTAAGATCGATGGTGTTTAAATTTACCTGAGGAATACCGGGATATTTTTTATCCGTAAAAATATAATAGAATTCCCGTTTCAATGATTCTTGGGTTAACTCATTGGCGTACACTTCCATTGGATTACCCGAATTAAAAGTAAACGCTTTTACGTCGTCGAGCCCAGCTATATGATCTTTATGAGGATGGGTATATAAAACTGCATCCAATTTTTTCACTTGTTCTCGAAGCATCTGATAACGGAAGTCTGGCGTGGTGTCTACCACAAAAGAAGTGGTGGCACTTTGCACCAAAATACTACTTCGTAAACGCTTGTCTTTTGTGTCATCCGACCTACATACCCTGCAGTCGCAGGCTACCATAGGAACCCCACTACTGGTTCCAGTTCCTAAAAAAGTTATGGTTAATGGGGGGCACTGCACAACTCAAAAATAATCATTTGGAAATAAGGAATCTGAAAAAATAAGGAACGAAGGGGTAATTAAGCGATCAATAGGCTGAAATAGCTTTTTTAAGTTGGATTTAAAATCCCTAAACAAGGGGGGATATTATCTATCTTGGGCAAGACTCATTACTTCGTCATACATTTTTTGACTTTCATGGGTAAGCGAATCAAAATGTATATCCAATTGGGGTAACAGATCAATCAGGGTGTTAATCCTTCCTTCAGTCTGCAAAAATTTATTCAGCACCACCACTCTTTTTTCCTGTAGAATACAATAGCCACTTTGAAAATTGCCCCTTTCATACCGAATCACATATTTGCTTTCAGCGGCTACTTTTTCAATTTTATCTAATATATTTTGTGTGTATTTCATGATCTCAATACCTGAAATTCATTTTAATGTTCAATATCTAGTGCAACTTCCTATTTATGACTAACAATAAAAAATAACTTTTTCAACAATCGTTGATAAATAAAACAGCCATTTATGCCAAAAAATGAATTTTAACACTTTACAGTTCTAGTATTTATTTTTCCTGAGCCCTGGTAAGCCATATTGCATTGGCAAAAGGAAGGATTGGCAAGGCCTTTCGTAGATAAATTACTTATTCGTCATCCTTATTATTGGCACAATCATTTCTTCCAAACTTACGCCGCCATGTTGAAAAGTATTTTTATAATAATTTACAAAATGATTGTAATTGTTAGGATAACAAAGAAAAAGGTCGCCCTTGGCAAAAATAAAAGAGGAATTAATAGTAGGGGTCGGCAATCCTGCCTCTTTCGGATTCTTAAATGCCAACACCTCTTTTGGTTCATAATTCAAGTTTCTTCCATGCTTGTATCGCAGGTTGGCAGTAGTTTGCTTATCGCCAATCACTTTTGCTGGAGATTTCACCCTAACGCTTCCATGATCTGTGCCTACCATCAAGGTTATTTTTTTGTCAGCGATTTTCTTTAAAGCCTGATGAAGCGGAGAATGCTCAAACCAACTTTGTGTGATACTTCGATAACTGGTTTCATCACTCGCCAACTCCTTTAGTACTTCCATTTCTGTTCTTGCATGGCTCAGCATATCAACAAAATTGTAAACAATCACATTAATGTCATTGTTGAGCATATTGTGAATATTATCCACCAACTTTTGCCCATCTTGATGATTGGTAATTTTGGTGTAAGAATATTTCAGATCGCCTTTTCCTAGCCGCTTTAACTGGGCTTTTAAAAAATCTTCTTCAAACATATTTTTCCCACCCTCTTCCTCATCATTTTTCCATTGAGCAGGAAATGCCTTTTCTATATCGATCGGCAACATACCGGCAAAAATGGCGTTTCGGGCGTACTGGGTAGCAGTAGGCAAAATGCTATAAAAAGTTTCCTCCTCATGAATGCGAAAATTCTCCGCCAAAATTGGTTGTATGATTTTCCATTGATCAAAACGCAGGTTGTCGATTAGTACAAAAAATAACGGAGTCCCCTTTTCAAGATGTGGTAACACTTTATACTTCATTAGGGTATGACTCATTATAGGTGCATCTGCGGTTGTAGTATCCACCCAGCATGAAAAGTTTTTGGAAACAAATTTAAAAAACTCTGTATTGGCTTCTGTCTTTTGAGTTTGAAATACTTCCTGCATTTCGGGGCTATCACTTTTTTTCATCTCCAACTCCCAATACACCAGTTTTTTATAAATATCCATCCACTCATTATAGTTGGGATTGCTGTTGAGCGCCATAAACAAACTGCGAAATTCCTGCTGGTAGGCCGAGGTAGTTTTTTCAGCAACAAGCCTTTTATTATCAATCAGTTTTTTTAAGCTTAGCCATACCTGATTAGGATTTACCGGCTTAATTAAATAGTCACTGATTTGGGAACCAATGGCTTCGTCCATCAAATTTTCTGCCTCATTTTTTGTGATAAGCACTACTGGTAAATTACTATTTACTTCCTTAATTTGTTGAAGCGCTTGCAGTCCGGACATGCCTGGCATGCTCTCGTCCATCAACACCACATCTACCACATTGTTTTTTACATATTCCACCGCATCAAAACCGTTGGTCTTGGTGTGAACCTCATAGCCCTTATTTTCTAAAAATAAAATTTGTGATGTAAGGTTTTCGATTTCGTCATCTACCCAAAGTATAATTGACATACTTATTGATTGGTTTTTAGTTGAATGGTGACTCCCCTTTGGAGGTCGCCTTTTTTATAAAATACACAAATGCTTCCAGAAAATGTAATACTAATGGTAAACATACAGTTTGGAAGGGATATTTGGAAAGCTTGCCGCCAACCTTTACCCTACCATGCCCCCAAGCTCAGCTGATGGCTACAAATTTAATTTTTTAATGTTATGCTTCCCAGCTTTATTTAGCTTTGTGCATCTTTTAACAAAAAAGGAATTAGATTGATGGCTCAAGGGCTGAACTAAACTCAAAAAGCAGAAAGTAACCAATGTTATCCAGAAAAATAATCAATGATCCGGTTTATGGATTTATCACCATTGACGATGAGCTCATACTAAAAATAATTGCTCACCCCTATTACCAACGACTTCGGCGTATTCACCAGATGGCGATGGCATTGCTGGTTTATCCGGGTGCGGTTCATACTAGGCTGCACCACTCACTGGGCGCCTATCACCTGATGCGCAATGCACTGCATGAATTGAAAAATAAAGGAGTGGAAATAACCCAAGCCGAAGAACAAGCAGCCAAGATCGCTATATTATTGCATGATATTGGACACGGCCCTTTTAGTCATGCATTGGAAAATGTATTACTGGAGGGGATGCACCATGAAACCATTTCCTTGCTGCTAATGAAGGAATTGAACAAACAATTGGATGGCCAATTGCAAATGGCCTTGGATATTTTTACCAATGAGTATCCAAAAAAATTCCTACATCAGCTCATTAGTGGTCAATTAGACGTTGACAGAATGGATTACCTTACCCGCGACAGTTTTTTTAGTGGTGTAAGCGAAGGGGTAATCGGATATGACCGGATATTGAAAATGCTAACGGTACACCATGGGGAGCTGATGGTAGAAGAAAAGGGAATTTATTCAATTGAGAAGTTTTTGGTATCCCGCCGCCTCATGTATTGGCAGGTATACCTTCATAAAACGGTGATATGTGCCGAACAAATGCTGGTAAGAATTATTAAACGAGCCAAATACATTAAAGCCTCCACCCATCTGCCTCTCAACCAATTTATCAATGAGCCCGCCGGCTCGGTAACACTCCAACAGTTTTGTACGCTTGATGATTATGATATCATTTCAGCAATTAAAGGCTGGTGCAGCCATGAGGACAAAGTACTGTCTTTTTTAAGTAGGGGTATCCTTAACCGTGAGCTACTGAAAGTGAAATATTTTGGCGAGCCCGTTGATAATAAATGGATAGCAGAAAAAACACTGGAAGCCATGCAGAAAATGGATATCAGTGCCGAAGATGCCTCTTGGCTGGTATTTACGGGCGCTGCTTCGGGTAGTACCTATAATTTTGAAGACGAACGCATCAATATCTTATTTAAAGACGGATCGGTTAAAGACATCTCAGAAGTGGATGACGCACTGATTAGTAAAAACCTGGGTGGAAAAATCAATAAATATTATTTTTGCTATTTACGATAAAATGCTTGCCGAAGAAAAA
Organism: Ferruginibacter sp.; assembly: GCA_044357815.1. GTDB lineage: Bacteria > Bacteroidota > Bacteroidia > Chitinophagales > Chitinophagaceae > Ferruginibacter. Next base: position 21,904 of record JBIKOV010000010.1, on the reverse strand, counting down.
GATCGTATATTCCCTATAGTTATCAGTTAAACTGTAATTATTTCAAATCCCTTCACAAATAGTAGGGGCATAAAAAATTAAATACCTTTGCCAAAATTTGAAAATACGCATGAACGCAAACTTCAATCCTGACAAGCAACATACATTGGCCGCCATAGTAAGTATCTCTGGTACTGGGCTCCATACTGGTATCAATGTAGATATGACCCTCAAGCCGGCAAATCCTGGTTTTGGATTCCAGTTTCAACGGGTGGATTTACCCGGAATGCCGATTATTAAAGCCGATTGCGATCTGGTGACCGATACATCCCGTGGCACTACACTGGAATTGGGAGATGCCAAGGTAAGCACGGTTGAACATATCCTAGCAGCACTTGTAGGGCTGGGCATCGACAATTGCCTAATTGAGGTAAATGGCCCTGAAATTCCGATTATTGATGGAAGCAGCGAGCCCTTTGTGAAAATAATTCAAACAAAAGGTATAATTGAACAAGATGCAGCCAAAGCCTGGTATAGCATCGACACAAATATTACCTATTACGATGAAAATAATAGGGTTGAAATCACTGCGCTTCCCTCTCTTGAATACAAAATAACCACCCTGATCGACTTTAATTCTCCGGTACTAGGCACCCAACATGCTACACTAAAAAGCATGAAGGATTTTAAAACAGAAATAGCCCCTTGCCGTACTTTTTGTTTTTTACATGAACTAGAAGCCCTACTCGACAACAATCTAATTAAAGGCGGTGATATTAATAACGCAATCGTAGTAGTTGACAAGCCGATTACTTTCCAAGAAATGGGCCGATTGGCAAAAGCCTTTGGAAAAGAAAGAATGGAAGTGAAAAGTGAAGGCTATCTCAATAACCTTGAACTGCGCTTTCCCAATGAACCTGCCAGGCATAAACTATTGGATATTATTGGAGACCTTGCGCTTTCGGGATATGCAGTAAAAGGGCATATCATCGCTAACAGACCAGGACATAGCAGCAATGTTGCTTTCGCAAAAAAATTAAAGCAATACATCAAAAAGAATAAACACACTAAAGACATTCCGCTATATGATCCTAACCAGCCAGCGGTGTACAATTTACAGCAAATCGAAGCCACCCTTCCCCACCGGTACCCTTTTTTGCTAGTGGATAAAATAATAGAGCTTTCAGATAAGCAAATTGTAGGTGTCAAAAATGTTACTTTTAATGAATTCTTTTTTCAGGGTCATTTCCCCGGCAACCCCGTTATGCCAGGAGTTTTACAAGTAGAGGCATTGGCCCAAACAGGTGGAATCCTTTGCATCAATGCTATGCCCGAAGGAAAGTACGATACTTATTTTATAAAAATAGACAACTGTAAATTCAAACAAAAAGTAGTGCCTGGTGATACCATGATTTTAAAAATGGAACTCATTGAACCTATTCGCCGTGGCATCTGTGTAATGAGAGGTAGCGTGTATGTAGGCAACAAACTTTGCACTGAGGGGGACTTGACCGCCCAGTTGGTAAAACGGCCCTAACGGCTACTTGTCCAATGACAGCATTTTAAAAATAGTGCTGTATAAATGATCGTCCTTTTTTAGATTAAGATTGAACCATTTGTATACTGTCAAAATTTCAAACTAACTATGATTCATCCTCATACATACATTCACCCCAATGCCAAGCTGGCTACCAATGTAAAAATTGACCCTTTCAGCGTTATCCATCCAAATGTGGAAATTGGTGACGGCACTTGGATTGGCAGCAACGTTACCATTATGGAAGGTGCAAGAATTGGAAAAAACTGCCGAATTTTTCCGGGGGCGGTAATCGCGGCTATTCCGCAGGACCTGAAATTCGACAATGAAGCAACGACGGTAGAAATTGGCGATAATACCACTATTCGAGAGTTTGTAACCATTAATCGGGGCAGTAAAGACCGCTGGACAACCAAGGTAGGAAGCAACTGTCTTATTATGGCTTATAGCCATATTGCACATGATTGCAAAGTGGGAAACAATTGTATCATGAGCAATAATACCCAGATGGCAGGCCATGTAACAGTGGGAGATTATGCGATATTGGGCGGCATGTGCGCCATTCACCAATTTGTACAAATTGGGCAACATGCTTTTGTAAGTGGAGGAAGTTTGGTAAGCAAAGATGTTCCACCTTATATCAAAGCTGGCAGAACACCGCTGAGTTATGCAGGCGTTAATTCAGTTGGACTAAAACGTAGGGGGTTTTCTTTGGACAGTATCAACCAGATACTAGATATCTACCGCATCATTTACAACAAATCAATGAATACTTCCCAAGCGCTGAACTTTATTGAGGAAGAATTACCTGCCACAGACGAAAGAGATGAAATCGTTACTTTTATTCGTGATAGCGGAAGGGGGATCATTAAAAGATTTACCAAGGGAAGTATGGATGACGAATAAATTACCTATGGGTTGTCTAAAGAATAAAATAAGCAACACTCTTTTATATTGCATGGTATCATAATTTATAAATCTTAATTCTGCTTATTCCACAATCAATTTGGAGCTGAATAGAATGGGACCTCAAATGCAAATCACACTAACTAATACCGGTAAACGCTATAACAGAGAATGGATATTCCGTTACTTTGATTATGCATTTTTATCCGGAAAAAAATATGCCATTACAGGATCCAACGGCTCAGGAAAATCGACCTTGCTTCAGGTGATAGCCGGCGCACTCACACACAATGAAGGGAAAATTGAAATGACATTGAATGACAGTCTGCTGCTGGAAGAAAATTGTTATCAATACCTTTCCCTCGCTGCCCCTTACTTGGAGCTAATTGAAGAAATGACTGCTATCGAATTCCTATCCTTCCATGCTGCTTTCAAACCTCTTACTTGCCCAATAGAAACGATACTTTCTCTAATCAACCTAGAAAAGGCTGGACACAAACAAATTAGGTATTACAGCAGCGGAATGAAACAGCGGTTAAAACTGGCACAGGCATTCTTTTGCTCAGCACCTATATTATTACTAGATGAACCCACCACTAATTTAGATGCCGAAGGGGTTGCATTATACCAACAACTAATTGCTGCCCATACCCACCAAAAGCTGGTAATCATCAGCAGCAATGACCCACAGGAGTATGACTTTTGTGATGAAGTAGTGGCAATTGGAAAATATAAATAAACTATCCCTACTTCTAATAAATCTCCCGCAGATTTTCGCAGATGGAATGCACGCAGATTTGCACAGATTAGTGCAATAGGATGGAAAGCAGATTCGATTGTTGAAAATAAAATCAGCCCCTTTACCGCCTGCTTGCAATCAACAAATCCAGATCGGTATATTTCAGGTCAAAACGTTGACTCAGGTGAAAATTGGTAAGGCTTCCCTTAAATAAATAGATACCGCTGCGAATATTTGCTTTGTACCATACAGCATGATCAATTCCACCATCATCTGCGGTTTCCAGCAACAAGGGCATCAATACATTACTGATAGCCTGCGATGCAGTTCGGGCAAATCCGCTGGGTATATTAGGAACGCAATAATGAATCACATCAAATTTCATGAAAACCGGCTTTTCGTGGGTGGTAACTTCACTGGTTTCAAAACAACCACCCCTATCAATACTAACATCTACGATAATACTTCCCGGCCGCATATTGCTCACCATTTCTTCCGTAACGATAATGGGTGTTCGCCCAGCAGAACTGCTTAACGCACCTACCGCAACATCACAGGTTTTCAATTGCTTTGCCAATATTTTTGGTTCAATCACAGAAGTCCATAAACGGTCGCCGATATTATTTTGCAGCCGCTTCAGGCGGTAAATACTATTGTCAAAAATCTTTACACTGGCTCCCATCGCTAGTGCAGTGCGGGCAGCATATTCGCCCACAATCCCTGCACCAATGATAATCACCTTGGTAGGAGGAATTCCGCTGATACCGCCTACCAACACTCCCTTTCCATTATTGGCCTTACTTAAATATTGCCCAGCAATCAACATCACCGCACTACCAGCAATTTCACTCATACTCCTTACAATTGGATTATGCCCGGTATCATCTTTTAGATTTTCAAAACTTAAGGCAGTAATTTTCTTATCCATCATCTTCTGCAAGATTTCTCTTTTCATCACAGATAAATGTATTGGAGAAATGATATACTGATTTGGCTTTAGCAGCTCACATTCCGATTCACTTATGGGAGCACTTTTTACCAATACATCACATTCAAACACTTCCTTTTTATGATAGGCGATTTGCGCTCCTGCATCGCTATAATCCAAATCATTATAGCTGGCACCCTCTCCTGCACCCGTTTCCACCACCACTCGATGACCATTGGCCACCATTACCCCCACCGCCTCCGGTGTTAACGCAATTCGATTTTCATTAAACGAATTTTCCTTTGGGATGCCAATAAACAGCTGGGTGCCTTTTGGTTTAATATCCAATGTCTCTTCAAGGGTTTCATAGGAAAAAGAAGGGGAAACATAAGGTTTTGACTTAGCCATAGTTGTATTAAATTGAAAACAAATTACTGCATTTAATAGGTCGGTACAAAGTACAAATTAATACTGACACTCGCTTTAGTATTCCCCAGTTTGGCGAATTAGGAGCAATTAGATAAGAAAAACAGCCTGCTCAATTACTATTTCCCCTTAGTGATTTTTCTAGTTGTCGTATCCAAAGCGGTAAAATATAAATGCAATGTATCCTCTGGGAAAATTCCCTCCGCCTTCTCGGGCCATTCTACCAAACAGGTATTGCCCGACAATAGACAGTCTTCCACCCCACTTGAAAAAGCCTCTGCTTCATTTTTTAAGCGATACAGGTCCATATGGTAAATGACCGCTCCATTCTTGGTAGCATACTGATTGATGATAGAAAAAGTAGGACTTGATATATTGTCTATTACGCCCATCTCCTTGCACAAAGCTTTCGCAAAAGTCGTCTTGCCTGCGCCCATTTCGCCGTGAAGCGCCAACACCCTGTAACCAGCCGAATCAGTCAGGATTTTTTGAGCTGCTACCCCTATTTGGTCCAATGTAAAAATTACCTCCATGTTGCAAAGATATTTTCCTTCATTAGTAATTCATTCAAGAAAGGAAAGAATAATTTTGTAAGATGGAAAAAGTAGCCTGGAAAGTAGAGGGGATGACTTGTACCAATTGCGCATTGACGATCAATCAATACCTTCAAAAAAAAGGTATGAGCGACGCCAAGGTGAATTTTATTGGTGGCGAAGTGACCTTTACGCTTCCGGATGACAGCTCCAAAGTGTCTATTGCCAAAGGAATTGAAGACCTAGGCTACCATATTGTAGACGAGCCGCTGATGCAACAGCTTCCAAAAAAAAAGAAAGTTTTTTCTAATCACCTCCAGCGATTCGGCTTCTGCCTTCCTTTTACGCTTGTACTGTTGCTACACATGCTTCCTTGGCATTTTCACTTTTTAATGAACCCTTGGATTCAACTAGCCATTTGTGTACCGGTATATTGGGTGGGAATGGGCTATTTTGGAACCAGTGCAGTAAAAAGTCTGCGCAGCGGTATCCCCAACATGAATGTGCTCATTGCGCTAGGAGCTACTGCTGCATTCATATATAGTTTGATTGGCACCATCGGCGGACTTGGAATGGACTATCTTTTTTATGAAACCACAGCCACCATTATTACCCTTGTTTTTTTAGGCGAATGGATTGAACATAGATCCGTAGCCGCAACCCAGAAAGAACTCAATAAGTTGGCTCGTAGCCAACCACTGATGGCCAATATGATTGCCTTTGACGATCAACACAAAGAATTAATCTTTCCCGTAGAGAGCACCCAACTGAGGGTGGGCGACCTTGTGCTAATAAAAACTGGAGAGCAGGTTCCAACCGATTGCAAAATTATTTGGGGAGAAGCACAGGTAAATGAATCCCTGCTAACCGGCGAAAGCAGACCATTGCTCAAACAAAAAAAAGATGCGCTGATTGGAGGTAGCCTCTTAACCGATGGTACTATCAAGGCACAGGTTACTGCTACGGGTAAGGATACGGTACTTAGTAATATTGTAAACTTGGTAAAACAAGCACAGGGAGAAAAACCACCGATACAACAACTAGCAGACAGAATCAGCGCCATTTTTGTACCCGCAGTGATTAGTATCTCTATACTAAGTTTTATCCTGAATTATTATGCCTTTCAAGTTACAGCAGCCGATTCATTGATGAGAAGTATTGCGGTATTGGTAATCAGCTGCCCCTGTGCCATGGGACTTGCCACTCCTGCCGCCATCGCTGTAGGCCTTGGAAGGGCAGCCAAAAATGGCATCCTTTTTCGAAATGCAAAAGCGTTGGAATTATTTAAAAATATCAAAACAGTAATTTTTGATAAAACAGGTACCCTAACGATGGGGCAGTTTGTGATTGCTGGTTTTAAAAATAATACCCTTCCCGCTGAAGAATTTAAACGCATCGTTTTTTCGCTTGAAAAATACTCCAATCACCCCATAGCAAAAGCCATTGGCAGCGAATGGAAAATCAACAATGCCATTCAGTGGAAAAAAATTGAAGAGATAAAAGGCATTGGAATGAAAGCCGAAGATGCCGAGGGAAATCAATACCAGCTAGGATCGCATAAAATAGCAGCAGCGCTGACCAACGATTTTTCGCATACCGCTTATCTGCTCATCAATGAATCCCTTGCCGGCTGGATAGATCTGGAAGATACCATTCGGCAAGAGGCTATTGAAGTAGTGTCCTTTCTTCAATCCAAAAATATTCAAACCATTGTATTAAGCGGCGATTCTTATGAAAGAACCAAGCGAGTAGCCGACACGCTAGGTATCGCTCAAATTTTTGCAGAAAAATCGCCAGAAGAAAAATTATCTATTGTGGCGCAATTAAATGAGCAGGCTCCGGCAGCGATGGTAGGCGATGGTATCAATGATGCACCAGCACTTGCAAAAGCTACCATTGGCATCTCTATGAGCGACGCTACGCAGCTGGCTATGCAAAGTGCACAGGTAGTACTCATGAACAAGGGCATCCAGCATTTACCGCTGGCGCTTGGCCTGGGTAAACATACTTTTATTACCATTCAACAAAATTTATTCTGGGCCTTTATCTACAATATTGTAGCCATCCCTATTGCAGCCATGGGCTTATTGCATCCCGGCATTGCAGCGCTGGCAATGGGGTTTAGTGATGTGGTATTGGCTATTAATTCTATCCGGCTAAACTATAAAAATGTAGTGTAAAATGGGTATATTTGAATACTGATTTGAACCCTCCCTATGTTGCTATTTTTTTACAATTAAAAAGTAAATACAATGGATGAGTTGACTGATAAAATAGAAGATGACCATTTTCTATCTCCTGAAGAATTAAAAGAAATGAAGGCGATTATACAAAAGTCTTTTGAACAAGCAAAGCAAAAAGGTAAATCCCCTTCTGAAATCAAAGATGAATCTGACCCGCCAAAAGAAAAGTCATCACCAGATGATTCAGCTTCTCCCGATTAAATTTCGCCAATGATGGTATGCTATAACTAGTATTGCAATTACTACTTGAACCTATTTTCATATAGTATCCATTATCCTTGATTGGCTGTATCCTTTAGTTCATACACTGCATCTTTTACCCATCTCTCGTAAATTTTAAAAAATCGTTTTACCGATAAAGAAAGATAACCATCTTGAGCATTCATTCCACTCAATCATAAAAGAAGAAAATAAAAAAATATAGGCTGATATGATTTTTCATCTCAGTGATATCAATCAACTCCAATCTTGATGACTGTCATTTTACATGCATCCATTTCTTTTATTTTTGTACATAATTAAAGATAGGCAACTACCCTGCCTCCATTCATTGATTTTATTTATGACATGAGTCATCTTCAGAGTTAACAACTCTTCTGATTTCTTCGACAAATAATTTCTCTGTACCATTCAAAAAAAGCCTTACCAATCAAATCATTAAAAAACAACAGCCCTTGTTTTAACAAGCATAATATGTCATTTATGAAAAAATGTATACTACACAATTTTTACTCCCCAAAAAATTTTAAAGCAACTAACCCTGCATGGATTTTCTTTTTCTTTTTATTTGCTTGCAATACAGTTATAGCACAAACTAAAACGGAACAGGTAAAAAATACAATAGTGGGCAAGGCTGAAAAAAGCAGCCTTACGTATCAACTGATCAACGCCCCGGAAAACACTTTCGGTTACGACATTTTAGATCATAACCAACTGATGATACACCAGCCATCCATACCCGGATTAGCCGGCAATAAAGGGTTTGCAAAAAAAGCAGCTGCAGAAAAAGTGGCCAGACTGGTTATTGATAAAATCAGCCACAACATCATGCCCCCCACCATTACACAAAAGGAAATGGATTCATTACACATCAAATTATAAATTATGAAAACTTTTTTACTACTGCTAATGACTTTAAGCGGATTGCAAAATGTGATTAGCCAATCCTGTACGGCAACCATCACAGCCGGAGGCCCCACTACTTTTTGTGAGGGTAGTAATGTTGTTTTGACTGCTAATGGAAGTGGAGGTAGTGGTACCTGGACACAAAAAGCCAATTTGGGTAGTCTTGGACGCCAAAATGCTGTAAGCTTCAGTATTGGAAATAAAGGGTATCTAGGAACCGGGCTTGATGGGGCTGCTTGTCGAAATGATTTTTGGGAATATGATCCGACCTCCAATGCCTGGACACAAAAGGCCAACTTTGGTGGGGGAGTACGTTGGCATGCAACCGGTTTCAGCATTGGGAGTAAAGGCTATATGGGAACAGGATCAGATCTCACTACAGGGTCAAAAAATGATTTCTGGGAATACGATCCTACCTTAAATACCTGGACACAAAAGGCCAACTTTGGTGGCTCGGCTCGCGAAGGTGCCAAAGGGTTTAGCATTGGTAATAAAGGCTATTTAGGAACAGGTTTTGATCCACTTACAGGTTATACAAGTGATTTCTGGGAATACGACCCTTCTTCCAATGCCTGGACGCAAAAAGCCGATTTTTTTTCGAGTCGCTATGAAGCTATCAGCTTTAGTATTGGTAATAAAGGGTATCTGGGAATTGGGGGAGCTGCTGGAGGCTATGCAAATGATTTATGGGAATATGATCCTTCTTCCAATGCCTGGACACAAAAGGCCTACTTCGGTGGTACAATACGTGGATTCTCTTTAGGTTTAAGCATTGGCAATAAAGGATATATTGGAACGGGGCTTGATCCTAGAGCGGGAGTATATAAAAATGATTTTTGGGAATTTGACCCCAATGCTAATACTTGGATACAAAAAACCAACTTTGGTGGTTCATCCCGAGGCTTTGCCACAGGCTTCAGTATTGGTAATAAAGGGTATATAGGAACTGGAATTGATTCTTCAATTTATAAAAACGATTTATGGGAATTTGACTTAGGTTATACCTATTTATGGTCGACCGGAGAAACCACTCCAACAATAACAGCCGCCAGTAGCGGCAGTTATACAGTTACCATCACCAATAATGATGGTTGTAGTTCCACTTCAGAAGCGATAGTTATAAATGTAAATCCAATATCTATAGTTCAAAATCCAACTAACAAGGTAATTTGTAATGGTGCTACTACAACTAAAGTAACATTTACCGGTTCAGCAAGCGGTACTATATTTAATTGGACAAATGATAATCCATCCATCGGTTTAGCAGCTGGTGGTAAAGGAGATATCGCATCCTTTACATCAACTAATTCAACCAATACTCCGATAACGGCAACAGTAACTGTTACACCATCAGGCGGCTTTGCATATATTCCAATAATCGCGGATACCAATCATGTATCTGTAATCAATTTGGCTACCAACACAGTTGTGGCTTCAATTCATGTTGGTTCATATCCTCTTGGTGTATCAGTAAGTCCTGATGGAAGCCGGGTATATATTACCAATCATCTTTCTTCAAATGTATCTGTGATCAATACGGCTACCAATACCGTGGTTGCCACTGTACCGGTAGGAATCTCTCCTGCAGGTGTTGCTATTAGTCCCGACGGAAGTCTTGTGTATGTAGCTAATGCTGGTTCCGCCTCTGTAACTGTGATCAATACGGCTACAAATTCAGTGGTGAATACTATTGCCATAGGCAGAGGAGACTCTTGGGGTGTGGCGATTAGCCCAGATGGCAACCGATTATATGTAACGGGCTACAACTCTGTAACCGTGATCAATACGGCTACAAATACTATCATGACTAATATTACAGTAGGTATAGGACCTATTGGTGTATGCGTTAGCCCTGATGGCAGCCGCGTTTATACGGCTAATTATAATTCCAATCCATCAACTGTATCCGTGATCAATACGGCTACAAATACCGTGGTGGCTACAGTTGGTGTTGGTATAGGTCCTTTTGGTATTTCAATAAGTCCAGACGGCAGCCGAGTATATGCAGCCAATAGTGAAACCAACGATGTGTCGGTGATCAATACAGCTAACAATACCGTAGTGGCTTCTGTTGGTGTAGGCAATGGTAGAGCTGGTGTATCCGTAAGCCCCGACGGCAGCCGGGTATATGTAGGTTCTGAAAGTTCCAACTCAGTTTACGTGATCAATACGGCTACCAATTTAGTGGTGGCTACTATTCCGGTAGGAGCAAACTATACATTTGGGAATTCTATATTCGGCGCTGCCGTTTGCACAGGTGCACCAAAAAGCTTTACCATAACGGTTAATCCAACTCCAGATGTAACCAAACCATCCAATCAATCCAAATGCAACAATGTTACTACAGATACGATAAACTTTACAGGTGGTGTTTCCGGCACTGAATTTAAATGGACAAATGATAATACAAGCATTGGTCTTGCAGCCAGTGGTACAGGCAACATCGCCTCATTTACTGCAATCAATACAAGTTCCATTCCTCAGGTTGCCAACATAACGGTTACTCCGGGCTATAATGGCTGTACCGGGACAGAAAAAACATTTACCATCACAATAAATCCCGCGTCGGCAATACCGATAGTAAACGTAGTGAACAACTGTGGCAATTCCGTATTGTCTACAACGGCTGCGGGAACAATTTTATGGAGTACGGGTGCTTCCACTTCCTCCATCACAGTAATCTCAGCAGGTACTTACACGGTTACTCAAACTGTAGCAGGTTGCGTAAGTACAGCAGGGACCGCATCGGCAGCACCCAAAGCCCTTCCTTCAACACCGATAGTGAAAGTAGATAATTACTGTGGAAGTTCAATATTATCTACCACATCACCAGGCCCCTTATTATGGAGCAACGGTTCTACTAGATCTTATATTACCGTATATCAACCGGGCACATATTCTGTTACCCTAACCCAGAATGGTTGCACCAGTGCCGCAGGTTTTGGAACTGCAGCACCAAAAAAAGCCCCTTTAATTACAGCAGCTAATATCATAGTTTCAGCCACATTGAACGATTGCAGCGCAGCTGTATTATTTGGCTCAAATGTTACTGTAACAGGTATACCAACCCCAACAGTATTGTATAAAATTGGTGACAAAATAATTACTTCCCCTTATAAATTCCCCGTAGGATCCACTAGTATAAGGGTAATAGCAAATAATTCCTGCGGAACCAGTTTGAAAACGTTCCTGATAAAAGTTACTGATAATCAAAATCCGACAATTGATTGTAAGCCAGCTGCCGCAAGAACTGTCCGGTATTCAACTTACACCGTATCAGGTAAAGAGTTTGATGCAACAGCCTCAGACAATTGTGGGCATCTATCTTTGATATACAGTTTGTCTGGAGCAACAGTTGTCCCTTATAAATCTAAAAACACTTCACTGGAAAATGTAAAATTGAATATTGGTACTACTACCATAACATGGAAGGCAACTGATGAAAGTAACCTTATATCAACCTGTAATACAATCGTTACTGTAAAACGTGCAGATGACAATTCCTTAACAGTAACGCTGCCAATCATTTCAAACACACTAACTAAGTCAGCTGAAATTCAAAAACCGGTTACCCTTATTGCGAAAGCAATTCCAAATCCATCCGTTAATTATTTTACGCTTGAGTTGAAAAGTAACAAAAAAGAAAGTATCACGATTAAGGTTAGAGATGTTGCTGGAAGAATGATTGAAAAAAGAACAAATATTCAGGCAAATAGCACATTGCAAATTGGAAATCATTATGCCAAAGGAGTATACTTTGCAGAAATCAGACAAGGCACAGAAAAAGTTATTCTCCAATTAATAAAAGAAGGAAACTGATGATAGATCAATTAAGAGACTGTCTGAAAATGACAGTCTCTTAATTGATTTTCGAATTCATATTGATTTCAAAACCTCCATTCCATCAATCCATATTTTACTTACTTTTTAATTTCGCTAGCAGCCAACTGGTCATTTTTTCATTTTGTTCAGGAAAGCTCCAATGGCCAGTTTCAAGTGCTACCAATAATTCTTTTGGAGCTGCTATGGAATTATAAGCCGAATACATTGAAGTTGGAGGGCAGGTTTCATCATTGTAACCCCATGAATAAAAACCAGGCACTTTAACTCTTTTTGCAAAATTTACCACATCATAATATCCAAGTGTTTTTAATTTTTCCTTTGTATTATTATAATCGCTGTTTGCCTTATCAAAGTAATGCGGCCAACCACCTGATCGCCCATTCAAATATCCTGTTACATCACATAAAGCAGGATAGAAAGCCCCTAAACTTTTTACTCTATTATCCAGTGCTGCTGTAACAATGGACAATGCCCCACCCTGACTTCCTCCAGTTACTGCTAAATTCACTCCATCAAATTGTGGTAGACTTGTTAAAAAATCATTCGCTCTTACACAACCTAAATAAACCCGCTTATAAATGAATCTATCGCGATCATCCAAATTATAATTGAAATATCCATTTAAAATACCAGCTCCTAAATCAAGATAAACCGATGGATCCATATTGACAGGGATGCCATGAATACCAATTTGCAAAGTGATGATACCCTTTTCAGCATTCGAAATATCGCCTTGATAGGCTCTTACACCTGCTCCTGGCACTTGTAACAATGCAGGATATTTCCCTTCTTTTTTAGGCACACACAAAATACCATATAGCCTTGTTCCTACTTTATAATTTTGAAGATTGACATGATACACATTTACTTTTTCTGTGCACCTTTCTGGCAGTAAAGTCATTTTTGCATCCATGGGAATTGTAGCAAGTTCAGCTAAAGCGGTATTCCAAAAACCATCAAAATCAGTTGGATTTTCGACCGTTGGAACAATTTGAAGTGGATCAAACCCTGCAGTACTTAAATTACGATATTCCTTGTTATCTACTTCAGCAATGGCTACACATCTTAAAAATCCTGGCACTTGCATAGTACCCGCATCAATCGTTTGTGTTCCTGTGGCAAGTGTTATGGCTTCTTTTTTTATTGGCGTTTGTTTTTCAGGGCCAATTTCATAGCGAATTTTAGCATCCTTTACTAAATTGCCATTTTTAAAAACGGATATTGTAAACTTTACTTTCTCGCCTTTTTTGTAAGTCCAATCGGAATGATCCGCTGCAACAATAACTTTTACCAATCGCTCTATTGGTTGCGCTAAAATATGATTGCTGATGCCAAATAAAAACAAGAATAGAATTACTTTGCTATTTTTCATTTTTTGCTTTTTTAATTATAATAAAAAACTGAAGTTACAAACAAATATCATCTTGATGAAATGGCAATAAGCGCATTATAAACAGCGCAAAAAAATCGGCAACCTAAATAGGTTGCCGCTTTGATAATGTAAAAGTTAATAATTAAACGCCGCTAAGACCGAAGCCTTCTCTGTATTCGCGTTTACCGTATTGATTCACTTCATCACAGTTCGTGATCTTCATTTGATCATGATCCCATAATAAAGTGATGTTACGAGCAGGGAATACTTTTCTAGCAGGCATGTTACGTTGCGAACCAGCAGCTTCCGCAGGAGCAGTTGATGCCGCAGCAACAGTTGAGCTAGCTGCTCTTTCTAAGTTATATCCGCGGATAGCCAAGTTAGCTACCAGCATATTTTCTACTACCATTGCAGCTTTATCAAAAGGAGAACTGGTTTCGCTTTTTCCGTATCCTTGCAAACAAGCTTCTACCCATTGTCGATAGTGAGCTTCAGCACCTCCGGCTACCCTTGGATATTTAATTGATAGCTTCTTGATAGATTCTTCTTCCATGCGTGAAACAGGTAAAAGCCTTGCTACTGCACTAGAAAGCTTTTACTCAAATATCTATACCAATTAAAGCAATCTAGTTTTTTTACTAGTTGGAGATTAGAATGACTTGAGTACAACCACCACGGCAGAGAAATGGATTAATCAGTACAGGGGCCAGCAGAAAAAGGAAGAAGACATATTGTTTTAGACGACAAAGATTTTACTGTCCCTACGTTATCAATTAACAGATCTTCCTGCGAATATTGCCAATTGGAAAGATGTGGCAGATAAAAAAAATGGATTAGAAAGATGGCGGTGTATGCTGCAATGATTGATAGGATAGATCAAAATATTGGCCGATTAATTGCAGTACTCAAAGCCAACAAACAATTTGATAACACGCTGATTGTTTTTATGTCTGACAATGGAGGTTGTGCGGAAAATATGGATTCAAGAAAACTAAATGACAATTCTAAACAAATTGGCGAAAAGGGCTCTTATGTTAACTACGATTACCCTTGGGCTAATGTTTCTAATACGCCCTTTAAAAAGTATAAAAAAATCTTACATGAAGGTGGAATGATTTCGCCTTGCATAATTCAATGGCCTACAAAAATCAAACCCCAAGCGGGTTATAACGAAGGAATTGGTCATATAATGGATTTACTGCCAACAAGTTTAGATTTAGCAGGGGTGCCTGCTAAATCACTTCCTGGAGAAAGTTTAAGTTATTTATGGACTGGTAAAAAGCCATCTCCAAAAACTTATTATTGGGAGCATGAAGGAAATAAGGCAATGCGAAAAGGCAATTGGAAATTGGTGAAAGATTTTGAGGGTTCTGCTTGGGAATTGTACGATTTGTCTACCGATATCTGTGAAACTAAAAACTTAGCAAGCAAGCATATGCAAGTGCTACAAGAAATGGTTTTAGATTATGCTGTTTGGTCAAAAAAAGTAGGAGTAAAAGAATATACTAAATCACAAAACAAATCAGAATAAAATGAAAAGCTTACTTTTAAATAACTAGCCACTCCAATTGGTAAGTATAAATACAATATCATTTTTCACTCTATTTATTTTGTTTTCAAGTATGAATATTTTTGGTCTTCGAGCAGTTACTATCAAAGATGATAAAATAGTAAAAGAATGGTTTATCTATGATACACCTGAACTTATATCATTGATGAAATAAGTTTTAAATTTCAAAATACGACTGCGCCTCTAATAATAGACTACCCCCAAAAGGTTAGACACTTGATGGGGTCAGTATACAATTTTTAATGGGTTAGGTTTTGGAAAAATCGAAATCAACCAATTTGACCCAATTTGAGGGGGTATTTTCCTCAAGCAGGGATAACTTTAATTATTTAAATAAGGGGATATGCCATTAACAACAATAAAAGTATGTTCAAAATGAGCATCGGTAGAAGTAGCCATTAAAGTATATTTTCCTGCATCTATAAACTTTTCATAATTTATAAAATAAGGCTCATCGCTTTCTTTTTTACTTAACACTAAATTCCAACGATAGGTATTAAATCCGGGCTTCCCTTCAAAATTAATTTTCCAAATTTCCTTATTTGATTTATCTCTTATGGAAATAGTTAGTACTTGCGCTTGATTGAGCCAAAATGTAAAATTGCCTTTTTCAATGCTTTTTTGTAAGGGTTCCCCTCCGTTTGAATTGAGCCAAGGTCTTTTTAAAGTATCTATTTCAAAAAAGTAATTCTTTGAATTAAGGTGTTTAAAGTTTATTGATTTTTGTATTGGCTTTAGGTTTACCTTATAAATTCCTCTTCCGTGTGTAGCTGCAACAAGATCCATAGTTGGTAAATGGATCTTTAAATCTGAAATTGCAGTTTGCGGCAAATTATTCCCTAACAAAGACCAATCTAGTCCTCTATTCATAGATACAAATACGCCCCTCAACCCACCAGCATACAAAATATTTTCATTGGTAGGATCTTCTTTTATCACATTAAATGGCTCATCAGGAAGCCCATTGGCAATACTTTTCCAATTTTCACCATAGTCTTCTGAAACATAAATATAACTATGCAAATCGTCATTATTGATACCTGTCATAGATAGATAAACTCTTGAAATATTGAATCGAGAGGCTGAGATACTTCGAATGTAATTGTTGGCAAGCCCGGAAGATAACTCCTGCCAATGAAGCCCGTCATTTTTTGATACCCAAAATGCTCCCTTATCTGTACCTAAATAAAGTAACCCTTTTTTAACGGGGGATTCAACCAAAGCTCCAGCAGCATTGGAATTTTTGCCTTGAAAAGATGAAATAGAAATATTTGGACTAATTACTTTCCAGGTATCTCCACGATTAGTAGTCTTAAAAATATAATTACCTCCATGATACAATGTATTATTTTGATAAGCTGATATAAAATATGGAGTGATGAAATTATATTTTAGCGTATCATGAATTGATTTTGGTAAAGATGGTTTTATAGAGACCGTTTTATCTTTGGTTTTATCAAGTCTTATAGCATCTCCATGTTGTTGACTATAATAAATAATATTTTTATCCTCTGGGTCCACTTGCGTTACACATCCATCTCCTCCATCCCAAGGGTCAATCCAAAGATATTTCCATGGGTCATTATATTGTGTATTTAATTCTTTTGCAGGGCCATAGACTGTAGCATCATCCTGTGTGCCTCCATAAATTGTATATGTGGATGCATCAATTGCGATATCATAAAATTCACCAGTTGGAATATTATTATAATGCATCCAAGACAATCCTTTGTCAAGACTCACATACAATCCTCCGTCATTTCCCAAAGCAAGATGCTTAGGATTATTTGGATTAATCCATAATTCAGATTGATCTAAATGCAATCCCTGTGCAATACTTGGTGTCAGGTGATTTACTTTCCCTCCAATAAATGAAAACGTTTTTCCACCATCCGTACTATGCGCCAATCGAACGCCTAAACAAAATACTTCCTCGTCATCTGTTGGATTTACATATACATTGGTAAAATACCATCCATACTGTGAAAATATTTTAAAGGGTCCATCATGTGTTTTAGTCCAAGTAAGTCCTCCGTCTAAGGTCTTATAAAGTTCTGCAGCTTGGTTTTTAGCATTGTTAAGATTGTCAACTAAAGCATATGCTTTATCTGGATTCGTAAAAGAAACTGAAACACTTATTCTACCTACATTAGGTCCACTAGGCAAACCAATTTTACATAGTGCCCAGGTTTTACCTGCATCTGAACTTTTATACACACCACTATGCTCACCAGTTATCCCTGGATAAACTTCCCATAAAGTAGTATACATTTTCTGAGGATTGGAAGCAGAGATGACAATATCATTACCTCCGGTCATATCATTCTTATATAATACTTGCTCCCATGTTTTTCCTCCATCTTCTGTTCGATACAAACCTCTATTTTTATTTTTGGTCCATAAGTGCCCGATGACAGAAACTAAAACAATATTTGGATTTTGGGGATGAACAGCAATCTCAGCTATCGACCATGAATCATCTAATCCAATATGTTGCCATGTTTTACCTGCATCATTTGAACGATACATTCCAGTACCTGGTAATGTAAAATTTCGAGGTTTCTTAAGATGCTCCCCAGTACCAATATAAAGAATATTTGAATTAGAGGGTGCGATCGCAAAGTCGCCAATGCTATAACTAGCTTGGTTTTCAAAAATAGAATTCCAAGAAAGCCCATTGTCAATTGTTTTCCAAAGCCCACCTGAACCATAGCCCACATACATTGTTCCTGGATGAGCAGTATCCACTTGTACAACATCTGCTCTTGCACTATTCACTGTAGGACCTAAAGAAATCCAATTCAAATTAAATTTTGTTTCCTCCTTCATCTTTTGATAAGTTTGAAAGGAATTCATTAACGGTGAAGGCGCTTGTTGTGCAAATGCATTCATTAAAAAAGAAAATAAAGTAATACTTGTAGTAAAAATAAATTTAGACATCATTCATTATTTTAAGAAGCTGAAGGCAATTTTTTTAACTCAAATCAATCTTGTAAGTTCTAATAAAATTCTTATATACCACTAAATAAATTAGTATATTTAAAAAAAATAAATATATTCTATGAAAAAAATATCCTTTGCCGTTTCACTACTAATCAGTTTTGTTTTTTGTTCCACCTATTCTTGGGCACAAAATGCTACAAAAGACTCATTATCAGTTCCAAAAGAAGAAAAATCAGTTACGCATCACGCGGTTACCATTGATGGAAAAACCATCAATTATACTGCAACGGCAGGGGCCCTCATTTTAAGAAACGACCAAGATGAACCCATCGCTTTTTATGGATATACGGCTTACACCAAAGAGGGTCAAACCGAAATGGGCAAAAGGCCAATATCCTTCTCCTATAATGGTGGTCCTGGCTCCTCCTCTATATGGCTACATATGGGCGCAATGGGACCAAGAAGAGTTGTATTAAATGATCCCAATGACAATCATCCTGCTCCATATAAAGTAGCAGACAACCAATTTTCCATTTTAGATGTTAGTGATATAATCATGATTGATCCCGTAGGCACTGGTTTGAGTAAAGCCATTGGCAAAGCCGCAAATAAAGACTTTTGGGGAGTAGATGGAGATATCAAATCAGTAAGTGGCTTTATTAAACAATACATTAATGAAAACAATCGTTGGCAATCACCAAAATACCTAATTGGAGAAAGTTATGGTACCATGCGCAGTGCAGGTGTGGCCAATTACTTACAAGGAAATTTAGGAATTGTAGTGAATGGTATTGTCTTAATATCTACAGTATTAGATATGCGTACACTTACCTTTCAACAAGGAGATGATATATCCTATATTTTAAATCTACCTACCTATGCAGTAACTGCATGGTATCATAATAAAATTAATAATAAACCTACAGACATTGCTACTTTTGCTGAAGAAGCTAGAAAATTCGCAGCAGAAAATTATGCCAATGCATTAATGAAAGGTTCCGATTTGTCGGACAATGAAAAAGAATTAATAGCTGCTCAAGTAGCTGCTATTACTGGGCTTAGTAAAGAATATGTATTAAAAGCAAATTTACGAATCAAAGAACCTCAGTTTACCGAAGAACTTTTAAGAAGTGAGCATTTAACTGTTGGAAGATTGGATGCAAGATATAAAGGAATTAATCAAAATTTATTAAGCGAGGCTTCAAGTTATGATCCACAAAGTGAAAGTATTAGCCCACCTTATATTGCTGCTTTTTCTGATTATTTTTACAATGAACTAAAAGTAGATAAAAAACTTACGTATAAAACTTCTGCTTATTCCACTCCTGGCTTTAAATGGGATTGGAAGCATAATAAAAACAACAATAGTGATGCTGTTATTTCAAATACATCCGTGGACTTGGCCGAAGCAATGAGTCACAATCCTAGTTTAAAAGTGTTGGCCTTAAATGGATATTATGATTTAGCCACTCCATTTTTTGCTGCAGAATATACTTTCAAACACATGGGCTTGGAAAAAAGAATTCAAAATAATTTTACATTAAAATATTATGAAGCTGGCCACATGATGTACATCGACCCAGCCTCTGGTAAACAATTTAAAAAAGACATTGCTACTTTTATTAAAGAAACAGCTAAATAATTATCTTATATTTTCTAAATTTAATGCTTTAGGGGTAGGCGAATCGGCAGTAGATTTTTAGAATACCGGCTTGTTTTAAAAAACAGATTGGTTTTATAGCTTATTTTGCATCTTTCTGGGTAGGAAAAATTAAAAACGCTACGGCCAAGAATGAAGTTTACTAAATTATTGTTTTGACACAAGTTTCCATCCAGCAAATTTTAAAAGAAAATTGGGGGTACGATTCATTTCGGCCATTGCAGGAGGATATTATCAATAGTATGTTGGAAGGAAGCGATACGCTTGCTTTACTCCCCACGGGTGGAGGGAAATCCATTTGTTTTCAGGTGCCTGCCTTGGCTAAGGATGGAATTTGTTTGGTTATCAGTCCGCTGATTGCACTGATGAAAGACCAGGTAGAAGGGTTGAAAAAAAAGGGAATTCTCGCATTGTCCATTTACTCAGGTATGAGTTTTTTAGAGGTAAAAAAAACCTTACAGAATGCAGCCCATGGGAACTATAAATTTTTATACGTTTCGCCCGAAAGATTAGAAACCGATTTGTTTCTGGATTATTTACCTAGCATGAATATCAGCATGGTAGCGGTGGATGAGGCGCATTGTATTTCGCAATGGGGTTATGATTTCAGACCTCCCTATTTACGCATTGCCAGTATTAGAGAACAACTGCCCAATGTACCCATACTAGCACTAACTGCTTCTGCAACTATATCTGTTCAAAATGATATTTGCGAAAAATTGCTTTTCAAAAAGAGCCAGCAACGATTTCAGCAATCTTTTGAAAGAGCCAATCTTTCTTACAGTGTTTTTAATGTAGTATCCAAACAAAATAAAATACTAGAGATTATTAACAATGTAAAAGGCAGCGGAATTGTGTATTGCAAAAGCCGCAAACAAACCAAAGACATTGCTGAACTGCTCACGCAAAATAATATCAACGCCGATTTTTACCATGCCGGCTTGAGCAATGAAGAAAGAAATAAGCGGCAGGAAAACTGGATCAATAATATCACTAGGATTATTGTCTGTACCAATGCTTTTGGCATGGGAATCGATAAGCCTGATGTAAGATTGGTCATCCATTATGGTGTACCGGATTGCATCGAAAATTACTACCAGGAGGCCGGAAGGGCAGGTCGAGATGGTAAAAGGGCCTACGCTGTGTTGTTGTACAATGACCGAGAAGTTGCCGATATGCAATTACAAAGCAACATTCGTTATCCAGATAAAGCAACCATTAAACAAGTGTATATCGCCGTGATGAATTACTTGCAGGTAGCTGCAGGTTCAGGTGAAGGCAACAGTTTTGATTTTGATATGACCAGTTTTTCAGCAGCCTTTAAAATCAATATCCTCACCGCTACTTACGTCATTAAAACGCTTGAGCAGGAGGATATATTGAGGTTCAATGAAGTTTTTTTCAAACCTTCTACCCTGGTATTTAACACCGATAGGCAGCAGTTGGAAGACTTTGAAAAGCAATTTCCCCTTTTTGAAAAACTGATCAAAGGATTACTTCGCAGCTATGAGGGAATTTTTGACTACCCTGCCAACATTTATGAAACCGAGCTTGCCCGATTTGTTAAAAAGAGCACGGATGAAGTAAAGCGGGAGTTATATCAATTACAACAATATGGTATTGTAACCTACGATGCGCAAAAGGATTCGCCCCAACTTAGTTTAGTAATCAATAGGATGTATGCCGATAGCTTTTTGATTAATCTGGATAACTATATTGAAAGAAAGAAAAATTTTGAGACTAGAATAAAAGCTATCTCCGGATTTATTGTCAACACCATTACCTGCAGAAGTCAAATCATTGGCAACTACTTCAATGACCTAGCCATTAAGCCTTGTGGCATCTGTGATAATTGTATCAACCTGAAATCGCTGCGCATTAGCAAGGAAGAGTTTGAACAAATTACCCGCTATATTTTTGAATGGACACAAAAGTATTCAACCGGAATAAAAGAATTATTAGAAAGTAGTAAACAGTTTAAAAAAGAAAAAATATGGAAGGTGATAGATTATCTTCAGTCAGAAGCTAAGATAACAGTCAGTAAGGAAGGAAATATTAGTTCAACTAGTCGGTGAGTCACTGCCTCCGGTGAGTCACCGG
>JBIKOV010000113.1:0-10651 GCA_044357815.1 Ferruginibacter sp. | reverse complement strand
AAGAGTCTTTGCGGAAAATTTTAACCGAATTGCAAATTCAAAATAACCAGTTCAAAACTCAAAAGCCTATTTTACTTAAAATTGCACCAGACCTTAGCCCTGAACAAATAGATGATGTGATTTCTTTGGCAATGGAAATAAAGTTGGATGGGCTTGTTGCAGCCAATACCACTATTGACAGAACACTACTGACAACATCCTACTCCCTGCTAGAAACCATCGGTGCAGGTGGTTTGAGCGGTCGGCCACTGAGACAAAAAAGCACTGAAATCGTTCAATACATTCATCAAAAAACAGATGGTCAATTACCCATTATTGCTAGTGGAGGTATTTTTACCGGTGCCGATGCCCAGGAAAAAATTGCTGCTGGTGCCAGTTTGGTCCAGGTATGGACAGGCTTTGTATACGAAGGCCCTTCTATCGTAAAAAAAATATGCAGGCACCTAAACGAAAATTAATTCGCTTACCCTCTGGCCAATGACAGCGCATCAACCAATTTAAAAATTCAACTAACAAAAAAAAAGACCAACGGCCGATCTGTAAACATTATTTTTGCACCATGGATTATTTATTTACCTCCGAGAGCTTGATTAGCTTTTTTATTTTAGTGATACTGGAAGTAGTTTTGGGGATTGACAATGTGATTTTTGTAAGTATCATTCTAAACCGACTTCAAAAAAAAACAGATCAATTTAAGGCCCGGCGCTTATGGATGATTACTGGCATTCTTTCGCGCAGTGCGCTCCTAATAGGACTCGGATGGCTACTTTCCCAAAAAGGAAAACCAGTAATTACTTTATTTGACAAAGGATTCGACTTGGCGAGTATCGTAATGTTGCTAGGAGGGCTATTTTTAATCTATAAATCGGTAAGGGAGATTCATGGGAAATTGGAGGGAGAAAATCCAAATGAGATCATTCAAACTAAAAAAGGTATTGGAATGGGTAAGGCTATCGGCCAAATCATTTTAATTGATGCCGTATTTTCATTTGACAGTATTATTACAGCCGGTGGTACTGCAAAGCATGTAGAAATAATGATTGCAGCTGTTGTAATAGCAATGGCTGTGATGTTTTTATTCAGTCCGAAAATTTCTGAATTTATTCACCACCACCCTACCCTGAAAATGTTGGCCCTTTCATTTTTGGTTATGATTGGATTGAGTTTACTCATGGAAGGATGGGACTCAGAAACTGCAGAAAAAATGCACCTCAAAAATTACATTTACTTCGGAATGGCATTTTCATTTGTTGTTGAATTACTTAATATGACTATGGTAAAAAAAGCCGCCAAAAAAAGATTGGTAATACTAAATGGGCCCACATTAACAGTAAAAGAAGTTGAAAAAAATAATTCCCCATCCGATTTGTAATTCCTAATCAAAAAGCCGATCAAAAATCACCCAAAACGCATCGAAACTATTCTGCCATTGCCAATAGGGTAGCGGCTACTACACCTGCGGTTTCTGTTCGCAGCCTAGTATTTCCCAATGCCACTGGAATAAAATTATTTTGTAAGGCAATTGAAATTTCATCAATTGTAAAATCACCTTCTGGACCAATGAGAATAACTGAATCAGTAAATGGTTGGCAGGTATGTAACTGAATTTTCGCCTCCGAATTTTCACAATGTGCAATATATTTATTAATCGGGCCCACTTGATTTACAAAACCAGCCAATTTTATTGGTTCTAGTAAAATAGGCAACCAGCTTTGTTGAGACTGCAGCATTGCACTAATCAAAATATTTTTCATTCGATCAAACTTAAATGCAGTTTTTTCAGTGCGCTCGCAAACAAGTGGTACTATTTGAAAAACTCCAATTTCAGTAGCCTTTTCTAAAAACCATTCAAAGCGGTGATTGTTTTTTATCAAAGAGATAGCAAGGGTCGTATTATTTGTAGACCGCTTAAGATGATCGATTTTTAAAATCCTGACGACACACTTTTTTCTATTACTATCCGTTATTTCAGCAGTGAACAAATCTCCCCTTCCGTTGGTTAGCTGCAACTGCGCTTTATTTTGCATACGAAGTACCTGCACAATATGTTTGCTGGTATCTTCATCCAGCAAAACGGCTGCTGCTAATGAATCTAAATCTTCTTTATAGAAAAAAGGAAGTGCCATAATTAAAGGAGAATGAAAAAAACAACTATTGCTTCAATCTCCAATTTTAAATTTTAAATTAATTAAAAGGGGGTGTCATCATCATAAGCACTATCATTCATCTTGCTTCCCTTTTGAATATACAATTTTGCGCCTCCATCCTCATCGCTTTTAACAGGCCGGAAACTACTTCCCGGAGCGCCACCACCAAAACCACTTCCTCCATCTTCATCTTCAATAAATTTCTGGATATGTAGCAACGCTTTTAATTTAATAGTATCCAAACTTCCATTCCGATGCTTTGCTATTTTTACATAGGTTTCGCCTTTGTTACTTTCACCCATTTCATTGGCTGTAATATCATAATATTCCGGCCGATACAAGAACATCACCATGTCGGCGTCTTGTTCGATAGCACCTGATTCTCTCAAATCACTCAACTGCGGTATCTTAGCGCCTTCCTTTCTTTTTTCCACTTCACGACTTAACTGTGATAGGGCAATGATGGGGACCTTTAATTCCTTGGCCAACCCTTTTAAATCTCTAGAGATCTTACTGATTTCTTGTTCCCGATTGCCGTTCTTATTATCTCCACCACCACTCATTAACTGAAGGTAATCGATGATGATCAGTCCGATATCATGCTTATTTTTTAATCGCCTACATTTTGCCCTTAATTCAAAAATATTTAAAGCCGCCGTGTCATCAATATAAATAGGTGCATTGCTCAAGCGCTCAATTCCACGCTTATACAACTGCTTCATTTCATGCTCTTCCAATTTGCCACGAGAAATTTTTTCCAGCCATATTTCACTCTCCGCACTTAATATACGCTGAACCAACTGACTAGAACTCATCTCCAAACTAAAAAATACCACAGGAGTTGGTTTGGTAGGATGCAGTGCCGCACTACGCGCCAAATTTAAGGCAAATGCGGTTTTACCAACTGAAGGCCTAGCTGCCAACACAATCAGATCAGTTTGCTGCCATCCGTAGGTTAACTTATCTAGTGAAGGAAAACCACTTGGAACACCGGTAATATCTTCATCCCGGTTACGCATATCTTCAATTCGCTGGATGGTTTTCACCAATACCGTATTGATATCCTCAAATGCACTCCTAAGGTGATTATTGGTAATTTCAAACAATTTACTTTCAGCGTCATCGAGTAAATCAAATACATCTGTGGTATCCTCATACGCATCGCCTATAATTTCACCGCTAATACGAATTAATTCCCGCTGGATAAATTTTTGCAAAACAATTCTTGAGTGCGCCTCAATATTGGCCGACGATACCACTGAATTGGTTAATCTGGAAACATAATAAGCACCACCCACCAGCTCAAGATCTCCCCTTAGTTTTAATTCCTCCACCACAGTCAACAAATCAATTGGCAAACTTTTATCGGCCAAAGACTTCATTGCCTTAAAGATATTTTGGTGAGCTTCTCCATAAAAACACTCGGGCTTTAAAATTTCCACCACTGTATCAAAAGCACTCTTTTCCAACATGATTGCACCTAGTATTGCCTCTTCCAGTTCCTTAGATTGGGGAGGCACTTTGCCAAAAACCATATTTCCTAAATCAATGGAAGGTTTTCGTCTTACTTTTCTATCCTTGTTCAAATTGGTTAGCTCCATAGGGATATTATTTTTTTCTAGAATAAAGTGTCAGTTTTCATTTGATATTGGTAGCAGATGTCGATTATTTACCGTAAAACTCAATGTCAGCCACCCTTGCTTACCCACTTAGAAAAAGCCTAAGTAAGAACAAAATATTTCAACTCGGCTAAGGTAAATGCAAAAAACCGATTGATTATCCACAGTGCCCCAAGTCAAACTTTTTATATTCATTATACACAACAAATGCACCGGCAAAAATAGCTTATTAATACCTTATTCACATATTTATTAACAGTCAATTCGCCCCATCGATGGCATTCTGAACTATTTTATCAACAACTAAAATCGCTCATACTGTTATTTCTGCACCAGATCCCTTTTTTTTAAAGTTGGTACTTTTATTTAAATGATTTATCACCGATTTATTGTGACATTTTAGCTTAGTAGCAAGTTATTTTCAAAAAAATAGCTGGTTTTTAATATCCGTTTTTTACGCTTGCGGCTCAATAACTATCTTTGCTCGATCATACACTATTAATCAACAAAGATTGAATGACCATAAGTTATAATTGGCTGAGTGAATATTTACCAATAAAGGTAGCACCTGAGAAACTGAGTAAAATACTCACTTCCATTGGACTGGAAGTAGAAAGCCTGGAAAGATATGAAGATATTAAGGGTGGATTAAAAGGGTTGGTCATCGGAAAAGTAATTGCTTGCAGCAAGCATCCGGATGCAGATAAGCTTAATATTACCTCTGTTGAAATTGGCAATGACCAACCATTACAAATAGTTTGCGGGGCCCCCAATGTGGCAGTAGGACAAAAAGTGATAGTTGCCTTAATTGGAACTACCATCTATCCTTTGAATAAGGAACCGCTTACTATGAAAAAAGTAAAAATCCGTGGGGTAGAAAGCTTTGGAATGATCTGCGCTGAGGATGAAATAGGCTTAAGCAATGAACATGCAGGAATCATCGTTTTGCCAACAGCAACTGAAATCGGAATGGCTGCAGCACAATTTTTTAAACCCTATGAGGACTATATTTTCGAAATAGGGCTTACGCCCAACCGAATGGATGCAATGAGCCATCTTGGTGTTGCAAAGGATGTGTGTGCATGGCTATCGCACCACAATAAAAAAGAAACTGCTGTCAAATCTCCTTTTAAAAATAATTTTAAGACCACTCAAAAGGGTAATCAAATTTCGGTAAGCATAGAAAACCAAGAAGCTTGCCAACGATACGCCGGTGTAAGTCTGCAAAATGTCAGTATTGCAGAAAGCCCCGTATGGTTACAGCAAAAACTAAAGAGTATCGGCTTAAAGCCCATTAACAATATTGTAGATATCACCCAATTTATTTTGCACGAAACTGGTCAGCCCCTTCATGCATTTGATGCTGACCAGATTATTGGGGAAAAGATTATTGTAAAAAATCTACCGGATGCTAGCCCTTTTGTAACACTGGATGAAAAACAAAGAACGCTTTCGGCAGAAGATTTACTCATATGCAATGCGGAGGCTCCGATGTGTATTGCTGGTGTATACGGAGGCCTGCAAAGTGGAGTAACCAATAGCACTAAAAATATTTTTTTGGAAAGTGCTTGGTTCAATCCGCTTAGTATCCGTAAAACATCCATCCGACTTGGACTACGCACTGATGCTGCTACAAGATTTGAAAAAGGGGTTGACATCAGCAATACAGTGAATGTATTAAAAAGAGCCGCACTAATGATTCAAGAAATTGCCGGTGGTGAAATCGTCTCAGACATTATTGATGTTTACCCAGCTCCCAAAGAAAAATCGGAGATCACGATCAAATACCATTATTTAAAAAAACTAAGTGGTAAAAATTATCACGGCGACACTATTAAAAAAATATTAACTGCCCTAGGTTTCG
This sequence comes from Ferruginibacter sp., assembly GCA_044357815.1. Taxonomy (GTDB): domain Bacteria; phylum Bacteroidota; class Bacteroidia; order Chitinophagales; family Chitinophagaceae; genus Ferruginibacter. The sequence goes on along the minus strand of JBIKOV010000113.1, from coordinate 5,021 downwards.
AAATCATTAAAGAAGGAATGGATGATATCCGAATTGCAGTGCCTTACAGCAAGCCAGACATTACTATTCCGGCCGATATTGTAGAAGAGATTATGCGCATAGATGGACTTGATTTAATTGAAATACCTTCCGCCATTACCATTTCTCACTCAGTAGAAACATTAGGGCATGCTACTGCTTATAAAGAAAAAGTAGCCGCTGCATTAATTGGAATTGGCTTTAATGAAATTTTTACCAATAGCATTACCAATGCCGCCTACTATAGTGAAGAAGTGCTGCAAACAACGGTAAAAATGATCAATAGCCTCAGCGCAGACCTCAATGTAATGAGGCCCTCCATGATGGAAACAGGTTTGGAAACAGTTGCCTACAACTGTAATCGAAAAAATACAGACCTGCAACTATTTGAATTTGGCAAGACCTATCATACTACTGCATTGGGCAAATATGAAGAGCAACAACATATCAGCATTTACATAACAGGAAATAAACAGGTAGGGGGTTGGAAAATAAAGAGTGAGAAAACAGATTTTTATTTCGCAAAGGGAGTGTTTGAAAACACCATGGCTATTGTAGGCTTACCCATAGGGAATTATAATCAAAAAAACGAGCCTACACTCGATGACTGTATTGAGGCAAGCATTCAAAATGAAGTGGTTGCAACCATTGGTATTGTAAACAAAAAAACACTAGATCAATTTGATATCAAACAACCCGTTTTTTATATTGACATCAACTGGGATAAAGTATTGCAACTTAATAATTCTATCCAGGTTCGCTACCATGAAATTTCAAAGTTTCCTGCTGCAACTAGGGATCTGTCAATAGTGGTTGATAAAGCACTAAAATACGAAACCATTGAGCAGGTAACTTATGCAGCCAAACTCAAAAAACTACAATCCATCAATTTATTTGATATATTTGAAAGTGAAAAATTGGGAGCAGATAAAAAAGCGATGGCGATCAGCCTGACTTTTTTGGATGAAGAAAAAACCATGACTGACAAAGACATCGATGTCATGATGGCTTCCTTGATTACTGCATATGAAAAAGAATTAAATGCAGTAATAAGAAAATAATCGCCTATTCAGTCCAGTCCATCAAAAACAGCTTTAGGTTGAACTTTTATAAACTAAACTTTTTCTATTGTCAACCCTATCGGAAAATATTAACCGAATCAACTCCAAACTTCAGCAGTTACTGAAGCAATACCAGTTGCTTCAAAAAGAAAATGAACAGTTAACCCAGTCAATCAAAGAATTGAAAATTAGCCAGGAAAACAATTTGCTGCGTATCAATCAAATGGAACAACAGGCAGGGATTTTAAAATCTGCTGCAGGTAAAATGAATGAAAAAGATAAAAAAACATTCGAACATCAAATCAATCAATACATCAAAGAAATTGATAAAAGTATAGGATTGCTAAGTGAATAAAAACTATGTCAGAACTCATTCCCATTAACCTTGTGATAGGTGACAGAACCTATCGAATTAAAACCCTCCCCAAAGACGAGGAGGTTATCCGACATACTATAAAGACCATTAACGATAAGATAATTGAATTCAAAACCCAGTTTGCCGGAAAGGATATGCAGGATTTTATTGCAATGGTGATGATCTGGTATGCTACTCAGGGAGTGCCCGAATCTACCGCCGGACTGGAAAAAACAGTGTCGGAAGCATTGCTTAAAATGGAGCTGCAAATAGATAAAGCCCTCTAAAATTCCCGTTCCCCCTACTTAGAATCCTGCCTATTGAAATGAACTTTCCACTAAGCAGCTTACAATAAGATATAGGCTAATAATCGCCCGCCTCCAAAACTCCAAACTAATTTTCATATCTTCGCCGCCTAACTATCTCATTTGAACTGATGGGCCTAGAGAGGATTTATAAGATTTTGAACCGAATTAAAACAAAAAAAATCAATGGAATCGAACATAATTTCAATCATCATTGGAGCAATTGCCCTAACTGCGGGGCTATTACTCGGCAAATTTGTTTTTGCCAAAAACACGAGCAAACAAATAGAAGACGCTGAAAATCAAGCTAAAAAGATCATTACAGATGGTCAGTTACAAGCTGAAAACCTAAAAAAAGAGAAATTACTGGAAGCGAAGGAAAAATTTGTTCAGTTAAAATCCGATTACGACCGGGATGCTTTACAGCGTACTCAAAAAGCCAATGAAGCCGAAAATAGGATCAAGCAAAAGGAGCAATCCATTAACCAAAAAGAGCTGAATCTTGATAAGCAAATCAAGGACAACGATGCTATTAAAGAAACCCTCAATCGCCAGATTGAAGTAGTAAATGTTAAGCGCACTGAACTAGAAAAGCACCAAGAAGAACATATTCGCCGCTTAGAGAAAGTAGCCGGTTTATCGGCTGAAGATGCCAGAACCCAGCTCATTGAAGGGCTTAAGCAGGAGGCACAAACAAGGGCACTGGTGATTCAACAGGAAATTATTGAAGATGCTAAATTGAAGGCCAACAAGGAAGCCCGCAAAATCGTCATTCAAACCATACAGCGTACTGCAGCAGAACAGGCAATTGAAAACTCCATCACCGTATTTAACCTAGAAAGCGACGAAATAAAGGGTTCCATCATTGGAAGGGAAGGAAGGAATATCAGAGCGATTGAAGCTGCAACTGGAGTAGATCTTATCGTAGATGATACTCCCGAAGCGATCGTGCTTTCGTCTTTTGACCCATTGCGCAGAGAAATTGCCCGTTTATCATTGCAGCGCTTGGTTGCAGATGGTCGTATTCACCCCGCTAGAATTGAGGAAGTAGTAGAAAAAACCAAACGTCAACTCGATGACCAGGTAATGGAAATTGGTGAACGTACTGCAATGGAATTGGGTGTTCATGGCTTACACAAAGAATTGATCAGAATGGTGGGACGGATGCGCTTCCGCTCTTCCTATGGTCAGAATTTATTAATGCATAGCAGGGAGACTGCTAACCTTTGTGCTATTATGGCTGCAGAGTTAGGCATGAACCCTAAATTGGCCAAACGTGCCGGTCTATTGCATGATATCGGAAAAGTACCCGACGAGGAAACAGAATTAAGTCATGCATTATTGGGAGCTAAACTGGCAGAAAAATATGGCGAAAACCCTGCAGTAGTAAATGCCATTGGTGCCCATCATGATGAAATGGAAATGCAATACGTTATTTCACCTATTATTCAGGCTTGTGACGCCATTAGCGGCGCTAGGCCGGGTGCTAGGCGTGAAATCATGCAGCAATACATCCAGCGCATCAAAGACCTAGAAAACCTTGCACAGGCTTACCAAGGAGTAGAAAAAGCCTACGCCATCCAAGCTGGAAGGGAATTAAGGGTAATTGTAGAAGCTGACAAGGTGAGTGATTCCGACAGTGACAGGCTTAGTTTTGAAATAGCACAGAAAATTCAAACGGAAATGACCTTTCCTGGTCAAATAAAGGTTACCGTAATCAGAGAGAAAAGAGCAGTCAATATCGCTCGATAACTTCTTATAAAATAGTTTACAGCTACTCATTATGTGGGTAGCTTTTTTATTTTAATGAAGGTAAAATCGGCTCAAAAACCAAATGGAGCGTATATAAGATACTATTTTACCCCCCTATTCAATATATTATTCCTACAAAACAACCCTATTTTAGTAAATTGGAAAAAATATCCCGCATTGATTTTACAATTATCAATTAAACCCTTACCTTCGCAGTCCGAAAAAATAAAGATTATGAACGCAGTAGATTTTGTACACGAGCAGTTAACCGCAACTCCAGCTCTTCCTAAGTTTAAAGCAGGTGATAATATCACTGTAAATTATAAAATCGTTGAAGGCGCTAAAGAGCGTATTCAAAGCTTCAAGGGTGATGTAATCAAGCGTCAGGGAACTGGTGCTACTGCCACTTTTACCGTACGTAAAATGAGTGATGGTGTAGGCGTTGAGCGTTTATTCCCATTCTATTCTCCCAACATCGAGAGTATCGTATTGAATAAGGTAGGTAAAGTACGTCGTGCTAAATTGTTTTATTTACGCGAAAGAAGTGGTAAAAGTGCCCGTATTCAAGAAAAGAGAATGGCCGTTGCCCTTAAAAAGTAAGCGACTTGCAATATATTTTAAAAGCGAAATCCTCTTGGATTTCGTTTTTTTTTGTCCATACCAAGAGCAGTTGCTTTTGTTTAACAATGAAAGGAGATTTTCTGGTTAACATTCCTTCATTTAATCCCCATCCAGCTTCCCTACACAAAAAGCATTTTTCCTTGACAGGCAAGTAAGAAAAAAGCTACCTGTGGTAGAAATATCAAGTACTATTACTATAAAGCTGTGAACAAAAAAGCTTTTTACATTAACAGGTTTACAACATAGTTTTTTAGTAAAACGATTAAATTAGCGAATATTTGAATTATATTTGTTTTTCAAATTAATTACTATGATAGTTTCAAATGTGTTAGCAGCAGTTTTATTATTTGGAATGCCTGGTGGTTCCGAATGGATATTTATTATTTTGGCAATCGTTTTGCTTTTTGGGGGTAAAAAAATCCCTGAACTGATGAAAGGAATTGGTAAGGGTATGCGTGAATTTAAAGATGCCAAAGAAAACGTAAAAAGCGAAATTGAAGAGGGCATGAAAGAAAAGGACAAAGAACAAGAAATTAGAGAATTAAGGCAACAGCTACAAGATTCAAAGCAGGCTCAGGTATTGCCTAAATAAATTTTCTTTATTACAACTACCCATGGCTGAAGTAAATGACAGGATCCCTGCCATTTACTTCAGCCAATTTTATAAAGGCAACCTAATCCTTTTTCAAATTGTTCACTACTATAGCAACCTATCATCAGCAGCTTCTTTCCGGAGAAACCACTTGTGTGGCAATGGTAAACCATTACCTAGAGCAGATTAACCGGCACCAGCATTTAAATGCTTTTGTAGAAGTATATACAACTGAAGCATTGCAAAAGGCAGTTGCGCTCGATATCAAACAAAAAGAAATTGGAATTACCGGAAGGTTACACGGAGTATTAATCGCA
>JBIKOV010000112.1:0-10672 GCA_044357815.1 Ferruginibacter sp. | reverse complement strand
GCAGACTGGTGGCTGCATCGGGAGTTCCTAGATGAAAATCGGATAGGAAATATATTTTTTTTGCAGGTATTGTTGTCATGAAAGGCAAAATGTTAGATTAAAGGAAAGGTCCTATTGATTATTGCTCAATGCAGGCAATAAAGATAAGGGAATCAACCTATAGCACTGGCGCTATCTACCAAAAACAAATACACTTCTTTAGGACCATGCACTCCTGTTACCAGTGTTTTTTCAATATCGGCCGTTCTGCTAGGGCCACTGGCAAAAGTGATCAAAGATGGAATATTGCCTGCATATTTGTCTTTCAGTAATTGCAAAGCATCTTTGATATCGTATACCAATTGGTTGGTATAGGCGATACAAATATGAATGGGGGCATACACGCTCACTGTGCGGCCGCTTTGTTGGGCAGCACTCATTACAATGGTACCCGTCCGTGCTACTAAATATTCGCAGCCAGTAACGGAAGCGTCGCAGCCAGGGAGATGAATGGTGTTGCTAAATGAATCATTCCATCGATCTTCACAACAATAGATTTTGGTCCATTCCTTTTGGGTAATTAGTTGCTGAACCTGCAGTAGGAGATCGGCCTCATCTACGCAAAAGGAGAATTTACCTTGTAGTTGGTTAAATGCTTCTGCAAATAATATTTCCAACTCATCTTTTGCAGGCTGGTATACAGAAGCAGATCCTTCACTTTGTGGAAAAGGCAAAGGCACTGGATTACTCAGTGCCTGCCGTATTCGTTTTAATATGTTTTCTTTTGCCGCTGAAGTGCCCATGGCAATCTTAAATTTTAGGAGGATTTATCAGTTCTTCAGGTAAGGAGGTATCTGGCTCTTCTAATACTGCCTCTTCCGGTGTTGGAATATCCAATGCCTTTTTTTCTTCAAAAGCTCTTTTGCCAATTAAACTCTCCACATCACTTTTAAACAAGACTTCTTTTTTCAGTAATTCTTTGGCTAATAACTCCACATCGCCTTTCTTTTCAGTAAGTAGCTCCTTGGTTCTGATATAGGCGTTTTCTATTAGCTTGCGTACCTCTTCATCAATCATTTTACCAGTCTCCTCGCTAAAGGGTTTGGTAAATACATTTTCCTGATTGGGATCGTAATAACTGATATTGCCGATTTTTTCGTTCATTCCATATACCGTAATCATGCTGTAGGCAATCTTAGTAATTTGTTGCAGATCATTGCTTGCGCCGGTGCTTATTTTTCCAAAGAAAATATCTTCACTTGCTCTTCCTCCCAGTGTCATGCATATCTGGTCTAGCAGTTGATCTGTATTATAGAGGTATTGTTCTTTGGGTGTGTATTGGGCATATCCCAGCGCTGCACTACCTCTAGGCACTACGGTTACTTTTAATAACGGGTAGGCATGTTCGAGATACCAACCGCAAATGGCATGTCCAGCTTCGTGGTATGCGATGATTTCTTTTTCTTCAGGGGAAATGATTTTATTCTTTTTTTCCAATCCGCCAATTACTCTGTCGATGGCATCCTGGAAATCGCTCATATCTACTGAGTCCTTGTTTTTACGGGCAGCTATTAAAGCGGCTTCATTACAAACATTGGCAATATCAGCACCGGCAAAACCGGGGGTTTGCTCAGCTAATTTAAAGATATCAAGCGTAGTTGAAATTTTTATTGGGCCCAAATGCACTTTAAAAATGGCTTCTCTACCAACTAAATCAGGTCGGTCAATAGAGATCTGTCGATCAAATCTACCTGGGCGCAATAAAGCAGCATCTAGTACATCTGGTCGGTTGGTAGCAGCTAAAATAATGATTCCAAGATCAGTTCCAAAGCCATCCATTTCCACAAGTAATTGGTTCAAGGTGTTTTCTCTTTCATCATTGCTCATCATCATATTCTTACCTCTTGCCCTTCCGATCGCATCAATTTCATCAATAAAAATGATACAAGGGGCTTTTTCTCTTGCCTGCTTAAAAAGATCCCGAACGCGGCTGGCACCAACACCTACAAACATTTCCACAAAATCACTACCACTAAGGCTAAAAAATGGAACCTGGGCTTCGCCTGCAACCGCTTTAGCTAGTAAAGTTTTACCTGTTCCCGGAGGCCCTATTAACAATGCACCTTTGGGTATTTTTCCACCAAGGGCAGTATATTTTTTCGGATTTTTTAAAAAATCAACGATCTCCATTACCTCTACCTTAGCTTCATCTAGACCGGCTACATCACCAAAATTGATATTCACCCTAGATGCTTTATCGAAAAGAGTAGCTTTTGATTTGCCAATATTGAAAATGCCTCCTGGCCCACCACTGCCACCGCCTGGTCCACCAACCTTGCGCATCATCATCACGAACAATAAGCCGATCAATAAGATAGGAAGAAGGGTAGATATTATCTGTCCAAATAATTCTCCTTCATCGGTGGGAGAATCGGGTATCTGGGTAATTGCAGGGTTTTTATTGTAAAAATCCTGCATTTGCGCTGCAAAAGTTTTATCATCCACTATGCTGAAATACAGTTGTGGAGCAGGCATTTTAATGGCGTTATCGAACTGCTTGCCAAAAAGATCTTTGTAAACGGGTTTGTTTTCGAGACTATCTTTTTTGATAAATATCCGAACAATTTTTTTGTTGCGGATAGTCGTGATTTTTTCAACATCCCCCTGTTTAACAAGTTCAGTAAATTTAACTTGATTGGTTTCTGCCCCGGTGCCCGTAGCAGTTCGCAAAAAATTATAGCCTACGATTGCAGCAAAGACAATTCCATATATCCAATAGATATTAAATCGGCTTTTGTTTTTTGACTGGTTCTCGTCTCCGGTAGAAGGGGTAGTGCCCGTTTTTTTGTTGGTTGATTTTTTATCTTCTGACATAGCTGCTTGCTTACAATATTTATTTATGTTATGCTATTGGATAGCGTATGGTGATTGATTTAGTCATTGTGTTCGGTGGCAACTGCATCACTCCACATTTCTTCCAGCTTGTAAAACTTTCTTGGTTCGGGTAACATGATATGTACTACCACATTTACGTAATCAATTAAAATCCATTGTTGCGCCTGACGGCCTTCATGCTTGTAGGCGGACTCACCACATTTCTTTTTTACGTCTTCTTCTATAAAGTCAGCAATCGCCTTTAATTGCGTGGAATTACTAGCTTCACAAATGATGAAAAAATCAGATACGGCTTCAGGGATTTTACGTAAATCAAGGCTAATGATATTTTCTCCTTTTTTTTCCTGTATGGCATCGATAATGGCCTTGAAAATTTTACTGTTTTTAGTTAGCTTTTTAATAGTACTTTTTGGACGATTGGCTAACATTGTGAGATTGTTCAAATTATATGCTGTTTTAGTTTGTTTTTCATGGGTACTCAATTTTATAGATAGGCTAGCTGTTTACTATTAACTTTTGTTTTTTGGTTAACAGTAGCTAGCTTGCAAATATGTTCAAAAGTACTATTTCTTTACCAATCGTTGCAACATGCCACAAACCGGTTCGTCCTTTGTAATTTTAAAGCAGGTTGATAGTACCAACAACTATGCCATGGCAAAGGTTCATGAAGGAATGGCGAAACATGGAGATACTTATTTTACAACGATGCAAACTGCTGGAAAGGGCCAGCGTGGAAGGGTTTGGGAGACAGCCGATGGCGTTAATATTGCCCTCAGCCTTATTTTGGATGTTCAATTGTTAAATGCTTCACAACAATTTCAATTGTTAGTCTCCGTCGCCTTAGGCTGTTATGATTTTTTTGAACGATACGCCGGTCAAGAAACTAGCATAAAATGGCCAAATGATATTTACTGGCGTGACAGAAAGGCAGTAGGCGTATTAATTGAAAATAGCTTTCAGGGTAGTGATTGGAAGTTTGCTGTAGTAGGTATAGGTGTTAATATCAACCAGACCCATTTTGACAATAGCCTAAAAAATCCGGTTTCATTAAAGCAAATTACAGGAAAAACCTACGACCTCACCCCATTAGCCAAAGAGTTGCAAATTCATCTGTTGGAGCGGTTTAGTGCTATTCAAAAGGACCCATTTAGCAAATCCCTGGCCGAATACAATGGGCATTTATTTGGCCTCAACAAAAAGATGCATTTAAAAAAGGGCTCCATTCATTTCGATGCTACCATTCAGGGGGTAACCCCTTTTGGACAGTTGGTAACCATGGATTCTAAACAGGAGCAGCAGTTCAACTTTGGGGATGTGGAATGGATTGTATGAGGGATCTCTGATGTGAGAATTTCTGATTTCTGATTTCTGATGTCTGATGTCTGATTTCTGATTTCTGATTTTTTGATGTATGATTTATTTACATATGTCGAAGCTCTATTGGATATAGAAGCTAGTTAATGATTGCAAAAAGAATGAAGCGGCAACGCTCAAATTAAAAAATCATACATCGACAAATCATACATCATACATAAAAAAATCATACATCGACAAATCATACATCATACATAAAAAAATCATACATCGACAAATCATACATCAGACATAAAAAGATCAGACATCGACAAATCATACATCGACACATCATACATAAAAAAATCAGCCATTTCCCCAGGCTTCCAGAATTTCTGCCGTATGATTTTTAGTGTCTGGTTTATTTATAATCCCTATAATTTTACCTGCTTCATCGATTAAAAAAGTGGTCCGGGTAATGCCCATATAGGATTTTCCCATAAATTTCTTTTCGCCCCAAACCCCGTACTGTTCTACTATCTTTTTGTCCTCATCGGCAATTAACGTAAAGGGTAGTTCATATTTGGTCTCAAATTTCTTATGCATTTTTATTGGATCGGTACTAACTCCTACTACCGCAAATCCTTTTTTAAGCAGGGCAGTATAATTATCTCTCAAATTGCAGGCTTGGGCCGTACATCCTGGTGTGTCATCCTTTGGGTAAAAATAAAGAATCAGCTTTTTCCCTTTGAAATCGGCAATGGATATTTTGTTGCCGTTTTGATCTAGCCCCTTAAAGGCGGGTGCTTTTTTGCCTGTTGTTAATGTAGTCATGGTGATTTGGTGATTTGGTGAATGGGCAATGGTGAATGGGTAATTGTGAATGGTGAATGGGCAATTTGAATTAGCGCTCGCCTATTGCTCATTCATCTTTCCCCTTATCTTGTAAAATGATACGTCCTTTCCGATCGGTTTCCTACACAGTCTTCTACACTTATTTTCAGTTCATGTGCACCAGGTGGACAATGGTCATCCAGCCGATAAATAAATGCACTGCCTTTATCATTGCTAAAACGTATCCATTTGCCATCAAGATAGGCGGAAAACTTCTCCAATACTTTGGTGTTATCTTTTATTACAAATGCGAGGCGATTTAGTTTACCGATGTTCATACCTTCCCTGATCCCAATGGGGGTTATTGTTGGGGGGGTGGTGTCTTCCATCAATTGAAAGTTGCCAAATTCTCTAAAATTTGCTTTGTACCAATCTTTATCATACCCCATCGTTATATGTTCCGCTTTTGAATAATCCTCTTTACCCCCCCAGAAACGGCGCATCACCATTTTGTCGGAAAAGGTAGCTTGGGAATTTTTTATATTAATAGGAAACATGCCGTGTATAGGAATATTACCATTATGCAATTGATAAATGGGATTTCCTTGTGCTGGGATAATTTCCTTGAAAGTAAAGCGAATCGAATCGTACAAAGCATTTTCGGGAAGATAAAACCGAACTTGATTGTTTTCAAATACATTAATAAATCCAGGACGAAATTCCATTTTTTGATCATCAGGATTTATTTCAGTAGGAGTTTTTATTTGTTTTGATTCACTTTTTTGAACATCCAATTGCAATAAGGATGTATTGCCATTGGCATCTTTTACAGCTATTTTTATATTGTGTACTAAACCGTCTCCCATATCAATTACACCTTCTTTATTATGGCCATGGTAAATTCCATCGGAATAACCTGGAAGTCTGCCCAGGTGCTGCACATAAGGTCCGCCACTACTGTGAAGTTTATAGTCGATGTGCGCGTTGAGATAGCGTGTTTCATCGTAATTGATGCTATCCAGTTGGAAGCCGGTTATAGGATGGCCATTTTCGGATAACACTGCCTGGTAGATACCATTTTTATTCGTAGAGCCTGAATAGCGGTCGTAAGCAGTGATGGCAAAACTTACTTTATCAGTGTTTACAATCAGCAATGAAGGGCTAGTAGTAAAAACCCCATTTACTTTTTTTAAAGGGTACAATCGAGGATTTTGCTCATAAGTACTGATAGTTCTATCGTAAACGGCTAGTCGCAGAATATCCGGAGCGATATTATCCGCTACCGGAAATCCAAATAGCAAAGGATTTAACACCTTGTCTGTTTTGGTATCTCTTATTTCAAAGTGCACATGTGGCCCCTGAGAACCCCCTGTATTGCCACTCAATGCGATAAACTGCCCCTTTTTTACGGTAAATAAACCTGCAGGCAGGTCTAAAAACACTTTCCAACTTTTTAGTTGATATTGTTGATCAGTGACGTACTGCTCCAATGCGGGATAGAAATCATTGAGATGAGCATATAAGGTAGTGAGGCCATTTGGGTGATTGATGTAAATGCATCTTCCAAAACCACTCGGTTCAATTTTTACTTTGGCAATATAACCGTCCGCTGTAGCCATTACTGGTCTGTTTTCCATTTGATCTGATTTGCAGTCAAGGCCCATATGATAATGATTGGGTCGTAATTCGCCAAAGTTAGCCGCCAGGGCAATTTTGGCATCTACCGGCCAACCGAAATATCCTTTCGGGTAATTTTTTACTCGAAATACTTGGGAATAGGAGACCAAGTTCATTAGCAAAATGCATATCAAAGCAAATTTCATTCTAGCTATTTTGAAATAAATTAATAAATGGCAAATTTAATTCATAAAAAGGGCATGAATGCAACGGAATTTTAAATGAGGGTATATTCATGGCCACCATGGCGGAATTGCCCAATATCCAAACTTTACTATACTCAAAGAAGTATGCAGTTGTTAGAAATAAATTAATATGAATCGATTGGGTACAACCTTCCTGAAACTGCTCTTTTTTCTTTACTTTTGCACGCCACAAAAGAAGCAAAATACAATATGCCAATAGACAAATCAATCAAATCGGTATTAATTATAGGCTCTGGTCCTATTGTAATAGGCCAAGCCTGCGAATTTGACTACTCAGGTACACAAGCAGCTAGGAGTATTCGGGAAGAAGGTGTTAAGGTTATTTTAATAAACAGTAACCCGGCCACTATTATGACAGACCCCATGATGGCAGATAGAGTTTATTTACTGCCCCTTACGGTAGAAAGTATTGAACAAATTCTAGATGAAAATCAGATCGATGCCGTATTACCTACCATGGGCGGTCAAACAGCACTCAATCTTTGCAAAGAAGCCGATGAATTGGGTGTATGGGAAAAATATGGTGTGCGATTGATTGGCGTGGATATTAAAGCAATCGATAAAGCCGAAGACAGGGAAAAATTTCGCAACTGGATGATCGAAATGAACATCGCGGTTTGTCCGGCCAAAACCGCCAACTCATTTTTAGAAGGCAAGGAATTTGCGCAGGAAATTGGTTTTCCATTGGTGATTCGCCCATCTTTTACCCTTGGGGGAAGTGGCGGAAGCATCGTTTTCAAAAAAGAAGAATTGGATGAGGCGCTCAATAATGGATTAACCGCTTCTCCTATTCATGAGGTGCTGGTAGAAAAAGCAGTCTTGGGTTGGAAGGAGTTTGAACTGGAATTATTAAGGGACCTAAATGACAACGTAGTAATTATTTGCGGAGTTGAAAATTTTGACCCAATGGGGGTGCATACAGGAGATAGCATTACCGTGGCACCTTGCATGACTTTGAGTGATACAGCTTATCAGGATATGAGGAACACTGCCATCCGAATGATGCGGGCGCTAGGAAATTTTGCGGGTGGTTGTAATGTTCAGTTTGCATTGAATCCACAAACAGAAGAATTGGTGGTGGTAGAAATTAACCCGCGGGTAAGTCGGTCTTCGGCGTTAGCGAGTAAGGCTACCGGTTACCCGATTGCGAAAATAGCCGCCAAACTTGCATTGGGATTCAATCTAGATGAATTAAAAAATCAAATTACCCAATCTACCTCGGCCTATTTTGAGCCAGCCTTAGATTATGTAATTGTAAAAATACCTCGTTGGAATTTTGATAAATTTAAAGGGGCTAATGACACCCTGGGTTTTCAAATGAAAAGCGTGGGAGAAGTAATGGGCATCGGTAGAAGTTTTGCTGAAGCTGTTCAAAAAGCTTGTCAAAGTTTAGAAAATGAAGCGGTTGGTTTGGGGTATTACGGAAAAAGTTTGATGCATGCAGACGAATTGATTGAGTATATCAAAATACCCAAGTGGGACAGGATATTTAGGATCAAAGATGCTTTAATGGCGGGAGCCAGTATCAAGCGTATTTGTGAAAGTACCGGCATCGACCGTTGGTTCATTTATCAGATTCAAAAAATTTGCGAGTGTGAAAAAAAGATTGCCAAATACGATTTGAAAACACTGCCCGATGCATTGTTGACCGAAGCTAAATTATTGGGCTTCAGTGATGAACAAATCGTTCGCATTATGAATGAGGAAAATAGCGAGCTGGTTTATGAAAGAAGAAAAGCAATGGGGTTGACTAGGGTTTTCAAAATGGTGGATACTTGCAGTGCAGAGTTTGAAGCGAAGACGCCTTATTTCTATTCTACCTTTGAAAAAGCGCCCACCTCTCTTCCAGATGGAGGAGCACAGATTCTTTCCAACGAGTCGAAACTTTCTTCCAAGAAGAAGATCATCGTGCTGGGCTCGGGTCCTAATAGAATTGGCCAGGGCATTGAGTTTGATTATTGCTGTGTGCATGGTTTGCTGGCTGTAAAAGAAGCTGGATTTGAGGCCATTATGGTGAATTGTAATCCTGAAACAGTATCGACCGATTTTGACATTGCGGATAAACTATATTTCGAGCCCGTATTTTGGGAGCATTTATGGGAAATCATTGAGCATGAAAAACCTGAAGGGGTGATTGTGCAATTGGGTGGACAAACCGCCCTGAAGCTGGCAAAAAAATTGCATGAAAAAGGCATCAAAATTATAGGCACTTCTTTCGACAGTATGGACATAGCGGAAGACAGAGGCAGATTCAGCGATACCTTAAAAGAATTGGGCATTCCTTATCCTAACTACGGAACGGCTTATGATACGGATGAAGCAATTGAGGTAGCAAAAAAAGTAGGCTACCCAGTATTGATTCGCCCTAGTTATGTAATCGGTGGCCAGCGGATGCGCATTGTGCTCAATGATGAGGATTTAGAAAAGGGAATTTTAAGTTTGATCAAACATTTGCCGGGAAATAAAATCTTAATCGATCACTTTTTAGATCGTTGCCAGGAAGCGGAGATTGATGCCATATTTGATGGAGTAGACTTCCATATCATGGGGGTAATGGAGCACATCGAACCGGCTGGTATTCATAGTGGGGATAGCAATGCCGTGTTGCCTGAATTTAATTTATCGCCCTTGATCGTTCATACGATGGAAGAATATGCAGAAAAAATTGCTAGAACTTTGAACATTAAAGGCTTAATCAATATACAGTTTGCAATCAAGGATGGCAATGTATTTGTAATTGAGGCAAATCCTAGAGCAAGTCGCACCACCCCATTTATTGCCAAAGCCTATCAGATACCTTATTTGAATATCGCTACCAAAATAATGTTAGGAGTTGCTAAAATAAAGGACTTCACCTACGAGAAAAAACTCAAGGGCTTTGCCATTAAGGAACCTGTATTCTCTTTTAATAAGTTTCCGGGTGTTAGCAAGGAACTAGGGCCAGAAATGAAAAGTACCGGCGAAGCAATCCGCTTTATCAAGGATTTGAAGGATCCATATTTTAGACAGTTGTATAAAGAACGCAGTATGCATTTAAGCAAATAATTGTAACAATTTTGATAAGCAGGGCGAATCATCCATCGTGGATTCTACGAAGGATGACTCGCTTTTTTTGTGGGAATAGCGGATAAGCTTTCAATAGTATTTAAAATATTTTATATATATCTTAGGATATGTCTACAATGCATGCCGTACCCATTTGGAAAAAAGCGCCGTTTATCAGGCTGTTGATACCGCTGACTTTAGGGATACTGTTGCAATGGTACTTACTCATTCCGATTTCAGCAGCCATTCTTGGTTTTATTTGTTTCGGGATTGCGTATGGTTTGTTTTTGTTTTTCCCCCTTGTTGTAAGATTTAAGCTGCAAGTGCTTCAGGCCTTAATTATTAATCTGTTGCTGGTTTGTTTGGGCCTCCTCATTACCTGGCAAAAAGACATTCGTAATAGTAGAGATTGGATGGGTAATTATTATCAAGCGCAAGACCATTTGGTAGTAAGGATAGATGAGCCATTACAACAAAAACAAAAATCGTATAAGGCCAATGGTTATGTTGAGTCGATTGTAAATAATGATACAATTATAGATTGTAAAGGAAAATTGATATTGTATTTTTCTAAGGATGCTACCTCGTCGCTGTTGAAATATGGGGATAGAATTCTGGTTCATAAAAATTTGCAGCACATAAAAAACTCGGGTAATCCCGGAGCTTTTAATTATGAACAGTATGCTGCAATGCAATCAACGTTTCATCAGGTATTTTTAAAACCTGTGGACTGGATTAAGCTG
>JBIKOV010000111.1:0-10694 GCA_044357815.1 Ferruginibacter sp. | reverse complement strand
ATAGGGGTAACTATTATTTTCTGAACCTGCAAAATCACAAATTGCAATTTTCAAAAACTGATCATCTTGCACTTTTAATAAATCTTCCACTATCTGGTATTTATCATAATACATTTTTACATGTCGCATAAAATCAGGGTGATCATTTTCAATATAAGCGCATTTTTTTCCGCAAAGTATTACAAAACTATTGTCAATACTTTTGGCAGTTATGATCTGTTCCATGGCCACTTCCCGCTGCATTGCCTGTACCAATATTTCTTCTCCTTGATACATTACATAACTTCCATTTTCGGCAATAAAAATTATTTCATCCTTGATACTTTCAAATCGGTTGACAATATTAAAATACTGACGACCACTTGCTGCAACAAATAAAATTCCTTTTGTTTTCATTTGATGAAATAAATTAAAAAATGCAGGATTTAATTCATGCTGGCTGTTGAGTAAAGTGCCATCCATATCGGATGCTACTAATTTAATTGCTGCTATATTCATTTGATAATTTTGTGGAATTTCTTGAAATTTAATTCACCTTTTTTAAGGGAGTAAAAAAAATCGTTGTGTCAATTATGTTCAATAAATTAATACACACGAAATTGAGTTGTTTTTTTTTAATTGATCAGTTTTGATCTGTTAAAATGGCAATGCTCA
Organism: Ferruginibacter sp.; assembly: GCA_044357815.1. Taxonomy (GTDB): domain Bacteria; phylum Bacteroidota; class Bacteroidia; order Chitinophagales; family Chitinophagaceae; genus Ferruginibacter. The sequence continues at coordinate 10,040 of JBIKOV010000111.1, read as the reverse complement.
AATTTGCTAAAAAGGAACTTAACAAATTCATTTATAATCTCTTTTTCACCTAGTATTGAATATTTTGTTATATTCGTTACTCCATACAAGGGAATTAAGATAGAGAGTTCTTCGATGTTATTCAGTGAATATAGTAAGTTTGGAATTGGCAAAAATGATCCTTTCAAATAGTTGTATTCATTCTCTAAACAGCATACCAATACACTTACTGATTTTTTTTAGTAGAACACTGACAGATTAGTGTTTTTTGAATTCGTAGAATGTAAAAGTCAATTTTGTAAAAGTATTTCAGGTAATTGATTTATTAAAATGGTAAAATAATATTGTTAAAATTTTAATTTAATATTTGTGGCAGACATCCAAATTAAAAAATCTACTGAGCAATACGATGTGGTCATTGTTGGCTCTGGTGCAGGTGGTGGTATGGCTGGTTATGTATTGGCCAATGCTGGAATTAAAGTATTAATGCTAGAGGCTGGACCTTTTTTTGATCCTGCCAAGCAATCCAAACAACTTCAATGGCCTTATGAATCTCCGCGACGGGGTGCTTCTACCACGCGTGCTTTTGGCGATTTTGATGCTGCTTATGGTGGTTGGCAAATAGAAGGGCAACCTTATACTACCAAAGACAAAACTGAATTTAGTTGGTTTAGGGCTCAAATGCTAGGTGGTAGAACCAATCATTGGGGAAGAATTTCTTTGCGCATGGGGCCGCTCGATTTTCAACCAACTGATGGGCTTACAGACCGTTGGCCAATAACTTACGACGATGTAAAGCCTTTTTATGATAAGGTTGATAGAATGATTGGTGTGTATGGCACTAAAGAAGGATTAGAAAATGAACCAGATGGCATTTTCCTTACTCCTCCTAAGCCTAGGCTCAACGAAATATTTATAAAAAACGGTGCTGCTAAAGCTGGTGTAAAAGTTATTGCAGGTAGAGGTTCGGTGTTAACTGAAGCCTTGCCTGGTAACAAAGACCGCGGAGCCTGTTTCTATTGTGGCCAGTGCGGCAGAAGCTGTAAAGTATATGCTGATTTTTCTGCATCTTCTTGTTTGGTAATTCCCGCCATTAAAACGGGTAATTTAAAAGTGATTACCAATGCCATGGTGAGGAAGGTAATAACTGGTAAAGAAGGTCAGGCAACGGGTGTTTCTTATGTTGACAAAATTGATGGACAGGAATACCAACTGAATGCCAAGATTGTGATCTTGGGAGCAAGTACCTGCGAATCGGCTCGTATATTATTAAACTCAGCATCTGCTCAACATCCAGGTGGTCTTGCCAATAGTAGTGGCGTGGTAGGTAAATACCTGCACGATTCAACTGGTGCAAGTTTGGGTGGTTTCCTTCCTCAACTGCTGGATCGTAAACGTTACAACGAAGATGGTGTTGGGAGTGTACATATCTATTCACCTTGGTGGTTGGATAATAAAAAACTAGATTTTTCTCGCGGTTATCATATTGAATATGGTGGTGGAATGCGCATGCCTAATTATGGCTTTGGTGGAGGCACTCCCAAAATAAATGGCATGGTACCTGATAGGGATGGTAAAACAAAGGCTTCTGGTGGCTTTGGTGCTTCTTTAAAAGATGACTACCGTCGCTTCTTTGGAACGCAAGTGGGGATGTCTGGTCGTGGTACCGCTATTGCTCGCAAGGAAAACTACTGTGAAATTGATCCGAACGTGGTAGATAAATTCGGTATTCCAGTCTTACGGTTTAACTATACCTGGAGCAATGAAGAAGTTAATCAGGCTAAACACATGCAAGAGACTTTTCAGTCGGTAATGCATGAGATGGGTGCTATTATTACTTCAAAAATACCAGGAGCAGATACCAGCTATGGTTTGGAAGCACCTGGAAAAATCATTCATGAAGTAGGAACTATTCGCATGGGCGATGACCCTAAAACTTCTGCTCTTAATAAATGGTGCCAGGCACATGATTGTAAAAATTTATTTGTAGTAGATGCAGCACCTTTTGTACAACAGGGAGATAAAAATGCTACCTGGACAATTCTTGCTATGTCTATGCGCACAACTGAATATATTCTTGAACAAAGAAAAAAACAAAATGTTTAATTTATGAATAGGAGACAGTCATTAAAAGCCTTAAGTATATCTACTATTGGTGGAGGATTGTTTGTACAGTCTTGTAAAACTGATACTAAAGAAGTGGATCATTCAAATATTGATAGTGCAGTAGGGTTAGAGGAATTTGAAGTAGAAAGATTAAAAAAATTGTATGCAGAGCCAGCATTTTTCGATGCACATGAAAAAAGCACTTTGATTCTACTGGCGGATTTGATTATCCCAAAAGATGCTATTTCTGGCAGCGCATCGGATGCTAAGGTGGTTGATTTTATAGAATTTATAGTAAAAGACATCCCTGAACATAAGTTGCCAATGCGGGGCGGTTTAAAGTGGCTTGATTTGCATTGCCTGAACAATCATGGTCAATCTTTTATTGGTTGTACTAGCGCTCAGCAGTTGGAAGTATTGGAGCAGATTGCTTATGTAGGCAAAACCAAACCTGAGCTGCGCCAGGGCGAAGTATTCTTTTCTAGAATGCGTGACCTTACTGCAACAGGTTTTTATACAAGCGCGATGGGTATAAAAGATATCGGCTATTTGGGTAATGTGCCCAATATATGGGAAGGTGTGCCCAAAGATGTGTTGAAACAATACAATTTGAGCGACGTTTAATTTCAAGTTGGTATTTTTAGTTTTTAAATAAACTGATTTTCAATTTAATTCAGCCAAACCAAGCGTTCCTAACATTACCTAACAATAAAATCATCTTAGAAAAATAATTAAAACACTTAAAATGCTTATGAAAAAAAACATGCTCTTTATTGCAGTGGTATTTATTTTATCATCTTGCGCAAGTAGTAATAAAATAAAAAATAGCAACGGTTGGATTAGCCTATACGATGGCAAATCATTTGATGGCTGGAAAGCTAGTGAAAAACCAGGTTCATTTACAATAGAAGATGGCAATATTAAAGTTGCTGGTGTTCGCTCACATCTTTTTTATGACGGGCCTGTACTGAATCATAATTTCAAAAATTTCGAATTTAAGGCACAGGTAATGACAAAGCCGGGTTCTAATTCAGGTATATATTTCCATACCGATTACCAGGATAAAGGTTTTCCTAATAAAGGATTTGAAGTTCAGGTAAACAATTCTCATTCGGATTGGAAAAGAACAGGAGGATTATACGACATAAAGGACACTAGAGAGGTTTATGTTAAAGATGACGTATGGTATACTGAATACATTCGTGTAGAAGGTAAACACGTAATCGTTAAAATCAATGATATCGTAGTTACTGATTGGACTCAGCCTGATGATTTTGTACCTGTTAGAGGACATCCTAGTCGTATTATTGCGACTGGCACTTTTGCATTTCAAGCACATGATCCCAAAAGCATCGTATATTATAAAGATATAATGGTTAGACCATTGCCATAAATATTATAAAACCCATTCTTTTGGAGTGAGTATATAATAGAAAGTATTAGATTAAAAAGGGGAATGTTTATTATATATAAATAGTTCCCTTTTTTTATTCAAAAATTACAGAATCCACTTAAAGTAAATAAAATGAAACCCATCGTACAAATTTCGCTTGATCTTACCAATATTGATGAAGCGTTGGAAACCGCCGCCATGGCTATGCGTGCTGGTGTTGACTGGCTAGAGGCAGGAACTCCCCTTATTCTTGCTGAAGGATTGCGTGGTGTAAGGTTGTTAAGAGAAGCATTTCCTACTGTGCCGATCGTTGCAGACCTTAAGACGATGGACGGAGGTTACTTGGAAGCCGAGATGATGGCAAAAGCTGGTGCCACACATGTAGTGGTAATGGCCCGTGCGCATGAAGAAACCATCAAATGTGTGGTGAATGCTGGACGTGATTTTGGTGTAAAAGTAATGGGCGATAACCTTGGTTGCGAAAATATGGTTGCAGCAGCCCAGTGGCTTGAAAACCTTGGATGTGATTATGTGATCCATCACATTGGCTATGATGAACGCAGGGGTATTGCAGCACGTGGCTTGCGTATGCCTAGCCCTTTAGACCAGTTGAAGGAAGTGGTGAATGCAGTAAAAATTCCAGTGCAAGCTGTCGGTGGCCTTTCATTGGAACAGGCTATTCAGTGCCCAGCTTTTGGAGCACCGTTAGTAGTGTTAGGTGCACCATTAACTATTGATGCAGATGCGTTTAAAACTGCAGATGGAAATCTTGAAGCATCTTTGCGGTTAATCTGCGAAGCTATTCATGCTTACAAATCTGTGTAATTTTGTCTAGGGCTTTTAAAAAAATGCACAAAGGTGAAGTTGTAAAAAGCGTTTTAAAACCTGTTTAAAATATATATGAGGTTACAGAATAAAGTTATCATCGTTACTGGAAGTACTACCGGCATTGGCAAAGCCATCGCCCTTCGTTGCGCAGCAGAAGGTGCCAGCATTGTATTGAATGGTTTGGAACAAGGATGGGGCAATGAGTTGCTCGCAGAACTAGGGGAAGACAAGGCCGCTTTGCTGATAGAAGATATCAGTGAAGATGGAGCACCGGAACGTTTGGTAGAACTGGCTATAAAAAAATTTGGAAGGCTGGATGCTGTTGTTAACAATGCGGCAATTGTCGCTTCTTCGAATATTCATACAACCGATAAAGCATTTTTACAAAGAATGTTCGCTGTGAATACCATTGCACCTTTTAGTCTTATCAAGGCAGCCTTACCTTATCTAACTGCGCAGCATGGCTGCGTGTTGAATATTGGTTCTGTAAATGCCTACAGCGGCGAACCGAATCTCTTTGCTTACAGTTTATCCAAGGGTGCATTGATGACCATGACAAGGAATTTGGGCGATGTGTTACATAGAGAAAACCGAGTTCGGGTTAATCAGATCAATCCTGGCTGGGTGCTTACTGAAACTGAAATACAAAGAAAAAAAAATCATGGTTTGGCTGCAGATTGGTATAAAGATTTGCCTGATGTATATGCACCTGCTGGCAGAATTTTGAAGCCTTCAGAAATAGCAGCTGCTGCCATTTACTGGCTTGCAGATGAGAGTGGCCCTATCAGTGGACAGGTAGTTGATTTGGAACAGCATCCCTTTATTGGTCGCAACCCACCAAAAGATACAACAACGATTCAAACATCAAAATAAAAGAATACAATATGCCAAAACTTGCCTTATTATAGAAGATGGAGTGGATGGATCTGTTAGAACGAAGCGTGGCTTTTTTACGAAAAAAAAATTCCGCAGTATTGGTCCAGTGGCAATTGTTAAAAGGATCATTATTTTTGAGGTATTAAATTTCCATTGCTATAAGTATTCTAATTTTTAAAAAACAACTTAACCTAATTCAAAATGAAAAAAGAAAAATCAACTTCCATTACCCGAAGAGGTTTTGTAGGTACCACCACAAAAGCACTGACGGCTTTTTTAATTATCCCTCGTTTTGTAATGGGTGGTAAAAGTCAAACAGGGGTGCCTTACTTAGCGCCCAGCGATTTAATTACGCTAGGATTCATTGGTGTTGGTAAACAAGGTCGTGGCCTTACTAAATCATTTTTAAATACAGGCCAAACCCGCATTGTAGCCATCAGTGAAGTATATGAGGGAAAGGCATTGCGTACCATTGATACAATCCAGGAAACGTATAAAGCTAATTCAGCATTGGGTACGTTTGCCACAATTCCAGTGTATACCGATTTTAGAGAATTGCTTGCTCGAAAAGATGTGGATGCGGTAGTAATCGCTACGCCTGATCATTGGCATGCTGCAATGGCGGTAAAAGCTGCTGCTGCAGGAAAGGATATTTATTGTGAAAAACCGCTTTCACTTAAAGTTCGAGAAGGTAGGGCGATGGTGAATGCTGCACGTAAATACGATCGTGTTTTTCAAACTGGAAGTATGCAACGGTCTTGGCCCGAATTTAGGCAGGCGGTTGAATTAATTCGCAATGGCTATATTGGTGAAATCAAATCTGTTAAAGTGAATGTTGGGCCACCACCAAAGGCTTATAATTTACCTGCAGAGCCTATTCCAGCAGGATTGGATTGGGATCTTTGGCTCGGTCCAAACGAACCAGTAGCATTTAATTCAGAATTAGCACCACCGCTTTCTAAAGATGTATTTCCCAATTGGCGTAATTACAGAGAATTTGGTGGCGGGATGGTTACGGATTGGGGAGCTCATATGTTTGATATTGTACAATGGGCATTAGGTATGGACGATAGTGGTCCAATAGAAGTAATTGCGCCGGACGGTAAAGATCATCCATTTCTTACTTATCGGTATGCAAATGGTATTACTATGACACATGAAACTTGGGAGTGGAGCAATGGTATTCATTTTATTGGTACAACAGGAGAGATAAAAGTACAAAGAAAAAAAATTGAGACTAGTCCTGTTATGCTCGCCGAACGAATCATTACCGAATCGGAAAAGCATGTGTATAAAAGCGTAGATCATTATAAAGATTTTTTAAATGCAATGCGCACTCGAACGAAGCCTATTTGTGATGTGGAGATTGGTCACCGTACGGCATCTGTTTGTAACATTGGCAACATCGCTTATAGCCGTAATCGCGCTTTACAATGGGATCCTGTAAAAGAAGTCTTTAAAAAAGATGCAGAAGCAAATGCTTTATTAGGACGTACCATGCGAAAGGAATGGGCCATCTAATGGGATTTTAAAATTTCATACCCTTTGAATTGGGTATAATAAAGATTCCTGAAAACAGGATCATTATTTATTTTATTTAGACCAAGCTAATCAAATTATTTTATATTAATATATAAATTAATTTGATTAGCTTGGTCTTATGGTTAATGGGAATTATAGTAAAATGAATTCTTCCTACACTATTCACAACAAAGTAACGCTCGTACCAGGTGGAAGGGAATATTTTGATTTGTTGGAAAAAATGATTGACCAGGCAAAAGATACCATTCATTTGCAGGTATACATTTATGAAGAAGATGAAACCGGTAACAGAATCGCCCAAGCCTTGCTATCTGCAGCAAATCGTAACGTAAAGGTTTATTTGATGGCGGATGGCTTCGCCTCAAAATCAATTTCCCCATCATTTATAAAAGAACTAACTGCTGGGGGTATCCATTTTCGTTTTTTTGAACCGCTCTTTAAAGGAAGTAATTTTTATTTAGGAAGAAGACTTCACCACAAAGTAATTGTAGTAGATGCGGCTATTGCAATGGTAGGAGGAATCAACATCAGCAATCATTACAATGATATGCCTGGAAATCTTGCCTGGCTTGATTTTGCCCTACTAGTTCATGGGGATGTAACCAAAGACCTTTGCACAATCTGCTGGAAGACCTGGAAAGGGAATCAAGCCGATTACAGCAGGGCGCCCTGTACCATACAAATCCCTGTTATTGCAATCCAGGAAGAGCAGGTTGCTGAAGTAAGGATTCGAAGAAATGATTGGGTGCGTCGCAAAAACCAGATTTCAAAAACTTATATTGAAATGATGACAACTGCTCAGACAGAAATAATCATTTTATGCAGTTATTTTTTACCTGGCACCATTATGAGACGAAATATCAAAAGGGCTGTCAGAAGAGGCGTTAAGGTAAAAGTGGTGGTGGCTGGTAAATCCGACTTGCTAGTTGCAAAAAATGCAGAAAAATTTCTATATGACTGGCTTCTGAGAAATAATATTGAGATTTACGAATATCAAAATAATATTTTACATGGTAAAATTGCGGTTTGCGATAGCAAATGGGTTACGATTGGTTCCTATAATGTAAATGACATTAGCGCATATGCTAGTGTAGAGTTGAACTTAGACGTAAACAACGATTCATTTGCAAAAAAAGTTGAACAAATTCTTCATAACATTATAATCACCAATTGTTCAGCCATTACCAAAGAGCGTCATATTAAGTTAAAGAATGTCATCAAACAATTTTTCAGGTGGGTATCGTATGAATTATTTAGGATTACTTTTCATGTATTTACTTTTTACTTCCGGCAAAAAAAATGAGCTGTACCCAATAAAATAAAGGAGAATAGTAGTAATGGAGCCTTGGTTGTCTTTTATCGTTATGGAGCAATCTGAACCAGTTTGCCAATTCCAAACTAGCATTCATTTTAATGAATTTCAATGAATGGGGATACGCTCAGTCAAAAAATTTGGATAAGTTCTAATCAATTATAGACTACTAGGCGCAAGCTAAAAATATTTGCAGTAATTTAGTGTTTAAAATATAGACAAAAATGGACAATTCCTCGTTAGAAAAAGTACATTGTTTAATTATAGGTTCTGGTCCTGCAGGTTATACAGCAGCAATTTATGCGAGTAGGGCAGGGCTCAATCCCGTTTTATACCAGGGCATTCAGCCAGGAGGACAATTGACGATTACCACTGAAGTAGAAAATTACCCAGGATACCCCGATGGGATTCAGGGACCTGAAATGATGGAGCATTTTGAGAAGCAAGCCAAACGAATGGGTGCTGATATTCGATATGGTTTAGCTACCAAGGTTGATTTTTCTGCGCAGCCCTATAAAATTGAAATTGATGAAGAAAAATGGATTGAAGCAGATGCAGTGATTATTTCTACTGGCGCCTCTGCCAAATGGCTTGGTTTGGAAAGTGAACAACGACTCAATGGATACGGTGTTAGTGCCTGTGCGGTATGTGACGGGTTTTTCTTCAAAGGAAAAGAAGTAGCAATTATTGGGGCTGGTGATACTGCTGCTGAAGAAGCGCTTTATCTTTCAAAAATTTGTTCCCATGTACATATGATTGTTCGAAAGGCAGAAATGCGCGCTAGCAAGATAATGCAAGAGAGGGTTATCAATACTGCCAATATTACGATGTACTGGAATAGTGAAACAGATGAGATTTTGGGCGATAAAAAAGTAGAAGCCGTTCGTATTATTAACAACCAGACCAACGTGAAAAAAGACATTCCAGTTAGTGCCTTTTTTGTTGCAATTGGTCATCATCCTAACAGTGACATCTTCAAGGGTTGGCTTGATATGGATGATGCAGGTTATCTGATAACGGAACCTGGAACTTCCAAAACCAATATTGAAGGGGTATTTGCATCAGGTGATGTGCAGGATAAAATTTACCGTCAGGCAGTAACAGCAGCAGGTAGCGGATGTATGGCAGCACTCGATGCCGAAAGGTACTTGGGAGCGAGGGGGCATTAAATTGGGTTGGTCTTTGCTTAACGCTTGTATTTTTTATTTTCATTTAATCAATTATTCCATTGACTATTCATTTACATAATTTATTATTCCATGCTTTTCATGGAATATATGAGCAAGAGCAAACAGTAGGGAATGATTTTGAAGTCAATGTTGATATTGAGGTGGCAACTCAGGGCTTAATCAATGATTTACATCAAACGGTCAATTATGTTGACGCATATTCAATCATCCAGCAAAGAATGCTACAGGCTACGCCTTTACTTGAAACATTAGCTCAGGAATTATCACAGTCCATTCATTTATTGGATAAAAAAATAACCTCTGTAAGTATCACCATCAAAAAGTTATCTCCACCGATTGAAAATTTTGTAGGAGTTGTAGGAGTAACATATAAATCGGCATTGTAGTATTAGGGTACTCTAATTGAGTATTTTTTCCCAAATTTTTATTTTGTCTCTAAAGGCTCAGGGTTATGAAGATTTTTTGAGAAAATGAAGACGTTGATTTGCAATCTATTATGTTTTCACAAAACCGAAATCAACCGATTTCAACCGATTTGAGGGGGTGTTTTCCTCACACAGAGGGTTTATAGTATAATTGGTTAATTTATAGCTTATCTTTTAAAAGTAAATCACCTACTCTATTGCAATTCTAACGCAACAGCTCTATTTACAATTCCTGTAATCTCTATTATTCCTTTTACTCTTATTTAATCATTGAAATGGGCTATACCCTATTTCTAAATCTACACGTATGAAAAAAATATTATTTAGTATTCTTTTAGCAACAACATTAATTGCTTGTTCAAATCAAGATTCAAAAAAAACTGAAAATT
>JBIKOV010000110.1:0-10740 GCA_044357815.1 Ferruginibacter sp. | reverse complement strand
TTTGAACAGATTACGGTTCCTGAAAATATGGTGGATGCTCCTAAATTTCTAAAGGATGGACAGGAAGTATCGGTATTAATCAACGGTGAAACGGATATGCCAATGGGGGTTGAATTGCCTGATAAAATTGTTTTACTGGTTACCTACAGCGAGCCTGGCATGAGAGGGGATACGGCTACCAAAACACTCAAACCAGCTACCGTTGAAACGGGGGCTACTGTCAATGTGCCCTTATTTGTAAATGAAGGAGAATTGATCAGGGTAAATACGAAAACGGGTGAATATGTAGAAAGGGTGAAAGAATAAGTTCATGTTAGAGGAAAAATGGACCAGTAAATTTAGAAGCTTATCATGGAATAGTTACTGATTTTTAGCATTTTCAGGGTCAATATGGGCAGTTAATTTACCGGCTAATATCTTCCCCTGGCAATCAAATTATATCAAAAAAAGGGAAAATATAGAATTTTCCCTTTTTTTATTTTAGCAATTTTTAGGGGTTTTTTAGTCTTTTTTTACTGGTTTTCAGGCATTTTTATGGCTTTTTCGACTATTTCCATAATTTCTTTCTTTTTAAAAACTTGGAATATTAATAAATCATTGCCTACCTTAGCCGCCCGTTTGTAATCAACTAAACCATTTAATGACGCATTATGGATATCAAACAAATTCAGGAGCTAGTTAAGCTCATTAACAAAACCAATATCGGAGAAATAACCATTGAAGAAGAAGGGGTTAAAATAACCGTGAAGCAAAAGAAAGACCCTGTTCAGCATATTATTGCAGGTGGGCAGCAAGCCCCAGTGTATTCTTCACCGGCTCCAGCTCCTCAACATACTCCGGCACCTATTGCGGCTTCCACTGTTGCGGAAGTTTCCAAAACTGATCATTATATCACCATTAAAAGTCCAATGATTGGTACATTTTATCGCCAGTCGGGACCAGGGAAGCCCATTTTTGTAAATGAGGGTGATGAGGTGACTCCTGGTTCAATCGTTTGTATCATTGAAGCGATGAAGCTTTTTAATGAAATTGAAAGCGAGGTAAAGGGTAAAATAGTGAAGATTTTAATAGATGATGCTAGTCCGGTGGAGTTTGATCAGCCATTATTTTTGGTAGATCCTAGCTAATTTGACTTTGGGTCAAGGCTTCCATGTGAAGAAGATTGACTCGTGTTGATACTACAAATTTGAAATCAACCGATCGTTCATTTTCAAGTTCCTTACTATTTTGAATGGCCATTTTTTACTGTCTATTGTTAAATTGGCCATTTTCAAAATTTCAAATTTGCCATTATGTTCAAAAAAATATTGATTGCCAACCGTGGAGAAATTGCCTTACGTATTATTCGTACTTGCAAAGAGATGGGCATTAAAACAGTAGCGGTTTATTCTACTGCAGATAAAGATAGTCTGCATGTAAAGTTTGCTGATGAGGCCGTATGTATTGGTAAGCCGAGTAGTATGGATTCATACCTTAATGTATTGCATATTATGGCTGCTGCGGAAATTACCAATGCGGATGCCATTCACCCTGGGTATGGATTTCTTGCAGAGAATGCAAAATTTGCACAGATCTGCGCCGATCACGGAGTAAAGTTTATTGGACCTACTCCAGATATGATCAATGCGATGGGCGATAAGATCACTGCAAAAGAAACGATGATTAAGGCTGGAGTGCCGGTAGTACCTGGTAGCGGTGGTTTATTGGAAAGTGTGGAGCAGGCTAAAGATCTTGCAGCAAATGTAGTGGGTTATCCGGTAATTTTAAAAGCAACTGCTGGTGGTGGTGGTAAGGGAATGCGCGTAGTTTGGCAGGAAAGCGAAATTGAAAAAGCTTTCGAAAATGCTAAAACAGAAGCCGCTGCATCTTTTAAAAACGATGGGATTTATATGGAAAAATTTGTGGAAGAGCCACGCCATATCGAAATACAAATTGCAGGTGACCAATTTGGCAATGTTTGTCATCTAAGTGAAAGGGATTGCTCTATCCAGCGTCGTCACCAAAAGTTGGTAGAAGAATCACCCTCACCATTTATGACACCAGAGTTACGAGAGCAAATGGGCAATGCAGCTATCAAAGCGGCTAGTGCTATTAATTATGAGAGTGTGGGGACCATTGAGTTTTTGGTAGATAAAAATCGTAATTTCTACTTTATGGAAATGAATACTCGTATACAAGTAGAACATTGTGTGACAGAGGAAGTGGTGAATTACGACTTGATAAAAGAACAAATAAAGATTGCTGCAGGTCATAAGGTGAGTGGAAAAAATTATTATCCTCAAATGCATGCCATTGAGTGTAGAATCAATGCAGAGGATCCTTATAATGATTTCAGGCCTAGCCCAGGCAAGATAACGGTTTTGCATACTCCTGGTGGACACGGCGTTCGCGTTGATAGTCATGTATATGCAGGATATGTAATTCCTCCTTATTATGATAGTATGATTGGGAAATTAATTACCGTGGCTCAGACCAGAGAAGAAGCAATTGATACAATGCATCGGGCATTGAGTGAATATGTTATCGAAGGAATAAAGACCACCATTCCCTTTCATTTGCAACTAATGAAGAATGAAGATTTCAGAAGTGGAAATTTTACCACTAAGTTTTTGGAATCTTTTAAAATGGTTTGATTTTTATAGATTTTCTTTCCAATTTTATCAAAAGCCGTCGAAGGAAATCAATCCCGACGGCTTTTGTATTCCCTTACAAGACTATTACAGTCCTTTTTGTATATTTCCATTTAGCTATCAGCACTTTTTATAAAAATTAGCCTTGTTAGAAATGTCGTTAAATCCAATTTTTTAACGCTGTTCAATTGGTTATCTTTGCAACTCATCAAAAACTGACTAGAAGAATGACATTGATTAAAAGCATTTCCGGTATCAGAGGAACGATAGGAGGTAAAACCGGCGATAATCTTACTCCCCTTGATATTGTAAAGTTTACTGCAGCATTTGGCACTTTATTAATAAAAGAGGGTGCAAACAAAAAAATAATTGTTGGTAGGGATGGAAGAATTAGTGGGGCAATGGTAAAGAATTTGGTAATCAGTACTTTACAGGCGCTGGGTTTACAGGTAATTGATTTGGACTACAGTACTACTCCAACAGTAGAAATGGCGGTGGTTTTTGAAAATGCTGGAGGTGGCATCATACTTACGGCTAGCCATAACCCAAAAGAATGGAATGCTTTAAAATTGTTAAACAGTCAGGGTGAATTTATCAATAGTGCATACGGACAAAAAGTATTGGAAATAGCGCAAAGCGAGGATTTCGTTTTTGCTCCGGTCGACCAACTGGGCATTTGCAGTTTGGATGATTCTTTTTTACTCAAGCACATAGATGCGATAGTAAATTACGAACTGGTAGATGTAGCGGCTATCAAAAAAGCGAAGTTCAAAGTGGTGGTGGATGCTGTAAACAGTACTGGCGCAATTGCGGTGCCTGCATTGTTAAAGGCGCTAGGAGTGAAGGAAATTGAGGTCTTAAACGGGGAAGTGAATGGCAAATTTGCACATAATCCCGAACCCTTGCCAGAGCATTTAACAGAATTAAGTAGGGAAGTGTTAAAACAAAAAGCCAGTCTTGGAATAGCCGTAGATCCGGATGTAGATCGACTTTGTTTTGTATGTGAGGATGGTACTATGTTTGGAGAAGAGTATACGCTAGTAGCAGTAGCAGATTATGTGCTAAGCCATCGTAAAGGGAATACAGTTTCTAATATGTCATCTACTCGTGCATTAAGGGATATAACGGAGAAGCGTGGAGGTGAATATTTTTCTAGTGCAGTGGGGGAAGTAAATGTGGTTAATAAAATGAAGGCAGTAAATGCTGTAATTGGAGGAGAAGGCAACGGAGGAATTATTGTTCCCGATTTGCATTATGGAAGGGATGCCCTTATTGGAATTGCTTTATTTTTAACTCATCTGGCAAATACAAAAAAAACAGCCAAACAACTACGGAATTCATTTCCAGATTATTTTATCAGCAAAAACAAAATTCAACTTGAAAATGGGGTTGATCTAAAAGGCGTGTTTGAAAAAATAAAAGATAAATACAAAAACCAGCCAATCAATATTGAAGATGGTTTGAAAATTGAATTTGATAAGGATTGGGTGCATTTACGTACCAGTAATACTGAGCCAATAATCCGCATTTATGCTGAAAGTAATTTTGCTACAACAGCCGACAATATTGCCAGCAGATTAATGAAAGATATTAGTGAGTTAATGTAAGTGCCTAGAGCTGCTACCAATAGATTGTTATGTAAAAGCCTGAAAGATGTTCTTTTGCTAATTTTTTAATAGTGAATTTTTATTTTAGAACAATTAAGTTTTAAAATATACAATTACAAATCCCCGATAAGTTGGGGCAAATATGAATAGAATTTACCTTGATAATGCTGCTACTACTTCCCTTGACCCAATGGTATTAGAAGCGATGATGCCTTTTTTTACAGAAAAATTTGGCAATCCATCTTCTATTTATTCTTACGGTCGGGAAACAAGAATGGCCATTGAGCAGGCAAGAAAATCGGTAGCCAAAATTTTAAATGCACATCCTGCAGAAATATTTTTCACTAGTGGCGGAACCGAAAGTAGCAATACCGCAATTTTTTCAGCAGTGAGGGACTTAGCTTGTAGACATATCATTACCTCTGAAATAGAACATCATGCTGTATCCCATTCAGTAGAATATTTAAGAAATTCAGGAAAGGCAGCAGTGAGTTATGTAAAATTGTTGCCCAATGGACATATTGATTTGGACGATCTTGAAAAATTATTGTCTGAATCTTCTGTCAAAACATTGGTGACGCTAATGCATGCCAATAATGAGATCGGTAATATGCTAGATATTCATGCGGTGGGAAATTTATGTAATTTGTACAATGCAGTTTTTCACAGTGATACTGTACAAACGGTTGGGCATTTTCCTTTTGATTTGCGAAATACGCCGGTGCATTTTATAACTGGGTCTGCACATAAATTCCATGGACCAAAAGGGGTGGGGATTTTATATATCAATGAAAATATACGGATCCAGCCATTCTTCCATGGTGGTGGACAGGAAAGAAATATGCGGGCTGGAACTGAAAATGTCTATGGAATTGTAGGACTTGCTAAAGCGTTGGAAATTGCTACAGCAGAATTTGAAGCAGATCGTACATTCATCCATTCGTTAAAGTTGTATATGTATGAAGCGTTGAAAAAAAACATTCCTGGAATTGATTTTAATGGGGATGTGTTTGAAACAAGCCTCTATACTATTTTGAATGTAAGCTTTCCAGTATCTGAAAAATCTGAAATGTTGTTATTCAACTTGGATATCCATCATATCTGTGCCAGTGGTGGAAGTGCCTGTGCTTCAGGAGCTGATCAAGGAAGTCATGTAATCCGTGCTATCAATAGCGATCCTAATCAGATAGCGGTTCGGTTTAGTTTTAGCAAACACAATACCAAAGCAGAAATTGATTGGGTAGTAGCGACGTTGAAGAGTTTAATTTAATATGGGAGCTATTGGAAAGTCTTTTGGGATTGATTTCTTACCTTATAGATTGCTGCCGATTTTTTGAATGAATTTACCACACTGTTGTCAATCTGTAAAATGAATCTTCTTTTCAATTTCATTTCAACCGAGTAATTTTTTACCGAATTAAAACGGTACTGCCTTTTAATTCAATGCGCTTACCAGTGTCAATATTGATGTACTGTAAGATCCAAACAAATGTGCCAGGATCCTGCGGATAACCCTTATAAGTTCCATCCCATTTGATATTCCAGTTTTGAGTTTCAAAAACCAGCTGTCCAAATCGGTTAAAAACTTTAAACAGAAGGTCCTTTGCTTTGTAGGCATTGGTAGGGTAAAGAAAATCATTTAATCCATCGTTGTTGGGCGAAAATGCTTTTGGAACAGCGATATAGCAGTTGCCAATTACCTGAATCGTCTTTATGGCTGTATCTGGGCATCCTGCAATATTTTTCACAATCAGTTGTACAGGTATATTTTTAATTGAATTGGAGGAGGGGTAAGATTGAAGGGGCGGGATATTCAGCAAGCTTGTGTTGCCGTTGCCAAAGTCCCATTCCCAGCTTGTTACTGATCCGGTACTTTTGTCAGTAAATAGGGCAGGGTCACCCGGACAAACAACTGCTGTTGATTCAAAGGACGCAGTTGCTTTATTACTGGTCAGTGTGATTGTGGAAGAGGAGGTATCATGGCAAGTCCCATTGGTAACAATAAGGCTTGCACGCTTTTGTCCATAGGTAGAGAAGACCACCGAAGTTGCTTTTAATGTACTGCTAAGGTTATTGTCAAAACTCCAGTTCCAGCTATTTACTCCATTCTTTCCATCATGCAAATAGTCTATTGTATCTGTCAAACAGCCTAGTCGTAATTTAGTATTGAAGTCTGCGTAAACCGTATCGGATGTGATAAATTGAAGCATTGCCCCTGCAATAGTTGGTACGCCACATTCGTTGATAATTGTATTGCCATCAGTGCCATTTTTGAGTTTAATTTGAAAGTTGCCCGCTCGTTGAATGGGAGCTGATAAGCTTACCCTAACCAGCTGGCTTAGGCCATTTGCACTGCAAACACCTGTTGCACCTACAATTGATAGGGGCTGGGTGCCTGTAATGACAAAGTCACTTCCATCCGCTGCGACTGAATTACAAAACATGGGGTCTTTAAAAACTAGCTCCAGCACTACAGGTGCACATCCTATTTTTGAAATACTATCCATGGGGGTGGGAGTTAATGGATATACGGTTACAGGCAGTGATTGACCGATGGGAAATCCACGATCACAGTTGTCTAATAAATTATTTCCATCAGTACCTGTTTCAATACGGATGGAGTAATTGCCCGGAGGAACAATTCCTCCAAGTGTAAGTACTACTGAGTCCATGTCAAATCCTGTACTGCATCCAATTCCTACAGCACTAATGATGGGCGCAATAGCAGGGGAGATACTAAAATCAGATCCATTGGCTGCCAGACTACTACACTTCATTTTCTTATTGAGTTTTACAGAAACGCTGCTACCATCACAAGCTGCCCTTGCTTTAAGTAAGTTGGGAATTACAGGGTCGGTAATATTGGCGCTTCCACCGCCAAAGGACAAGGAATAGCCACTTTGTGAATCGCTAAAATGACTGATCAACAAAAGGTAATTATGCCCTAGCAAAAGGGACGGCATTTTACTAAAAAGTGGCAGGGCTGGACCAGTACCTGTGGATCCGCAAACAGAGGGTAAAGTGCCTGCAGCGGATGCGCCAGTGTTTCCTGGTTCACCAGACCAGTTACAGGATACAAAAAGACTCGAATCTGTATAAATATCTGCCGGATTACGATTGGTAACATCAAATAGTTGCCAGTCGTAGTCATCGGAAAAGGTATTGGGCTTAATTAAAAAACCTAAGGTTCCTGCTGAAAAGCAGGTGAATTTATACCAGTATGGATTTTTATCTGTTACCTGAGAGGCTGTGCAGGGGCCAGGCACCAGTCTATCGCCACAGATAGGAACAGATGCCATTTTGAAAGTATCAGTACCACAAACTGGAAATGCAGTTTGTGGATTTTGTCCAAGGCCATTGCAGACGGTTTGTGAAAAGCTATTCCTTGAAAGAAAAAATAACAATACGTATATTAATATTTTCTTATTACTAATCATATGATGAAAGTAAAGGTAAATTATTAACCCCTTAATTAGCTATAATAATACAGGTGTTATGTTTTCAGAAATATAAATTTTAGCCTCTAGATCAATTTTTATTTTTGTAATCCTAATTCCAGCTAGGCAATTGTTTATTTCACCTTGGCTTTTACTTCCTGAAGTTTCAATAATGCTTCAACGGGTGTTAAACGGTTGATATCAACAGCATTTAGCAGGGTTCTGATTTCTTCAAATGTGGCAGAGTGTGCATCAAAAATACTGAGTTGCATTTTTGGCATAATGAGTTGTTGTATTTTTTCATCCAAATTATCACCCTTATTGTCCTCGCGATTATTTCTGCTTTGTTCTAATTGTAATAAAATTTCATTTGCACGTTCTATCAAACTAGGAGGCATTCCTGCCATTCGCGCTACGTGAATACCAAAACTGTGCACACTTCCTCCTGGGGCCAGTTTGCGTAAAAAAATAATTTTATTTCCAACCTCCTTGTTGGTAACGTGATAATTTTTTACGCGCGGTAATTTGTTTTCCAGTTCGTTTAATTCATGGTAGTGTGTGGCAAACAATGTTTTAGGACTATTAGCAGACTGGTGTAAATATTCTACAATACTCCAAGCAATAGATATACCATCATAGGTGGAAGTGCCCCTTCCAATTTCATCTAATAAAATTAAACTTCTGGAAGTGATATTATTAATGATGCTGGCCGTTTCATTCATTTCCACCATAAAAGTACTTTCTCCTCCACTCAAATTATCACTTGCCCCCACTCGGGTAAAAATTTTATCCGTTAAAGGGATTTTAGCATCACTTGACGGTACAAAACTTCCCATATGCGCCATTAAGGTAATAAGTGCTGTTTGTCGAAGAATAGCACTCTTACCACTCATGTTAGGACCAGTTAAAATAATGATCTGTTGGGTGGATGGGTCTAAATAAATTGAATTGGAAATATAGCTTTCCCCAGGGGGTAAATATCTTTCAATTACAGGGTGGCGACTGTCTTTAATATCCAGTATATTGCTTTTGTTGATTTCAGGTTTTTTGTATTGGTATTGCAAGGCATTGTTTGTAAAGCAAGTCAAACAATCCAATACAGCCATTACATGACCATTTACTTGCATGGGGGCAATATAATCCTGCAACTCATTTAACAATTGTTCAAACAGTTGCATTTCTATCAGAAGGATTTTATCTTCGGCACCTATAATTTTTTCTTCATATACTTTTAGTTCAGGAGTAATATATCTTTCTGCATTGGCAAGCGTTTGTTTTCGAATCCAAGTATCGGGCACTTTGCTTTTGTGTAAATTGGTAACTTCCAAATAATAGCCAAAAACATTATTGAAGCTGATTTTTAATGAAGAAATGCCGGTAAGCGAGGCTTCCTTTTGCTGCAGTTCTATCAGGTATTCTTTTCCTCCGCTGGATATTTTTCTTAGCTCATCGAGTTCTTCATTAACTCCATTGGCAATAATACCTCCCTTGGAAGCTAGGGCAGGAGGTGCTTCATTGATCTGGGTAACTATTTTTTCTACTATTAGCTTACAGGGGTTGAGTGAATCGCCGAGTCTTTTTAAATAGTCGTTGCTGGTGGCTGCGCAAATTTCTTTTATGGAAGCAGTCTGCAATAAGCCTCTAGCAATTTGCAATACTTCCCTAGGGTTTACTTTTTTTAATGGCACTTTACTTACCAGCCTTTCCACGTCACCGGCTTGTTTTACATGGTGCGAAATTTTGTTTCGAATATCTACTTCCTTCAGAAAATATTCAACTGTATCAAGTCGTTCTTTTATTTTATTAATGTCATTTAATGGGAGTACCATCCAGCGTTTTAACAATCGGGCTCCCATCGGCGAAACAGTATTATCAAGCACTTTCAATAAAGTGTTGCTACCATCTCCACCGCCAAATAATTCTAGATTTCGTATGGTGAAACGGTCCATCCATAAATGTTCTTCCCGATCAATTCTTTGAATAGAAGTGATATGACCTAGATTTGGATGCTCTGTATCTTTTAAATAATGTAGTATAGCGCCTGCAGCAATTGTGCCCTCCCGCAAACTGTCTACTCCAAAGCCTTTTAGGCTGTGGGTTCCAAAATGTTTTAGCAGACTTTCTGTAGCATATGCATCTGCAAAGATCCATTCATCTAGGGCATAGGTGAAAAATTTTGAACCAAAATATTCTTTAAATTTTTTTTGGTGGTTGCGTTGGAAAATTACTTCAGCAGGTTGTAGGCTCTGGAGTAATTTGTCTGTATATTCCCGATCACCTTCGGCAACAAAAAATTCGCCGGTGCTTATATCCAAAAAAGCAACACCTATTTTATCCTCATTAAAGTGAAGGGCTGCCAAAAAATTATTGCTATTATGTTCCAATAATTTATCACTAGTAGCTACGCCGGGTGTAACCAATTCGGTCACGCCTCTTTTTACAATTCCTTTTGCCTGTTTTGGATCTTCCAGCTGATCACAAATGGCCACACGGTAGCCGGCTTTCACTAGTTTATGCAAATACGTATCCAGCGCGTGGTAGGGGAATCCAGCTAACTGTGATGAATTGGCATCTCCATTGTTTCTTTTTGTTAATGTAATTCCTAGCACTCCAGATGCATTGACTGCATCTTGCCCAAATGTTTCATAAAAATCCCCTACCCGAAATAGCAAAATAGCATCAGGGTATTTAGCCTTGATGGCATTGTGTTGCTGCATTAAAGGGGTTTCTCCGGTTGATTTGGCCATGGTAGTAATGTTAGAATCTGAATATTTGAAAAAGTAAAAATTTATTGTAACAATTAATTATAATTACAAACACAACTCATGTTGTTTTTCATATTTTAATTTCCTGTATTGGTTAGTTTACTTTTATGAACAAAAATACGGTCTTTATTAGGTTTTAAGAAGGGTTTATGAAAGATGTGAATTACTTTTGCATTAAAATAAGCGGTTACGTTCATTATGAGAAAACTGAGCATGGATGAGTTAAACAGGCTGTCGGTGGAGGAGTTTAAGCAAACTGATAAAATCCCCCTGATTATAGTGCTGGAAAATATACGCAGTG
>JBIKOV010000349.1:0-2967 GCA_044357815.1 Ferruginibacter sp. | reverse complement strand
CATCCCTTTTTCCAAAATGAACATGGGGGTCGACTATTAAAATAAATTAACAATTCAACAAAACCAATACTTTCAGCCGATAAAAATTACATTTTTAAGTTTAGTCGGTTGGTAGTGATTTATTATATTTAAATTCGTTTCCGTTTTAGTTTTCTTTCGATATGGCCTTTTTCAATGATTGTTCTTATATGATACTGCAATCATTTATTTTAATTTTCAAACTATTAGTCTTTCTTTTTAAAAAATGGCAATTCCAATATCATAATTTCTAATTATTTTATCCCTTCTGGTATGCAAAAATCATTTCCAAATAATTCCCCAATTTCCTCAAAAAAAATGAAGGTTTGGGTATTGGCTCCATATCTCCAAAAAAGCGACGAAAACATTGACTACTATTACGATTTTAGCCAGAGCATTGCTGAGTATACAAGTGCATTTGAAGAACTAGGTATGGAGTGGATTTGGCAGCCTATCACTATTACTGATTACGCACAAATCATTGATAACATCGTTGCAGAAAAAGAATCGGGATCTATATTTCCAATCGTATTTAATATTTGTGATGGGGATGAAATAAATGGTACTCCAGGTATTTCTGTTGTAAAACTATTACAGCAAAAAGGACTAGTTTATACTGGAGCAGATGAATATTTTTATGACATTACCACGTCCAAAATACCCATGAAGCTTGCGTTTGACCAGGCTGGTGTACCTACGGCTCGCTGGGAGGCAATCCATAGCGCTGACCAGCAAATAGCCGGCATTTTTGAAAGGCTAGGAACCCCATTAATTGTAAAACCCGCTGTTTCTGGTGGTAGTATGGGATTAGGAATTAAAAATGTGGTGAACAATACCGCCGATTTACAAACACAAATTGATCTCATGTTTGCCGGATATCGCGGATGGGATCTTACTACAGATGGAATTGTAGTAGAGTCATTTATCAACGGCAACGAATACACGACCCTAATCGTTGGCTCTTATGATCAACCTACACTTGCCACCATATATAATCCAGTACAACGGGTTTTTCATCCTTCGCTACCGGAAGTTGAGCGAATATTAAGTTTCGACCGGCTATGGGAAGTTTATGAAGAGGAGGAGCCCATGCCCAATAACGGCAATTTTTATGAATACGAGGCCCCAGACCCTAGCCTACTGGATGAATTAAAAAAAATAAGTTGGGACGCCTTTGTTGCTACCGAGGGTAAAGGATATACTAGAGTGGATATCCGTCAAGATTCTATAACGGGCAAATTATATGTGCTGGAAGTAAATGCACAATGCGGATTGAGTGAAGATGAAGATTATACCTCTATTGGCGCAATTTTACGGTTGAGCAACAAAACTTTTTCAGATTTGGTTAAAAAAATCATCCATGCTGCCTTATTCACTGCCACTTCAGATGCAAGGAATGGAGATGACTTATCCTCCAGCATGAAGCGGCAAAATGAAATAATTCAACCCATCTGCTAATTTTTAAAAATGGCAATCACCATCATTAATCAAATCGCTTCAATGAACGAACAGAAAAATAATTTGGTTGCAGCAGTTACATCAACAATACTAGAAGCAATAACGGGAAAGAATACTCGCCTGCTAAAAGTCTGTGTGCTACAACCCGACTATTCTACCTCTGGCGTAGATTATCAATTATACGATCCTCAACGAAATTTATCGCACCTGATACCGGAAGCAATAATGGACCATGTAAGTCTCAATAAATTGACTACTTACAAACAGCTGAAGGAATTGAAGAAGAAAAATTATGATGTGTTTGTTAATTTATGTGAAGGATATCTTGAATGGGAAGTTCCATCAATAGATGTTATCTATACACTTGAATTGCTTAATCTTCCCTTTACAGGGCCCACCACTTTGCTGTATGACCCTCCCAAAGAATTAATGAAATATGTGGCCTACACCGAAGGAGTCCTTACGCCTGCCTATGCGCTAATCGAAGAAGAAGGTAATATAGAGAAACAGGTTGAATCCCTTTCTTTTCCTTTATTTGTTAAGCCTGCAAAAGCCGGAGACAGCTTAGGGATTGATGAAAAAAGTTTAGTACATAATATCGATGAGCTGAAAGCAAAAACACATTTCATCATAGAAGAATATGGTCCCCTGATGGTAGAAGAATATATACAAGGACGAGAGTTTACGGTGATGGTAGCCGCCAATGCGGGCAGTGAAAAAGGAGTAACCAGTTTTAAACCAGTAGAGTATATTTTCCCTGATGCCACTCCTTTTAAAACCTATGCATTAAAAACATCAGCGTTGCACCCCAATGCTAATATTCCTGTTGCAGACGAGGCAATTGAAAAACAACTTAGAGCGGCGGCAGAACAAATTTTCAAAAGTTTTAATGGAGTGGGCTATGCAAGACTTGATTTTAGAATGGATACTGCAGGAAGATTATTTTTTCTAGAAATTAATTTTACCTGCTCTGTGTTTTATAAAGATGGATATGAAGGAAGTGCTGACTATATATTGAAACACGATGGTTTTGGCCAAGCCAATTTCCTTCGTCATATTATTGCAGAAGGAATAGTGAGGCACCAGCTTAAGCAAAAAAAATATCGCATCAAGGGAAATGCAATAGTGGGTTACGGCATTTATGCCACACAAGACATTGGAATAAATGAGCTGATTTTTAAGGGGGAAGAAATGCCCCAAAGAATAGTGACCAAAAATTATGTGGCCCAAAACTGGGAAGAGAAAGAAAAAGAAA
This sequence comes from Ferruginibacter sp., assembly GCA_044357815.1. GTDB lineage: Bacteria > Bacteroidota > Bacteroidia > Chitinophagales > Chitinophagaceae > Ferruginibacter. Next base: position 236 of record JBIKOV010000349.1, on the reverse strand, counting down.
ACTTTAGAAGATACGCTTACCCAATTAGCAAAGAAGTTTTTTTGCTTTGGGACCATGACCCATCAGGTTGGGCACCACAAAATCACAGTTGTAATTCCAACACAGCTTACCAAGGATTAAATGTGATTGCTACAAAAAATATAAATAAGGGCGAAGAGCTCACGCTGGATTATGCTAGTTTTCTGGATGAGAATATGGAACCCTTTGACTGCCAGTGTGGTACAGCTAATTGCAGG
>JBIKOV010000348.1:0-2974 GCA_044357815.1 Ferruginibacter sp. | reverse complement strand
CAAAACAAAAAATATAGCTACCGCGGTGAACATCAGCGCTAAAAAATTGGATGCACTTTTTGTTACCAACCTTTCCAATTTTGAATATAAAGAGGAACATAAACCAACCCTTAAAAAGCTGATGCTCGAAAAAATAAAATCAAGGTTATCGAATGCTGTTGATGAAAGCAAGTTACTCAAGAAAAAAATCGCCGAAAAGAAAGTGCAGTTGGAATCAGTGGAAGAAAAGTTCATCACTGGCGAAATCCCCAAAGTGCTGTATGATAAATACAGTGCCCGATACCAAGATGAAATTCGGCTATTAATAACCGAATTGGATAAATCAAGTATTAGCAGTTCGAACTTTGAAAACGCCGTGGAAAAATGTTTGGAAATTGCTCAAAACATAAGCGCAGCATGGCTTTCATCAGGTTTTGAAAATAAACAACGGTTGCAAAAATTGGTATACCCGGAAGGAATGGTGTATAACAAGCAAGAAGGGGTAGTTCGAACTTTTAAAATCAATAGTCTCTTCAGCGAAATAGCGCCACTAGCAAAGGTTGTAGCAGATATGAAAAAAGGCAATTCTTTGCAGAATTGCCTTCAATCGCTTCCTGTGAACTGGCTGGGACTCGAACCCAGGACCCTCCCGATAAAAATCGGGATGCTCTGCCAACTGAGCTAGCCTATCAAATTTTCAATATACTTTCTGGATTTCATTTTCTTAATGGCAAGTTCTCTTCGTTTTGCTTCCTGAACTGTTTCAAACTCCTCCTTATATTTGAGTTGCCAGGGAATTCCAGTTGACGTAAACTTTGAATGCCCAATATTATGCTCATGCAAACGACGCTCAAGGTCGATACAGGCTCCGATATAATACTTGTTTACTTTTTCTGAAAAAAGGATATACATAAATGGCATAAAAGAAACCCTTTTAATATATTGTAGGTTTCGGTTAAAATACATAAAAAAAACCTCACATTTCTGTGAGGTTTCGTGACCTGGATTGGATTCGAACCAATGACCCTCAGCTTAGAAGGCTGATGCTCTATCCAGCTGAGCTACCAAGTCGAAATATTTTTGCAAATATAGACATTTGCCCCATTGCTTGTGAAGCATTTTAAAAAAAAGAGGGTTATGAAGCTTGCTTTCCAAAAAAATAGTCAATTTGAGCTAGACTAGTACCTCCCTTGAGTAGATTGATGGGTAAGTTCTTAGAACAGTAAAGTCAGATAATATCTTCTGATAAAGAATACACAACAATATAAATTGATTTTTTTTCACCATATGCCTGAAAATAATGGGAATCACTTTTTTTAACTAATTTCAGTTAAGAGACTCAATCAAAAATTATTGCAACCAAAAAATCACCAGACATGAATCTATTTACTACCAAGCTACCATTGACTGTAATTATTTTATTTCTTCTTCAATGCGGCAATAACAACCATGCAAATGCTCAGGTAAAAAACGCTTCCTTCATTATTGGAGATACACTGCCAAATGCTCCTGAACTATCTCCACGAGGGGCTTATCCAGTAGGTGTGCAAACTATGGAGCTAGTGAATAAAAAACAAGTGGATGTGCTCAAATCGATAGCTGGTGTTGACCCATTGTATGACCGACATTTACAACTGGAAGTATGGTACCCTGCCATCCTTCCTAAAGATAAAAAACAACTGGTAACCTACCACGAAACCCTAGGGATTTTTAAAGATAGCACAAGACCACTGATTCCCTTTTCATTTTTGGGTCGATCGCTGCGCAATGCTCAACCGGATCGGTCGGCCGGAAAATTCCCATTGGTTATTGTGTCACATGGCTATCCAGGCTCGAGATTACTACTAACTTATCTAACAGAAAATCTAGCTTCCAAAGGATATGTAGTAGTAGCAATTGGTCATACTGAATCTACCTATAGCGATAGAGCAGGTTTTCAAAGTACATTACTGAATCGTGCCAAAGATATTTTGTTTGTACTCAACCAAGTAGCTGATATGAGCAAGGCAGATAGTAAAAACTTTTTAGCAGGGTTGGCAGATGCAGATAATACCGGCATCATTGGATATTCAATGGGCGGCTATGGAGTACTCAATGCTGCTGGAGCAGGTTATAGCAAAAAATTAGATTCTACCTTTGCCCTATTATCTGGCGGAAGCCATGCCATAAAAGTACGCATGACCGACCAACCAGAATACAAGGCTTCCTATGACAAGAGAATAAAAGCGGTAGTGGCATTTGCACCATGGGGAATGCAACGCGGCGTTTGGGATGCCGAAGGTTTGAAGGGCCTTCATGTTCCCACCTTTTTTATTGCCGGCAGTCTAGATGATGTATCGGGTTACGAGAATGGCATCAAAGCTATTTATCAAGGTGCCACTAATGCTAACCGTTACTTACTTACTTATGTTAATGCAAGGCACAATGTAGCACCCAATCCTCCACCTCCAGAAACCTTACAGCCTGGTGTGAATGTAAGTGAATACAACCACTTTGCAGAGCCTTCTTGGAATGAAAACAGAATCAACAATATCAACCAGCATTTTGTAACCGCTTTTTTAGGAATACAACTAAAGCAACAAGACTATGGAAAATTTCTAGCGGTTCAAGAACATTCCAACGATAAGCCCTGGACTGGATTTAAGATCCGCTACTCAACTGGCATGGAGCTATTACATGCTTTGCCAAAATAGTATGCTGTCAATTTTAAAATAATAGAATTACTGTTCTGTCATAACCACAATTTTATATTAAAACAAAAGCCCAGCAGTTTGCCGGGCTTTTGTTTTAATAGGTTACATTTATTTTATCCCATTTTCTCTTCCAGCTCCATTACTTTTTCAAAAACGATTTCATACTCCTTATTCAGGGTTGCCAATTCGCTCGTAATATTTTTATAAGAGAGTTCTGTTTGGTGAAATTTTTCTTTATTGGAATAGCCATCTGGAGATGCCATCAATTGCTCCAGCTCGGCTTTACCCTTGTTGAGTTGTGC
>JBIKOV010000346.1:0-2993 GCA_044357815.1 Ferruginibacter sp. | reverse complement strand
ATCATCCGCATTTAGAAAGATCATTTTATAAAATAACCCATATGAAACTACTTTTGTCCCTTTTCTTATCCCTTCTATTGCTTCAAGTACAAGCTCAAACACCTACTATTGTTCAGTTTGGCCTTGACAAGTCTACGCTTTCCGCTACCTCAAAAAAGCAACTAACCAATTTTGTAAAAGAAAATCAGACAAGGGGCTCCGCTAAAATTGAGCTTTACGGACATTGCGATTCCTCTGGACCCTCTAGTTATAATGACCGCCTTTCGGTTAGGAGGGTAGAAACTGTACATCAGTTCCTAGTTTCTGAAGGTATTGCTGACTCTGCTATAGTAGTGAAAAAAGGATACGGAGAAAATAAGCCACTTAATGACAATGTTACCAAAGAGCAGCGCAGCTTAAATAGAAGAGTAGAGTTGATTGTTGCAGCCACTGTGTTGGGAACTACCTTAACCGTAGATCAAATATTATCCGGTGCTAAAGTCAATTCCGGCGATAAAATAACGCTGAAAAATATCAATTTCATTGGTGGGTATCATTATTTTGTAAACGAATCTTTACCCGCGTTGAGTGAATTACTGAAGGTGATGAAATCGCATCCTACAATGGTTATTCGCGTAGAAGGACATATTTGTTGTGGTCCTTTAGAAGAAGCAGATGGAATTGATCTTGGAACTGAAATAAAAAACTTATCAATTGCCCGTGCTAATGCCGTGCAGGAATATTTGGTAAATAATGGAATTGAATCAAGAAGAATCAGTTCTGCAGGTTTTGGGCACACCAAGCCACTTTACCCATACCCAGAAAAAACTAGAGAGGAAGAGCTGGCAAACCGACGGGTAGAGATTGTGATAACCGCTCTATAATAAAACAATCGTGTTTTTGACATCCCATTTTGAAATGAGATTTTAATTATTTTAACAAGCGGCTGATATTAGTCACTAACCTTATTTCGTATATCTGAACCTCTATGCCCCGTAAATTCTATCTCTTTGCAATTCTTATTTTATTCTTATCGGTAAAGGCAGAGTCATTGTTTATAAAGAATCGCTTGCTCACATTTGAGCAGACTATCCACCATTTGGAAGATTTGAGTAAGGACGAGGTGTTGGCAGTAGAGCTATGTCAATTTGGATGCATGCACCACAATGTAAACCGAATGTTGGTAACAAAAGAAAGTGAGCATTATAAATTGTTGCTGTATAAAACCCTTAAGTCTGAAAAAGGTGGCATTTACACTTCGGAATACCACGGCAGTACTGTCTATCATAATAGTTTTACATTTTCAAAAATGCAGTTAGTAGATTTTCAGCAGGCATTATTACCCAATACCAGCAGCCATTCCACCAATCACAATGTGATAATGGTACAGCTACAAGGTGCGGCCTTTCGGGTGAGCGACCGTGCAGTGAATTCAATGCTTAAAACCTTTATTGAAGGGCTTGAAGCAGCACAATGCAATTGCGAAACTGCCTGTTATCTTCGATCGCCAGCCTATGAAAATTATGCAGCATATGAAGCGTATTACTTATCTCAATCTGCCGATCCTGTTCTAGAAAAACCATTTTACGCCTTTTGGTTTCCGCAGGAGATATCAAATCAATATTATTAAAAAATTAATAATTAATCATTGAAAAAGAAATTGCTTTTGCTATTGACTTACTTTTCAGTATTGAACGGCTTTTGCCAGAAAGCTGATTTTTATGTATCAAGAGGACAAATTAAATCAAATCTCGAAAATTATTCAGCTGCTATTGCGGACTTCGATATTGCTATTCGTATGAATCCAGCTAACGTTAATTTCTATGTGCTAAGGGGCGTTGCAAAATTTGAATTGAAAAAATATAAAGAGGCTATTAAGGATCTTAATGAAGCCATTCGTTTGCAGCCGAGCAATTCAAGGGCCTATTTCTGCAGGGGAAAATCGAAGTTTAAATTGAATAAATTTAAAGAGGCTGAGGCAGATTATTCCAAACTTGTTCAACTTAACCCCAACATTGCTGTATCACATTATCAAAGGGGTTTGGTTAGGTCAAATCTCAAAAATTATAAAGGAGCTATCGTAGATTTTACTACAACATTGAGATTGGACCCTGATTTTGGTGCTGCCTGGTTTGAAATGGCATTTGCCAAGGATAATCTTAACCAAAATTTCGAGGCAATCAAAGATTATGATAAAGCGATTGAATATGACCCAAAAGATAGCTATGCATACAAAAACCGGGCTAATTGTAAATCTTACCTGAATGATTTAAAAGGTGCGCTGGAAGATTGTGATATGGTAATTGGATTTGAACCTTCCTCCCCAAAAGCGTATTTCTGTAGAGCGAAGATCAAGGTCTCACTACATGACTACCAGGGAGCAATAGACGATTACAGCAAATCGATTGATCTGAATGGTAAAGATATAAAGTCTTATATCAACCGAGGGCTTGTCAAGTCAACGATAGATGATTTTTTAGGAGCAATAGAAGACTTTACTTCTGCAATTAAGATTGACCCTAAAGGCTCAGAGCCTTATGCACGCAGGGGTTTTGTGAAACACCTGCTTCAAGACAAGGAAGGCAGTTGCTCAGATTTTTCAAAAGCAGTGGAACTAGGAGAAATAAAAGGAGTAGAAATGATTAATCAGTTTTGCAAATGATAGCTAGGCAAAATGACTGATAAATTTGGAACAATTATTTATAAAACTAGAAACAGATACTTTATGAAAATATTTTTAGCGATTTTTTTGTCCCTTGTAATAACAACAATCAGCTATGCACAGGTAAATAATGTAATACATACTACACGCAATAAGATTCTTGTTTGGAATGAAAAATCAAAACAATGGGATTCAGAAGGAATTGTTTATCGTCCTGTGAAATTTACATTAAAAAATGGAGTGTATTATGTTACTGATAAAAATAAGTCTAGATATACATTACACACGAAAGGAACTATTGAGAAATTTGAAAAATATAACACTTTAGTTTTTAACAAAGCAACAGATGAAG
>JBIKOV010000345.1:0-3018 GCA_044357815.1 Ferruginibacter sp. | reverse complement strand
AACAGATATTCTTTCACTAGAAACCAGCCTAGCCAAGGTTCACCGCAAAATGGAGGACCTAAGAGACCCTTATGCCAATTATAATAAAATGAAATTTACCAATCTTTCCAATCTCTGTCCATCGGTCAATTGGGATAGCTATTTGCTAGAGAATGGCATTGGCAAAACAGATTCGGTGATTGTTGGTCAACCGGAATATTATCAGACAGTCAACAAATTATTAAAAAGCACCCCAGTAGCAATCTGGAAAAGTATGCTGCGCTATCGACTGACTAAAAGATTTTCCGAAGTCTTACCTGATCAATTCGGAAAATTAGCTTTTGATTTCGGTAAATTATTTTCGGGTGCAAAGCAACGCAAACCAAGGTGGAAAAGGGTTATAAGAGCTGAAGAGAATGCCATGGGTGAGGTACTGGGTCAACTATATGTTAAGGAGTTTTTTAATGAAAAAGCAAAAAAACGCTATGAAGACATGGTTGAAGCCGTAAAAGCTGCCTACAGCGAACGAATTAAAAAGCTAACCTGGATGAGCGATACTACTAAGAAAAAAGCCTTGACAAAACTAGCTGCTGTAAAAATGAAAGTTGGCTACCCCAATAAATGGAAAGATTTTTCCTCCATGGAAATTGTAAAGGAAAGCTACTTCCAAAATGCAGTGAACACAAGCAAATGGTGGCACCACTATGAAATGAATAAACTAGGCAAGAAGGTTGATAGAGATGAATGGGACATGACCCCTCAAACATACAATGCCTATTATAATCCAAGCAACAATGAGATCGTTTTACCTGCCGGTATTTTCACGGTACCAGGTTACAAAGATGAGGAGCTCGATGATGCCACCGTATATGGATATGCAGGAGCTAGTACAATTGGCCATGAAATAACACATGGATTTGATGATGAAGGCCGACAGTATGATGAAAAGGGAAACCTACAAAGCTGGTGGACAAAAACGGATGAAGAAAAATTCAATACCCGTGCATCCGTGATGGTGAATCAATTCAACTCCTTTGAACCGTTGGCTGGCAGCCATATCAATGGAAAGGCAACACTGGGTGAAAATATAGCTGACCTTGGAGGAATCATTATTGGGTTAGATGCCTTTAAAAAAACGGAGCAATTTAAATCCAATAAATCAATCGCTGGTTTAAATCCAATACAACGGTATTTTTTAGGTTATGCATTAGGGTGGATGGGCTATCCCACAGAACAATCATTGAAAAATCAATTGATGACGGATGTTCATTCTCCCGCAAAATACAGGGTGAACGGCCCCTTTGTAAATGTTAAAGAATTTTATAGTGCATTTGATATTCAACCTAAAGATAAAATCTACCGAGCGGATAGTGTAAGGGTAAATATATGGTAGATTACAAATATTTCCTACACCCTCTTTCAAAAAAAACACCCATTGGATGGGTGTTTTTTTGTCAATTATTTTTGATGCCTACTGATTAAAATATCCTGAATCTCACTCAATGTGTGGCCCTTGGCCTGTAATAAGATCAAATAATGAAATAACAAATCAGCCGCTTCGTTTTTAAACAGATTGGCATCATTATCCTTTGCCTCAATCACCAATTCAACTGCTTCTTCCCCTACTTTTTGAGCTATTTTATTAATTCCCTTTTCAAAAAGTGAGCTGGTATAAGATTTATCGGAAGGGTTATTTTTTCTGTCGGCAATGATTGCCTCCAACTGAAACAAAAAATTTGAATTCGAGTTTTTTTCACTCCAGCAAGTATCCGTTCCCTTATGACAAACTGGACCTAGAGGATCTACCTTAACCAACAAGCTATCATTGTCACAGTCGGATTCGATTGATTTTAATAGTAGAAAATTACCACTCTCCTCTCCTTTGGTCCATAACCTATTTTTACTTCTACTAAAAAAAGTGACTTTCTTCAATTCCTGTGTCTTTGCTAGAGCTGCTTCATTCATAAAACCGAGCATCAACACTTTTCCGGTGATATCATCTTGTATAACTGCAGGAACAAGACCATCAGCATATTTACTAAATTCAACTTTCATCTCGGAGTATATTTTCTTTTGTGAATGATTAAGTATAAAAAATATTAAATTAAAGAGCAGATTTTACAACCGTACCCTGATATTATGTAATGATAAATATTTTTTTAAATCTAGTATTTCTATTTCCTTGTAATGAAAAATACTTGCTGCCAAAGCTGCATCTGCCTTTCCTGTTTCAAACACTTCCTTAAAATGTTCCATATTACCTGCACCGCCCGAAGCAATAACAGGCACTGGCAAAGAGCCGGAAAGTACTGAAGTTATATCCAACGCAAAGCCATTTTTAGTACCATCATTATTCATAGAGGTAAGTAATATCTCCCCAGCACCCAACGACACGGCTTCTGTTGCCCATTGAGTGGTTTTGATATCAGTTTTTGTTCTTCCCCCATTTAGATATACATACCATTCGCCATCTTCCTCTTTTTTTGTATCAATGGCCAACACAACACATTGACTTCCAAATTCGCTACTTAATTGTTGTAACAAGGAAGGATTTTTAAAAGCAGCAGTATTAACCGAAACTTTATCCGCTCCATTTTGTAGCAAAATAGCAACATCTTCCACAGAACTGATACCTCCGCCAACAGTAAAAGGAATATTAATATTGGCAGCAATACGTTTCACCAGTTCTACTAAAGTTTTTCTCTTTTCAATAGTAGCCGTAATATCTAAAAAAACCAGCTCATCTGCCCCATTTTCAGAATACAAAATTGCCAATTCTACAGGATCTCCTGCATCCCGAATTGATTCAAAATTAATGCCCTTTACAGTTCTGCCATCTTTTATATCCAAGCAGGGTATAATTCTTTTGGTTAAGCCACGTCTACCCCTATCCGAAATGGGATTTTGCAACGATTCGCTATTGATCTCCTTAATAGTTATTCCACTCATAGATTAGGATACTTTGCAATATCAATTAAAATAAATGTACGATTCAGATAAATCCTTCAGCGGATTTAAAGGAACCTTTCCTTCGTAAAT
>JBIKOV010000344.1:0-3027 GCA_044357815.1 Ferruginibacter sp. | reverse complement strand
ATTCAATAAAGATCAAAAAAAATTGGCATTTTCGCCATATTCTATGTCTGAAAATTGGATAAAATCAACGTTATTTGTATATTTAAAATTATCGGGCTGGCTAAGGGTGGAATGGCTTCCAGTTTTTCAGATTGGCTCGTCAGCATTCTAATAAAAATATTCGTAAACAGACCCATTTTTTTTGGCAAATGACCAATAACAAACCCTCAATGAATCTACATAGTAAAATATATATCGCAGGTCACCGGGGCATGGTGGGGGCAGCCATTTTGAGGGCACTAGAAGCTAGGGGGTATCAAAATATTATTTTCCGTACTTCTAAGGAACTTGATCTTAGAAATCAACAGGCGGTTGCCGATTTTTTTGCCATTGAAAAGCCTGACTATGTTTTTTTAGCTGCAGCTAGTGTAGGCGGAATTCTTGCCAATAGTACTTATCGGGCCGACTTTCTATACGATAACCTGATGATTGAGAGCAATATTATTCATTCTTCCTGGGTGCAGGGTGTAACAAAGCTGCTATTTTTGGGCAGCTCCTGTATATATCCAAAACTAGCTCCGCAGCCTTTAAAAGAATCCTACTTATTGACTGGAAAGCTGGAGCCATCGAATGAGCCTTATGCAATTGCAAAAATTGCTGGTATTAAATTGTGTGAGGGGTATCGTGATCAATATGGCTGTAATTTTATCAGTGTTATGCCTACCAATTTATTTGGCTATGGCGATAATTATGATTTAAAAAGTTCACATGTATTACCAGCTTTGATTCGAAAATTTCATGAAGCAACCATTACCAATCAGCCCTTTGTAGAACTTTGGGGAACGGGAACGCCTAGACGAGAGTTTTTATTTGCCGATGATTTGGCAGATGCCTGTTTGCTTTTGATGAATATATATAATGAAAAGGAATTAGTGAATATAGGAACTGGAGTGGATTTGAGTATTAGTGATTTGGCAAAGGAAGTAGCTGTGGCGACGGGATTTAGTGGACAGGTGAAATGGGATAGTAGTAAACCAGATGGTACTCCCCGTAAGTTGATGGATGTGTCTAAATTGCGTTCACTAGGCTGGGAGCCAGCGGTGTCTTTGCAGGAGGGAATAAGGTTGGCCTATGCCGACTTCAAAAAATCAGTTAATATTGCAGCAGAAGTATCCGACTAGAAAGGCTAAACCCCTAAACCTCTAAACCTCTAAACCCCTAAACCCCTAAACTTCAAACCCCCTAAACCTCTAAACTCTAAAATAAAACATTCAACATAAAAATAACCGGAAATGGGTCATCAAAAAGTAGCATTAATTACAGGAATCACCGGACAAGATGGAGCATATCTTGCAGAACTATTGCTTGAAAAGGGATATATGGTGCATGGTATTAAGCGTCGCTCCTCGCTGATTAATACCGACCGGATTGATCATTTGTATGAAGATCCACACATTGACCATGTGAGTTTGCGTTTGCATTATGGAGATATGACTGATAGTACCAACTTGATTCGGATTATTCAGGAAACCCAACCCGATGAGATTTATAACCTTGCTGCCATGAGTCATGTGCAGGTAAGTTTTGAAATGCCGGAATATACCGCCAATGCAGATGGTACCGGTACTTTGCGAATTTTGGAGGCGGTTAGGTTGTTGGGATTGACTAAAAAAACAAGGATCTATCAGGCATCCACTTCTGAATTATATGGGTTGGTGCAAGAAGTTCCCCAGTCAGAAACAACCCCTTTTTACCCTCGTTCTCCCTATGCGGTTGCAAAATTGTATGCTTACTGGATTACGGTCAATTACCGAGAAGCCTATGGCATGTTTGCCTCCAATGGGATTTTATTCAACCACGAATCTCCTTTGCGTGGAGAAACATTTGTAACCCGAAAGATTACCCGTGCGGCGGCTAAGATTGTGTTGGGGCTGCAAGAGACTTTGTTTATGGGTAATATTGATGCCCAAAGGGATTGGGGGCATGCAAAGGATTATGTAGAAGCCATGTACCTGATATTGCAACAGGAGGTATCGGAGGATTTTGTGATTGCTACCGGCGTTACCACCCGTGTAAGGGAGTTTATCCGTAAAACCTTTGCTTTCTTAGGGGTTGAATTGGACTTTACGGGCTCTTCTCAGGATGAAACTGCAACCATTGCTTCGGTAGATCGAGCTCGTCTTCAGGAGCTGGGTATCCAGTATGGGGAACATCTTAGCTCCGGAACCGTCATAATGCGAATCGATCCACGTTATTACCGTCCTACCGAAGTGGAGTTATTGATTGGTGATCCTACCAAATCCAAAACCAAATTGGGCTGGCAGCCAAAATATACGCTAGATATGTTGATTGAAGAAATGGCCATATCTGATCTTCGTCTTTTTCAAAAGGACCAGCTATTGTTAAAAGAAGGATTCGGCGTGCTGAATTATTTCGAATAGTATCGATGCTTATTGTAGCAAAGTGATCCATTAAAATAAAAAATCCCTCATTATACAATGAGGGATTTTTATTAAGAAGATGCTTGATTAATAATCTCTGTTATAACCGCCGCTTCCGCCGCTTCTGTTGCCACCGCTTCCGCCGTAACCACCGCTACCGCCGCTGCCGCTTCTTCCGCCGCCGCCGCCGTAACCACCGCTACCGCCACTTTTTTTGTAGCCACCGCCGCCACCGCCAGTGCCAAAGCTACGTTTTTTGAATCCACCTTCACCTTCTTGGCGTGGTTGAGATTCGTTCACGATTAACTTACGGCCTTGAACTTCAGTTTCATTTAAACCTGCGATTGCTGCTTTAGAAGCTTCTTCGTCTTCCATTTCAACAAAGCCAAATCCTTTGCTGCGGCCATTCATTTTGTCTTTCAAAATTTTAGCACTTGAAACAGTACCAAATTGAGTGAAAAGATTGCTTAAGTCTTCGTCGGTCATAGTCCAACTTAGATTTCCTACGTAAATGTTCATTGTAAAAACTTTTAAAAATTAAAAAAAAACCTAATGACTTAGTGGGTACAATGAACTGAAAACGGACATCTAAAAAGAGTTCTATCAG
>JBIKOV010000343.1:0-3037 GCA_044357815.1 Ferruginibacter sp. | reverse complement strand
AGGTGGCAAGGCGATAATAAGTTGTTTAGAAAAGTAGATATTACCCAGGCTGTCAGTCCGCCGAAGGCGGATAGGAAGATTTTTTGAGAAAATGAAGGCGTTGATTTGTAAGGTCTTGTGTTTTGAGAAAATCGAAATCAACCGATTTCAACCCATTTGAGGGGGTGTTTTTCTCACGCAGAAAACTATAATTTTATAAGATGAATTTCAATATATCATTTGAGGAAAGCGCTAAGTTAAGCGCCAGCATCTTATCCAAACAGCCTAGCGTTAATCTAAAGTTATGCAAGGGAACAAGCACAATGGCTGAAGAGTAATTCTATCAAAATGACGAAGCAAAGAAAGGGATTTTTTATAAGGAAATTTAATTACTATAAACCAGTTACAATAGCTGGTTTAAAAAATGATCCAAATCAGGGATTTTATTTTGAATGATGTCCCAAACTATATCATAATCTATCCCAAAATAATCATGAATTAATTTATCCCTTACGCCAGCCATTTTCTTCCATTCAATATGAATGTGGGTGGCTTTAAATTCTTCGTCAATTTTTTTTGATGCTTCTCCAATAATTTCAATACTTCTAACAACAGCGCGACAAAGCACTTCATCTTCAATAACTTGCTCTTTAGTTTTTTTATCAGTATATTGGATAATGAAAGTTGTTTCAGTCAAAATATGACGAACCAACTCAAGGTTAGAGGCTGACATTAATTACCTCATTTAAAATATGTGGGCCAATATGTTTACTTAAAGATTGTCGAGTAACTAGTTCAACCTTTCTGCCAAACAAGCCTTCCAAAAAGAATGACAAATCCATAAAGTTATCAAAGCTCTTTTTTTCTGGAATAAAATCAACTAATAAATCAACATCACTTGTTTCAATAGCAGTTCCTTTTGAAAAGGATCCAAAAATACCCAACCCATTTACCCCAAATGATTTAATCGTATCTCTGTTTTCAGAGATAGCACTTATTAGGTCTTGTTTTGTATTGTATTGTAACTTGTTCATTATAAAAGCAAATTTACAATTAAATTAAAGAACCTTTATATTTTCGTTGAATTTGCCTTTGAATCTATGAATATTAAATAGTTATAAGGAAAATAAAAAGGGGGTAAATCAGGTTAATCCTGACTTATCCCCGTCATGTAGCGAGACCGGGATTTGAACCCAGTCCGCCACAGGCAGATAGGAAGATTTTTTGAGAAAATGAAGGCGTTGATTTGTAAGGTGTTGTGTTTTGAGAAAATCGAAATCAACCGATTTTACCCGAATCCAGGGGGTGTTTTCCTCACGCAGAGTTTATTTCAAAATTCAAGTCTCAGTCAGTTCAAAACCTTGCTTGTAATAAGCACTAAAAACTCCGAAATCTTAAGAAATCGGAGTTCCTTTTATGCCCTTGTGGCACGCTTTTGTATTGTTTTTTGTGGCTCGGTTGGAGTTTATAAAATCCTTTCTATTGAAATAAAATTATTTGCATAACCCGGACCAACTATTCCAATAATTCTCCAGCTCATTTTTGTGTTCGTATCAATTAATATACAAGTCTCACTATTTCCTGCACCAAGAAAATTTATCCCTGAGGGCCAAAGATATAATGGACTTGCTGTTATGGACCTTGCAATTGTTCTAGAATCTGAACCTTCCACTATATATTGATCACTCCCTAGAGTGGTAATTGTCCCTGAACCTGAACTAACTTGTAAACTCATGTTACCAGATGCAGCAAACCTTACTTTTAAATTCCCTAATGTAATATCGGTTCCTCTACCTACAAAGCCAGCAGCTTTAGTTACAACATTCCCGCTTGGATCGGTTAAATTAATCTTACCATCAACATTTATATTTCCAGTTACGTCCAAAGCAGCTGCTGGTGCATTATTACCAATACCCACATTACCTGTTGTATTAAAAGTATTCGTTCCAGAAAGTGTCCATGGGTTTATAATTGCGGAAGATCCTACTTGCTGAATACTTGCCCATGTACTTGAGTAATTTGTAGATAAGGATGGAGCATATGCTGTTAGTGTCCCTGATAAATTATATACTCTTAAAAAAACTCTTGTATCAACTGTTGGGGTAAAATAAACGACTGCTTTATCTTGTGGTGCATCAGAGTAAGCAGTACCCGCTTTCATGACTGCACCAATACTTCCTCCTGATAATAAATTATTAGAATTATCAACCCATCCATAATAAGCATACCCGCCAGAAGTTCCTCCAATTGCAGCTTCTAATTTATATGTTTTATTGGCGATCAAATTAAAACCCCCACTTGTTATTGTAATTCCTGTACCAGATGAGGTATTAAAAATTATATTTCCAACAGCAGTTAATGCTTGATTGGCAGATAATGATGCTTGAATATACTCAACACTTTGCCCAGTAACTGGTAAATTACCAGCCACTAATTTATAATAAACTCTATCATAATCATTTGTCTCAAAACTTCCACTTGTTGCATAATTATATACGTTATAGCTTACGCCTGCTTGTAAATTAACTTCTACCTTACCATTATATTCAACATGAACATTGTTATTATAGCTACTTTGCATATCTGAAGCCAAAACTGTTGTCCCTTGTCTAACAGTAAAAAATATAGTGTTAGTTCCACCGTTAAGTACTGTTGCACCTGAGGTAAAATCTAATAAATATCTTCCAGATACAGGAACAGTAAATACAAATCCGGTTGTTGAGTTCCCTATTTTACCACTTGCTTTTGAATGTACTTCACCGTACAATTTAACCATATCCATACTTGTAACCCCATTTCCAGCAGAGGTAGCAGTTGCAATCGTTGCCCAATTAGCACTATTCCAATAATAATAACCTGCTTGTAATCCAACAGATCCTAAATTATATACTAATAGTCCTTCTGCAGGACTAGGAATGGTTGTAACATCGGTATTGGATATTTCACTCAAAGTTTACCAGCATTTCAGCGCAAAGTTTACCACCCGAAGGGAGGTGTTGAAGCTTTTTCAAATCTAGTTAATTTTTTTGGTTCGTAAGGAGTCTCCTTTTAATTCTAT
>JBIKOV010000342.1:0-3040 GCA_044357815.1 Ferruginibacter sp. | reverse complement strand
GAGAGCAGATCAAAAAACATCCCATAGATATCGCACTGGTGGGTATTGGGGAGAATGGACATTTAGCATTCAATGATCCGCCTGCTGATTTTGATACCGAAGAACCTTACATCATAGTTGACCTAGATGAGGCATGCAGAAAGCAGCAATGGGGCGAAGGTTGGTTTGAAACATTGGAAGCAGTTCCAAAACAAGCCATCAGCATGTCCATTCAACAAATCATGAAATCAAAACATATCATCTGTTCCGTTCCTGATAATCGAAAAGCAATGGCAGTAAAAAACTGTCTTGAAAATGAAGTAAGCAATCTCGTACCTGCTAGTATTTTGCAATTACATCCTCACTGCAGCATGCATCTTGATGAAGCATCTGCCATGCTTAAAAATAAATAACATGTCGCAACAAATTGAAATAAGCTCGCTTACAAAGCGGCAAACCAGGATGTCAATTATGATTATTGGTGTGCTTTTTTTTATTTTTGGATTTGTATCCTGGGTAAACTCCATACTGATCCCCTATTTCAAGATTGCTTGTGAACTTTCACATTTCAAGGCATACTTGGTGACATTCGCTTTTTATATTTCCTATTTTGTTATGTCCGTTCCTGCCTCCTTCCTACTGAAAAAATCAGGTTTCAAAAAAGGTATGATGATAGGTTTCTGGACCATGTCGCTGGGTGCATTTATATTTATTCCAGCAGCCATGAGCCGCACTTATGAAATTTTTCTGATTGGATTATTTACCATTGGGGCAGGACTTGCCATCTTACAAACTGCTGCCAATCCATATATCACCGTTCTTGGTCCGAAAGAAAGTGCGGCCCAACGCATCAGCATCATGGGCATTTGCAACAAGGGAGCTGGAATTCTTGCCCCACTAGTATTTGCTGCCGTTGTACTGAAGGCAACAGATACAGATCTATTTGCACAATTACCCTCAATGGATGACATGCAAAAATCGCAAGCGCTCGATGAATTGGTTCGAAGGGTGATACCACCTTACGCAGTGGTTGGAACAGTATTGTTTTTGCTAGGATTGCTAGTAAGGGCTTCACCACTTCCTGAAATTGACACCGAGCAGGAATCAACCAAATTAGCAGCAGCGAATGCAGCTAAAAAAAGCATCTTCGACTTTCCCCATTTGATCCTCGGTGCTTTTGCAATCTTTTTGCATGTAGGCACACAGGTTATCTCGATTGATACGATCATTGGTTATGCAAACTCCATGAACATGCCATTACTCGAAGCAAAGGCATTCCCATCTTATACACTTGCTGCAACGATCATTGGCTATGTATCTGGTATCATCCTCATTCCAAAATTGGTAAGCCAGGTAAATGCATTAAGGTTCTGTACGGTACTCGGACTTTCATTGAGCTTTTTAATCATTTTTTCGTATGGACATGTCAACATTTTAGGACATAGCAGCGATATTTCAATCTGGTTTGTGGTGATGTTGGGATTGGCGAATTCTTTGGTATGGGCTGGGATCTGGCCACTTGCATTGGATGGATTAGGTAAATTCACCAAGCTGGGAGCATCCATTATGATCATGGGATTGAGTGGCAATGCCATCATGCCCTTGTTGTATGGATTAGTTGCCGACCGCTTTGATGTACGAATTGCCTATGCAGTGCTGATACCTTGCTATGTTTACCTTGTATTTTATGCTGTATATGGGCATAGAATCAGAAGATGGAAAATACAATGAGCAATGAAAAGGTAATTCTTGACAACAAGATCATAGGATTCTGGCAGTTTTGCTTTCCATCCAATAATGACTAACCTTAACAAATCTCTTTTCGTCCTCGTTGTCAACAATTTCCCAGCCCTCGAAGCTGGAGTTGAAGTCGTCGCCCAAAATTATTTCCTGGTGCAAGACATCGGCAATAGGCTAACTGTAAATCATTTCGTTTTGTATTTATTCTACAAACTTACCGGGGCAGACCGCAGTGGATTGGAGGAGTGGGATAAATTTTACCGCGGGGGGCATGACCTATCAATTCCCTTTTGCTAACGTTTATATCATTTATAATTGTAACAAAGAAGGGTTACACCGGGCGAGCGGCTACATAATAAAGCTTTGAAGTATAGTCGGCTAAAAAATAAATTATCCCATTTCGGGAACTTTTCTTAATTTTACAAAAAAGTACCAGAAAGTTGAGAATAATTGCAAAGAAAGTTCTAAGAGATTTTTGGGAGGTTCATCCAGACAGTGAACAACAACTAAAATCTTGGTATCAGGAAACTTCAAATGCAGAATGGACAGGGCCAGCTAAAATTAAAATTGACTATCCGAGTGCAAGTTTTTTAGCGAATAATAGAGTGGTTTTTAATATTAAAGGGAATCACTACAGGCTTATTGTAAAAATCAATTACGACTATCAAATGATTTGGATTCGATTTATTGGAACACATACCGAGTATGATAAAATAAATGCCAAAACAATTTAACATGAAAATTAAACCAATTAAGACAAAAAAAGATTACGAACAAGCACTTGAAAGACTTGAGCTAATTTTTGATGCAAAAAAAGGAACTGAAAAGGGTGACGAGTTAGAAATATTGGGAATGTTAATTGACATGTATGAAAAGGAGAAATTTCCTATTGGCTTCCCTGACCCAGTTGAAGCAATTAAATTTAGAATGGAACAACTTGGTTACAATCAAACCGATTTAGCAAATGTGGTTGGATTAAAAAGCAGAGCAAGTGAAATCCTTAATCGTAAAAGAAAATTATCCCTTGAAATGATTCGGCAAATACATAGCAGATTAAACATTCCTACAGAAGTTTTAATTCAAGCATACTAAAAATGCCCAATTCGGTTGCCAGCAAACCAAAGTTCCAATAAATGAAAGATTATTCTCTATCTATCCCAGTTGTTAATTAAAATCAAAACCATCGAATACTAACTATAATCCATTTACCTTAATGTCTATCCTGTAAGATTTATATAAATGAAATCACTACTGTCCGATAAAAGTATAAAAATTGAGCCATATTACTTAAAATATGGCCCAAAACATATAGGTTTGGTTA
>JBIKOV010000109.1:0-11064 GCA_044357815.1 Ferruginibacter sp. | reverse complement strand
TAGAGGATGCCGATGTGGCGCTTTTAATCACTGATGCTAGAGAAAATCCAGAAGAGAGTCATGCTATTTTCACCTTCCTTAATCTAAAGGCACCGGCATTGGTGGTCATTAATAAAATCGATGCCGTAAGTGATGAGGATATAAAAAAAGCAACTGCCTTTTTTAAAGCCCAAAGCTATTGCAAGGATGTAGTGGTAATTTCTGCACTTAAGAAAAAGGGAATTGATCAATTATTACAGGTGATTTTGGATTTACTTCCTGAAGGACCAGCATTTTACGAAGGAGATGATATTAGTGATTTACCCACCAAATTTTTTGTAAGTGAGTTGATTAGGGAAAAAATATTCTTACTCTACGGTGAAGAGGTTCCTTACCATGCTACCGTTTTGGTGCAGGAGTTTAAAGAAAAAACAACATTGATAAAAATTGGTGCTGAAATCATAGTACAACGGGATACACAAAAAGGAATTATTTTAGGAGAAGGCGGAAAAATGATCAAACAATTGGGCACCCTAGCTAGAAAAGACATTGAGGAATTTTTAGGAAGCAAAGTTTTTTTAGAATTATTTGTGAAAGTGAGGCCCAAATGGCGTGATAATGAAATGCAGTTAAAAGAATACGGGTATTAATTACCAAATAGCAATAATGAAAAATAGTAAAATTGATAATGCATTCAATTATCAATTATTTAATTATCAATTATCAATTTAAAATGAGTTTTACAGTAGCAATAGTAGGAAGGCCCAATGTAGGCAAAAGCACTTTCTTTAACAGGATGTTAGAGCAAAGAAAAGCCATCGTAGATGATGTTAGTGGAGTTACCCGTGACCGTCAGTATGGGGTAGCTGAATGGAATGGTAAATTTTTTAATGTGGTTGACACAGGTGGATTTGTTCCAAAAAGTGAAGATATATTCGAAAAGGAAATTCGCAAACAGGTGTTAATTGCACTGGAAGAAGCGGATGCAATCGTATTTATGGTGGATGTAGCAACAGGTATCACTGATCTAGATGAATCCATGACTCAGCTGTTACGAAAAACGTCTAAACCTGTTTTTTTAGTCGTAAATAAAGTTGATAATCACGATCGATTACTGGAAGCATCTGAATTTTATAGTCTTGGTTTCGAAAAAATACATTTTCTTTCTTCAATCAGTGGTACAGGTACGGGGGATCTATTAGATGATATTACCGACTTAATTATTGAGAAATCAGAGCCGTCAGATGAAGAACAATTGCCAAAATTTGCTATCATTGGTCAACCCAATGTTGGAAAATCTTCTTTACTCAATGCATTGACAGGGCAGGAGCGTACCATTGTAAGTGATATAGCTGGTACCACAAGGGATACCATTCATACCCACTACAATCTTTTTAATAAGGAGTTTATATTGATTGATACTGCAGGAATTAGGCGAAAAGCAAAGGTGAATGAGGATCTTGAGTTTTACTCGGTAATAAGGGCCATTAAAGCAGTTGATGAAGCAGATGTATGTATGTTGTTGCTGGATGCTGAAAAAGGGATAGCTGCCCAAGACTTATCAATTTTTGCGATGGCAGTAAAAAAGGGTAAGGGAATTGTGGTGTTAGTAAACAAGTGGGATGTAATGCCGAAAGAAACCAATACCGCCAGGGATTATGAAGTAGAGTTAAAAAAACGATTTGCTCCCTTTACTGATTTGCCAATCATATTTATTTCAGCGCTAGAAAAAACTAGGATTTTTAAAGCGATGGAAATCGCTTTGGAAGTGTATGATAACCGCAGACAAAAAATTGCCACTTCTAAGTTAAACGACATTATGTTGAAAGCGGTGGAAGCTTATCATCCACCAGTGGTAAGAGGAAATCAAGTGAAAATTAAATATGTAACCCAATTACCAGTTGTAGTTCCCTCATTTGCATTTTTTTGTAATTATCCAGATGATGTAAAAACACCTTATAAAAATTATCTTGAAAATCAGTTGAGATTAAAATTCAAACTAACCGGCGTTCCTGTTAGGGTATTTTTCAGAAAAAAATAGGCAGGAAATATCCATTCAATTCCGGAACGATGGAAATTATAAGTCAAATAAAATACATGAAATTTTTTTATATAATACTGGTGATTTCGGTCTTATTGCTATCGTGTAATGATTCCGAAATCAATGAAACGGTTGAATCTGATTCTGCCAAAGCTTTTGCAACCGCTGATTCTATGGCAGCTGTTAAGGCTTTAGCTGATACAGCTGTTGTGAGAATGGATACGAATGGGAAAATAGTAAAATAAAGTTTTCAGTACGAAGCGCTATAATTAGCTCTCTGTAATTTTTTTAATCAATCCATTAGTTCAAAGAGTGCTTATTTGAAAAAATAACAATAATTACATTAAAAGCTTCGGTTAATATCAAAATCTTCCAATTCTTTTGACACGGCATTTAAAAAGATACTTCCTAATGAACCGTCAATAATGCGATGGTCATAGCTAAGGGAAATATACATCATATGCCGGATGGCAATACTGTCACCTAGCTGGGTTTCAATTACCATGGGCCTCTTTTTGATAACACCCACTGCCATAATTGCTACCTGTGGTTGGTTAATGATAGGGGTTCCCATAATACTTCCAAAAGTGCCTATGTTGGTTAGGGTAAAAGTACCACCTGTGGTATCATCTGGTCTTAATTTTCCGGATCTTGCTGCATTTGCCAATCCATTCACCTGTTGGGTTAAACCAACTAAATTTAATTGATCCGCATTTTTAATGACTGGTACTATTAAATTGCCATCCGGTAAGGAAGTAGCCATTCCTATATTCAGATTTTTCTTAATAATAATTTTATCTCCTTCTATTGAACTACTTAATAAAGGATATTTTTTGATTGATTTTACAATTGCTTCAATGAATAAGGGGGTATAGGTGATTTTTTCACCTATTTTATTCTCAAAATCTTTTTTATTTTTTTCTCTCCATAAAACCAAGTTTGTAACGTCGCATTCTGCAAAGCTGGTTACATGTGCACTAGTATGGGTGCTATTCACCATATGATTGGCAATTAACTTACGCATACGATCCATTTCAATGATTTCAACATTGGCGTTAGGATCATTGGAACTGACAACTTGATAATTATTGTCTTCTTGGTAGGAAGTATTGGTTTCGGTATTAGTTATTGCAACTGGTTGGTAATTTGTGTTGACCGTTTTGCTATTGTTAGTTTTGTTTGATACATAAGCCAAAATATCTTTCTTACTCACTCTTCCATCTTGACCAGTCCCTTCAATTTTTTCCAACTCAGCCATTCCTATCCCTTCTTGCTGGGCAATATTGATTACAAGAGGGGAATAAAAGCGAATTGAAGAAAAACTGGTATTTTGTTTTTCCATTTCATTGTTTGGTGTAGGTTGAAAGGGGATTTCCTTTTCAATAGGGGCTTCCTCATACAATGGTTTATCCGAAGGAGCTAACATATTATATTGAGTAATATTAGCAGCTTCACCTACCCGAATTCTAGCAATTACGGCCCCAATTGGAACCACCTCATTCTCTTGGAATAATATTTGTTCAATCACTCCTTGCACTGAAGAAGGTATTTCGCTATCTACTTTATCAGTTGCTATGTCTAGTACAGTTTCATCTTCTTGCACAGCATCACCTGGTTTTTTATGCCACTTTAAAATAGTAGCTTCCATGATGCTTTCCCCCAATTTTGGCATTACAAGATCAACTAAAGCCATATAATAATTTGTATTTTGAATTTAACAACCAGCAACTTTAACCAAAGGTGTAGCTCAAATTGCACCTATTTATAATTAAAGATAATTATTTCCATTTAATACCATTGATAACTTACTTATATATAAAATGTATGTTATATTTTGGATTAAAAAACTATTAGTAAATACGAACCCCATAAATATATTAAGAATTTGAAAGAATAAATTTACGTAACATATTGAGTGCATAAGTTGCCGTTAGTTCAATATTTCTAGTTCTGTCAAAACGAAAATGAAATTTTTCTGTTCGTATTTTATCTGAAGTACCCACTGCAACCCACACTGTACCAACTGGTTTATCCTCCATTCCACCATCTGGCCCCATTATTCCTGACACAGCGATGGTATAATCTGTTTTCAGTGATTGTAATGCACCTTTTGCCATCTGAATGACTACATCTTCGCTCACTGCACCAGATGATTCAAGCATTTTTTTATCAACTTGTAAAAGCGATTCTTTTGCCATATAAGAATAGCTTACCACACTACCATTGTAGAAAGCAGAGGCTCCTGCATGTTGCGTTAATAAATGCGCGATATATCCACCTGTACAGCTTTCTGCAGTGGAAAGCGTTCTGTTTTTGGCAATTAGTAAATTAGCCACTACTTGCTGCATCGACTCATCTACATTGGTAACTAAGTATTCCTTGACTAGATTTTGAAGTGAATTAAAGTAATGTTGAATCTCATCCTCAATCGCTTGCATTTCTGATCCAGCAGTGGATAGACGCAATCGAACCATTCCGTAATTTGGTAAATAAGCCAGTTTTATGTGGATTGGAAGTGTTTTCTCAAAATCAGCAATCATATCAGCAAGCGAACTTTCTCCAACACCAGCCGTCAATAAGGTACGGTGGGCTATATGAGGAAATTGGAACTGTTTATTTAATAGTGGTATTACATCGTCCAGCATCATACCCTTCATTTCATTCGGCACTCCTGGCATACTTACAAATATTTTTCCATCTTTTTCGAACCACATCCCCGGAGCAGTGCCCCTTTTATTTAAAATAACCTTACAAGTATCAGGTACTTCAGCTTGTTTTAAATTCCTTTCTATTATTGGTCGGTTGAGTATATTTTTAAAAATATTAATTACATTTTGAAGAGCTCCTTCATCTACCACCATTTTACCAGCAAAATATTTGCACAGAAGGGGCTTAGTGATGTCATCGGCTGTAGGACCAAGGCCACCTGTAATAAGGATAATATCTGCATTATTGCTTTCCTGATCAAGCGTTTCCCAAATTTCATCCCACACATCCCCAACAGCCACGCGTCGCGCCACCCGTATACCAGATTTGTTTAATTGCTGTGCCATCCAGGCACTGTTGGTATCAATTACCTGACCGATCAGTAATTCGTCTCCAATTGTTATAATGCTGGTTTGTATCATGCAAAAAAGAAGTGAATTGAATTGCAAAAATAATATAAAACTTCCATAGGCTAACCTTCAATAGTTTTAAAGACAATAAACAATTGGAGTAGGGACGTGATAAATTCAGGTGTATTGAATAATTTATTTTTTTTAATCTTTCAGTTTCAACTATTCTACTTAATTTGGATTTATAAAATACATATAATTAAATCAAAATGATGAAACAGCAAAATTTTAAAAATCATACAAAATTAGTTCCTTTATTTCATGGGGTAACTGCTTTACTGCTACTTATTGGAGTTTCAGGTGCTATTTTTAATTTCATTCAGGCTTTAGGTAAGGGGAGTAGTCAGTTGGAAGCTGGTTTATTTTTATTGATATTTATTATTGCTTTTTTCTTTTTTTGGTTTATTAGGACATTCGCTTTAGGTGCTCAGGATAGAGCAATTCGTGCAGAAGAAAATTTGCGCTATTATTCGCTTACCGGTAAATTATTTGACAGCAGATTAACTTTAGCTCAGATCATTGCGCTTCGTTTTGCACCCGATGAGGAATTTGTTGCACTAGTGGATAGAGCTATCAATGAAAATTTAACTCAAAACAGCATTAAACAGGCTATTCAAAATTGGAAAGCAGATTATAATAGAATTTAAGCTAAAAAATCTAAGTTTACTAATTATTGTTATGAATCTACCTAATGAAGTGGGTTACAATAACAGATTTAACAGCATCATTCAATTTCTTATTTTGGCTGAAAGTATTTTTCCAACTTCAGCCTAAGTGCCATAGGTATTTGGCATCGTTTCATATCTTTTGCTTCCATGAAATAAAGGGTAACAGCTCCTGTATTTATTAGATCCCCTTGCTCGTTGAATATTTCTGAATGAAATATGATTTTATGATGCATCGGTAATTCTTTCAAGGTGGTTTTTACGGTAATGAGGTCATCATATTTGGCTGGCATCAAGAAACGGCTATGAATATCAACAACTGGCATAATAATCCCCATCGCTTCAATATCCTTATAGGTAAAACCTATCTCTCTGATTGATTCACCTCTTCCTATTTCATAAAATTGTGCATAATGGCCATGGTATACTACCCCCATTTGATCTGTAAGCGCGTAGTGAATTCTAATTTTCGTTTCAGTAGTATACAAATTAATATAATTTTATATAAATCGATTTGTTAGTTGTGGTTAAAAAAAATAGTATAGTAATAATAAAGGAACTATTTTCCGATCATACTATCTACACTAACTCTTCCGGGTCCTAAAAACAATAACACAACGAAGCTGGTTAAATATAAAGCGTCTATTTCACCTTTTCCAAAGATTTCGCCATGATGTACTTGAAATAAAGCAACACACATAGTGATGATCAAAGGAATTGCAGAAAGTCTTGTAAACAGGCCAAGTACCAAAAAAAGTGAGCAAAAGAACTCGGCAAAAATTACCAAGGTGAGGGAAAATGTACTACCTATACCCATAAAATTGATAAAGGTGTTATGGAGTGAACTAAAACGAAGCAACTTGTCATACCCGTGCGACATCATTAAAAAGCCTATAGCAAGTCTTAATAATAGCATGGCGGCTGAAAATGTACCAGCACTATACTTAATTGATAAGAGTTTTTTCATTGGTTCTAATTTAAATTAAATGAATCAAAAATAAAGTTAAATAGCAATTGTTTGTCTAATTATTAACAACATTTCAAAAGTAGAATCGTTTAGTTTGAATCAGTTATCCACTTATTAACAAACGAGTGAAAATGATGTTAAATAAAAGGGCAATATAGTTAATTTTACAACATCATTAAAGTGATTGATATAACCAATACAATGAAGCAACTATTCACCTTGCTAATTTTTGCAGCTCTCTTTTCAATACCTGCTATTGCACAATTAAACCATTCCTATTCCGATACTGAAAAAAAGTTTAAAGAAGCAAGTGAACTGTTCGGTAACCAACAATATGCACTTGCTTATACTTTGTTACAAGAACTAAAATTACAATATACAGGTAATCAAACTGCTCAAACCACTTATTTAGTAGATGATGTAAATTATTTTTATATCGTAACGGGTCTAAAATTAGGAGTTCCAATAGCAGAAGAGCAAGCTGATCAGTATCTTGATTGGTCAGTCAACCAAGTGCGAAAAGAGCAAATGAGCTATCATTTGGGGCAATATTATTTTATGAAGGATGATTTTCGAAAAGCGGTCGAAAATTATGAAGCTGCAGGATTAGATAATTTGAATAATGAACAAATTGCGAATGCAAAATTCGAAAGGGCCTATAGTTATTTTAACCTTAAAAGGTTGAATGATTCCAAGCCATTATTCAAAGAAATTCAACAAATGTCTAGTAGCAATTATTATATTCAAGCCAACTATTATCATGGATTCATCAGTTATTATGAGCGTCGCTATGAGGAGGCATTAAAATCGTTTAGAATTGTTGAAAAACAGGCGGATTATAAAAGGGTAGTTCCTTACTATATAGCTGAAATTTATTATTTTCAGCATAAAAAAGAAGCAGCACTTAAATACTGTGAAAGCATTGTCAACAAAGTGGAATTGTACTACGATAAGGAGTTGAAGCAGTTAATGGGGCAAATACATTTTGAAAATGGTTCTTATGCCAAAGCACTCCCTTTTCTTGAATATTTTATAAATAATAGCCCTAAAGTAAGTAAAGAGATTTTATATGAGGAAAGCTTTTGTTATTACAAAACGAATGTCTTAAATAAAGCGATTGAGGGCTTTAAACAGTTAAGCAGTGAAAGTGATTCTTTAGGACAAAATAGCATGTATTTATTGGGAGATTGTTATTTACGAACCAATCAAAAAACAAATGCAAAGAATGCCTTTCAATTTTGTGCATATAATGGTAATAATAAACAGCAACAGCAAATTTCACTTTTTAATTACGCTAAATTAAGTTATGAATTAGGGTATCAGGATATAGCGCTAAAAGAAATGAAAAATTTTATTGCTAATTATCCCTTGTCTTCAAGCTATACAGAGGCCATTGAAATTGTAGTTAATTTATTGGAACACACTAACAATTTTAATGATGCATTAGTGTTGTATGAATCATTCAAAAAGCCAACTGCCATTATGCAAAAGGCTTATCCCCGTATATTGTATGGCAGGGCAGTGGAGTATGTAAATGATCAGCAAATTTTGAAGGCGGATCTATTAATGAGCAAAATTTTGCAATTGCCGGTTTCAACTGTTACACCTTATGCTAATTTTTGGAAAGGGGAAATTGCCTGTCAAACACAACATTATGATGAGGCTATTCGATTTTTGACTAATTATTTGCAAAGTGGAGCAGTTGCTCAGGGAGAGGCTAACTCAACCACTGCTAAGTACAACCTAGGATTTTGTAATATTAAAAAAGAAAATTACAAACAGGCATTACCTTATTTTGAATCAATAGCAAAATCTGCTACAACAGCCAGTCCATTGCAACAAGATGCTTATGTTCGCTCAGCTGATTGTTATTTCATGTTGAAAAATTTTGCTAAAGCAAATATTATTTATGAAGCCATTATCAATAATGCGTTACCTCAAAGTGACTATGCCATGTTCCAAAAAGGATTAATAGCTGGCATTAAAGGTTCAGATGCAAAAATTTCAGTTCTTAAAGAATTACTCAGAAAATATCCTAATAGTAATTTAGTCCCTAATGCTAATTTGGAAATTGCTTCCACTTTTATGGCAGATGAAAAATTTAAAGATGCTATTCCTGTTCTTACTGCCATTTTAAATACTTCTACAATAGCAGGATTGAAACCTACGGCTTTTTTAAAACTTGGATTAAGTTATTATAACATGAATAATAATAGCCAAGCATTGAAGTATTATCAACAACTGATAGAGCTCTATCCGCTCTCAGCAGAAGCTGATGAAGCATTGGAAACAATTCGAAATATTTATGTTGAGGAAAATAAAACTGTTGACTATATTGATTTTATGAGGAAAAATGGTAAAAACATTTCTATTAGCGAAGCTGATTCCCTCACATTTGTAGCGGCCGAATTAAAATATACTGCTAATGATTTCCCTGCTGCCATTTCCAGTTTCAATCATTATCTTACTCAATTCTCAAATGGTAGTTACTCATTAATAGTAAATTATTTATTAGGTGATTGTTATTATAAAAATAAAGAATGGGAAAAATCATTACAAGCATATGATTTTGTGACTGGTAAAGGATATAATCAATATTTTGAAAATGCTACTTTAATTGCTGCAAGGATTAATTATTTTGAATTAAAAAATTACCTTACTGCTAAAAATAATTTCAACTCTTTGTTGCAATATACAGTGAGTCAAGATAATCAATTAGAAGCTTTGAGGGGTTTAGTTCGCTGTAATTATCAATTGAAAGATTATACCCTTGCCAATGAGGCTGCTATTAAATTACTTACCCAAAAAGGTATAAGTACAGATGACAAATCAATAGCATGGTTAGTTTTAGGTAAATCGCAACAATTTAATTCTGATTTCAAGTCAGCAATAGCCTCTTTTAAATCTTGTTCTTTAATTAACAAATCTGCTTGGGGAGCTGAATCAAGATATGAAATAGCACATAGTCTTTTTTTATTAGGCAATTATTCTGATGCAGAAAAAGCTGCTTTGGTTACTATAAAAGAAACGGGCAACTATGATTTCTGGTTAACTAGCGCATATGTTTTAATAGGAGATATCTATATGCAGCAAAAGGATTTTTTTAATGCAAAAGCAACCTTTCAAAGTGTTGCAAAAAATTCGGTAATAGTTGAATTGAAAAATGAAGCCAAGCAGAAACTTGATCATGCTATTGAAGAAGAAAAATTAAGTTCAAAAATTAAATAAACATTTTTACAATTTTATTTTCTGCTATGGAATTCAAAATCGATTATTTTAATTGAATGTTTATTATGAATAAAAAGAGTATACTGTTATCGATGTTTTTTTTGGCAATGAGTGCCTCTGTATTTGCTCAAAAAGACACCGCCCAAAAACAGGTTATTGATATTATTTCTAGTTTTAAACCTGTAATCAGCAACACTCCTAAAGTGAATTTTTCGGCGACCTATTTAACAGCGGATACTGCAAAACACATCGCTCCTTATAGTATTCCTTCATTAAACTTGTTTTTTAGTTATCAGCCAGTTTCATTAAAACCCTTGGCTTTAAATAAAGATTCTGTTCTTCACTTGGGGATTAGAAATTTTTTAAAAGTTGGGTATGGTAATCTTTCCTCACCTTTTGCTAGTGCCAGTTTTAGCTTAGGTGATGGTGTTAAGAGTTTGGTCAATTTGTCTGCCAATTACATTGCCTTAAATGGTGAAATTGCAAATCAGGATTATGCACAATTAAAAGCAAAAATTAGTGCCAGTTATTTTACCAATACGGATGAAGTCTTTGGGAGTTTGAGTATGAATCAGCAAGATTATCATTTATATGGATATGACCATTCATTATTAAGTTTCAGTAAGCAGGACGTTTTGCAACATTTCGATAACTTTCATGCGATGGTTGGTTTTAGAAACAAGGTATCCAACGATTTTGGAATTAATTATTCTCCCAAGGTTGAGTTTAATCTTTTCAATAATCTAAATAAATTAGGTGAAAATTCAATACGTCTTGAAATTCCAATTGAAAAATCATTAGGCGACTTATTGTCCGTTAAGCTTTCAGTTAAAGCTGATATCAATTCATATACTTCAAAAAATAGTACTGATAATATTCATTTCAATAATTCCATTTTTCAGTTATCACCTGAGGCTATTTATTACGCTAAATCAATATTACTTCATGGGGGTTTGAGTCCGGCCTGGGATGATGGGAAATTATTTTTACTTCCCAATTTTTATGGAGAAGCGAAAGTAAATAATGTAGCCCTTATTCTTCAAGCTGGATATACTGGTCAATTTCAAA
>JBIKOV010000339.1:0-3094 GCA_044357815.1 Ferruginibacter sp. | reverse complement strand
GACGGAGTCGGTATTTTGAAAATGGCGCAGCAAATTTTCAAAAAGAAGCAAAAGCAGCGGCGTTGCAGTTACGCAGCCCGCCGGCTGTGGAGGCGAAGGCAATGAATTTAAAAGAGGGTATTGGTGAATGGGCACAAAAAAAACTGCAATATGAATTGCAGCTTTTTTTGTGCCTTGGATGGCTATATTATTTTACTGCTATCGAAAAGCGTTCCGCAATTTTAGTCCAGTTTACCACATTCCAAAAGGCAGCTAAATAATCTGCACGCCTGTTCTGGTATTTCAGGTAATACGCATGTTCCCAAACATCGCATCCCAAAATAGGGGCTCCCTTTACATCAGCAACATCCATCAATGGGTTATCTTGATTGGGGGTAGAAGAAATCTCTAGTTTTCCGTCTTTTACGATTAACCATGCCCAGCCACTGCCGAATCTAGTTAAACCCGCTGCTGCGAACTTTTCTTTAAATGCATCAAATGTTCCAAATGCTGCAGTAATAGCTGCCGCTAATTCTCCCGAAGGAGTACCCACTGCATGGGGAACTAGGCTTTCCCAAAAGAAACCATGATTCCAATGGCCGCCCCCATTGTTGCGCACTGCGGGGCTAATGGTTCCTGCCACAGCTACCAACTCTTCCAGTGTTTTACCTTCGTTTGGAGTGCCGGCAATTGCCTTATTCAGATTGTCTACATACGCTTGGTGGTGCTTACCATGGTGAATTTGCATGGTCAGTGTGTCAATATGTGGCTCTAATGCGTCATGGGCAAAAGGAAGTGCCGGTAATGTAAATGCCATAGTAATAGTTATTTTTTAGTTGAATATGAATAAATAATGATGCAAATTTAGTAAGGATATGCCTAGTTGTCAAATTCAAATCCAATTCATTTTTACGAGAAGGGGTATAAATTATTGAATACAAACTGCTAACGGCATTGCCTCAACGTAGTGCTTTAAAAAAATCTTTCATCAACTGTGCAGATTCTTCGGCCAATACACCTCCCAGCAGCTCCGTCTTTGGGTGAAAGGGAGAACAGTCGCCTGCAACCCTTTTATAGCCATTTTTCTCATCCTCTGCCCCATACACAATGCGACCTATCTTACTCCAGTAAAGGGCTCCGCTGCACATCAGGCAGGGTTGTAGCGTGACATATAACACCGCTTCCGGCAAATACTTGCTGCCTAAAAAATTAAAGGCGGCTGTTAATGCAATGATTTCTGCATGGGCGGTACTATCTGTTAACTTTTCTACCTGATTGTACCCCTTCGCAATTACCCGGTCATTCATTACTATGATGGCACCTACCGGCACTTCCCCCTCGGAAAAAGCGCGTTGCGCCTCCTGCAAAGCCAGTCGCATATATTGCTCATCTGTCATACAAAATCATTTTACTAACTTGCTACAAATTTAGTATTATGGCAGATATGAATCATTTATTATCCATGCGTGCCTATTTTGAAACAGGGGATACAAAATCGGTTGAATTCAGAAAAGCGCAACTTACCCGGCTAAAGCAAGTTGTTATAGAACATGCCTCCCAACTTCAGGAAGCCTTGTACACTGATCTCAAAAAAAGCCCCGAAGAAAGCTGGGTAACAGAGACTGGCTTTTTACTATCTGAAATCAGCAATGCCATTAAGCATATTGACAAATGGATGAAGCCCAAAAGGGTTGGCACCAATCTGCTCAACCTACCCTCAAAAAGTTATGTGATGACCGAACCACTAGGGGTAGTGCTAATCATAAGCCCATGGAACTATCCATTGCAATTGTTGTTTACCCCACTAGCAGGAGCCATCGCAGCTGGCAATTGCGTAGTGCTTAAACCATCCGAATTTGCACCCGCAACGGCGGCTGTAATGAAAAAAATAATTGACGCTACGTTCGAAAAACAATATGTGCAATTTATCGAGGGAGAAGGTGCTGTAGTAATTCCGTCAATGATGAACGAGTTCGTATTTGACCATGTATTTTATACTGGCAGTACTGCTGTTGGAAAAATAATTTACCAAATGGCTGCGGCCAATCTTGTGCCGGTAACGCTTGAATTGGGCGGTAAAAGCCCCTGCGTCGTAGAGGCGGATGCCGACATAACGGTAACGGCTAATCGCATTGCAATGACCAAATTTTCCAATGCAGGACAGATGTGCGTTGCACCCGATTATTTACTGGTGCATGAATCTGTAAAAGAAAAACTAATCCTTGCATTTAAGCACTCGATGAAAAAGTTTTTTGGATCAGATGCTTCCCTAAGCTATGATTATGGGCGGATTATCAATCAACAGCAATTTGACCGGCTTGCTGCATACTTGAAGCAAGGAAATATTTTAGTAGGAGGAAATGTCAATCGCGAGCAATTATATATTGAGCCAACAATAATGGACCAGGTGTCGCTCACATCCCCCATAATGAATGAAGAAATTTTTGGGCCGATATTGCCTATCCTTAGTTTTTCAAACCGAGCCGAAGCTAAAGCCATCATTGCACAACATAAAAACCCCTTGGCATTCTACGTCTTTACATCCGATAGTAAAAAAGAAGCCGCATGGATGGATGAAATTCCATTTGGTGGCGGTTGTGTAAACAATGCAGCCCTTCATTTAACCAACCACCAATTGCCCTTTGGAGGACGCGGATTGAGTGGCAGCGGAAAGTACCATGGAAAGTTTTCATTCGAAACATTCAGCCACCAAAAAGCAGTCATGAAAACACCTACCTGGCTTGATCCTGCTGTGAAATACCCCCCTTTCAAAGGGAAATTAAAATTATTTAAATGGATCATAAAATAGTTAACCCATGCTTTTAAAAAACAAACAGCCTTGGCTGAAATGGACCAGTGTATTTTTTTTACTCTTACTACTGGGTTGTTCCGTACACATTTTCAAAGCAAATAAAAATTCAAATAATATGACCACCCGCCAAAAGATATTAAAAGCAGCCTACCCAGCCATGATGTGGTTTACCAAACTAACCGGCGTTAATTCAAAGTCCATCTCAAAAAAAGAGGTTACCCCTTCAGAACCATTCTATAATTTACCTGCTGTATTGAATGATGGCAGTACATTCAACTTAAATCAATACAAAGGAAAAAAGAT
>JBIKOV010000338.1:0-3098 GCA_044357815.1 Ferruginibacter sp. | reverse complement strand
CACTAGTTTCCTATGCCTGGCTGGATAGGGAGCCATTACCTGGCTATTATTACTATAGAATCCGTAGCCTCAGCAATAATGAGGTAGTTGGTTACAGTAAAGTGGTGAAAGTGAAAATGAATCGCTCTACCCCTGAATTATATGTATTCCCCAATCCAGTTACTGAAGATAATATTCAAATTCAAATGAATAAAATGCCTTCTGGAATATATTTGCTAAAGCTTTTAAGTAGTATTGGGCAGGTGTTGGGTAATTATCAGATTTCTCATGTAAAGAATATGTCAAAAGAAACTATTCATTTAGCGAATCGATTAGCTCCGGGGATTTACCAATTAGAGATTACCCTTCCTAATAATAAAGTCAAGAAAATTACCATCAGCCTACAATAATTTTTGGGAAAATTGTTTGCTATACTTACAGCTGCCTCCAAATGGAGGCAGCTTTTTTGTGGATAATTTTTTGCCTTGAAATTTTAAACTTAAATAACGAGCTATTTGAAATTAAATTTTATATAGACAATCCTCCATTCAATGGTTTTCTATGAATTATCAACAAAGAAGGGGATACTTTAAAATTGTATATAAATAAATAATAATGTATTTGTGCAAAACATGTCATTGTGCGTTAATAACTCCTACATCAGTTCAACTTCATTTCTTAGCCCAGTCCACTATATTTACAGGCCAGTATTGACATTTTCAATTGTGGCGGTTAATCTATTCAAATAACAGTGCTGGACATTTACGCTTAACTTTTCAACAGCGTATCAAAGTCAGGCATTTTTATGTAGGTTTGCCGTCCTACTAAATTTTAGAAACGTGCGTTTAAAGAGTCTTGAAATTAAAGGATTTAAAAGTTTTGCCGATAAAACTGTGCTTCATTTTGATGAGGGTATCACCGGCGTAATTGGGCCCAATGGCTGCGGTAAGAGTAATATTATTGATAGTATTCGCTGGGTAATCGGTGAACATAAAATCAGCAATCTTCGAAGTGAAAACTTAGAGAGTTTGGTATTCAATGGAAGCAAGAGCCGTTCTGCATCTGGATTGGCAGAAGTGAGCCTTACATTTGAGAATACGAAGAACTTGCTTCCTACCGAGTTCAATATGGTAACGGTTACCCGTAAGTATTATAAAAATGGCGAAAGCGAGTATCGACTCAATGATGTTGCGTGCCGGCTCAAGGATATTCACAACTTGTTTATGGATACCGGTGTAAGTACCGATAGTTATGCCATTATTGAGTTGGGAATGGTAGACGATATTATTAAGGATAAAGAAAACAGCCGTCGTAAAATGCTCGAGCAGGCTGCCGGAATTACCATTTATAAGACGCGTAAAAAAGAGGCAAAACTTAAATTGGACGCTACGGAACAGGATTTGGCTCGTATTGAGGATTTGCTTTTCGAGATTAATAATCAGTTGAAGAGCTTGGAGAGTCAGGCAAAAAAAGCGGAGAAATATTTTGAAATAAAGAAGGAATATAAGGATGTTAGCATTGAATTGGCAAAGGCATCGCTGGAAGGATTTAACATCACTTATCGCGATTTAAATCACCAGCAGCAGGCTGAAGTGGATAAGCGAATTGAGTTGGAAACAGCTATCGCAGTGGAAGATGCAGCGATGGAGCAGGAAAAACTGGGTTTTATCGCTCAGGAAAAAGCCCTGCAGGATATGCAACATGCTTTTAATGATTTGCTGGGGGCTTTACGCAGCAAAGAGAGTGATAAAAGTCTTACCGCCCAACGGTTACAATACCTAAAAGAAAGGGAAGCCAGTCTGAATGATTTCTTGCAAAAGGCAGGTGGTCAGTTGAAAGGACTCGATGAAAGTATTCAATTTACCAGCCTGCAAATAAAAGAAGATGAGGTAAAACTCGAAGAATTGGAAGGTAAGCTGGATGAATTGAAAAATGCAGTTGAAGACAAACGTAAAATTTTTGATGAAAAACGCAGTAGCATCGATGCTTTGCGCAGGGAAAATCAGGCCATTCAAAGAAATCAGTTTGATGCAGAAAAAAAAGTAGCAATAGCCGATACCAGCATCCAAAATGTACAACGTACCATCGTACAGATTCAGGATGAAAAAGCTCAGCGACAAGCTCAGTTGCAACAACTAGAAGCAGAGCGTAAAGTGAAATCCGATGAATTGGATCAGAAAAAAGTAGACCTTCAGCAATTACAGGATCACCACGAATTTACCAAGGAGCAAATATTTCAAACCCAAAGTGTGCTCGAAGGCCTTCGTTCTGAATTGGCCGAAGAAAGTCGCAAGCTGGATAGCAAAAAAAATGAGTATGCCTTGTTGAAAAGTTTGGTTGACTCCATGGAGGGGTATCCGGAAAGTGTAAAGTTTTTACATAAAAATCCCAATTGGAATCATGAAGCTCCTTTATTAAGTGATATCATGTATGTTCAGCCTGAATATAGGGCTGCCGTTGAAAATGTATTGGAACCTTACCTCAACTATTATGTAGTAAATAATCTAGAAGAAGGATTGCAGGCAATCCATTTGCTAGACAATAATAAAAAGGGAAAAGCAAATTTCTTTTTACAAGATCAATTTACCGGTTTTGAAAATACCAACCAACCAAAGGGTACGATACCTGCTTTGAGTGTTGTGGAGGTGGATGCTAAATACAGCCATCTTGCTAAACACTTGCTGGGCAATGTTTTTATTGCTGACGATGAGGAAGCGATTAAAAACAGCAATGGTGCTATTGTATTAGAAAAAACAGGTAAATATGTAAAGGGTAAATATTCAATTACTGGTGGAAGTGTGGGATTGTTTGAGGGTAAGAAAATTGGCCGTGCTAAAAACTTGGAAAAATTAGTGGAGGATATCAGTGCCCAGGAAATTATTGTGAATGAATTAAAAGCTACTATACAAATTCGCCACAATGAAGTGATTGCTTTCAATGAACAGTTGAAAGAAAATGCAATTAAGCAAACCCAACAGGATATTAACAATGGCACCAATCTTGTTTTTAGTCTGCAAAATAAAATTGAGAATCTCCACCATCTGGAAGAAAGCAGTTCTAAAAGAATTGAAGAGCTGCAAGAACAACTAGAAGCCAATCAAGATGCTATAGCAAGTACT
>JBIKOV010000337.1:0-3103 GCA_044357815.1 Ferruginibacter sp. | reverse complement strand
TTCTTCATCAATTGTTTTTTGACTTAAATGGTTAGTTCGGAAAGTTTGAAGGATTTTCGACAATTTTGATTTAATACCTTCTTTTTCAAGTTCTTTGGACAGTTTTATTTTTTCACTTGTGGCAAGTTGTCTTACCAAGGCGAGTACCTGATCATAAGTAATGTCAACTTCTAATGCAGTTTTCATGTTATTATTTTTGTATAAAAGTACAAAAAATGGCTAATATTTTTCTGTTAAAAATTTCAATTTTATGGAGTACTTAATTTTTTAAGCAAGGTATAGAAAAGAGCTATGACCAATTACTAGCTGCTTTTTAAAACACATGCATTGTACGTATTCATCATCAGCGCCGCAATGGTCATTAGTCCAACGCCGCCGGGTACGGGTGTTATGAAACTGCATTTGGGCGCTACGTTTGCATAGTCTACATCTCCCTTGATGGCAAAACCGCTTTTTTTGGAGGCGTCTGCTACTCTGGTTATGCCTACATCCACCACTACTGCATTTTCTTTCACCATATCGGCCGTTAAAAATCCGGGCCTACCCAGTGCCGCTACAATGATGTCGGCTAGTAAACAAATTTCTTTGAGATTGGGGGTATGGCTATGGCAAACCGTAACGGTGCAATTTCCAGGGTAGGTATTCCTGTTTAATAAAATACTGATGGGTCTTCCTACTATATTGCTTCTGCCAATTACTACCGCATGTTTTCCTTTTGTTTCTACTTTATAATGTTCTAGCATCATCATGATGCCGTAAGGTGTAGCGGGCAAAAAAGTGGGTAGTCCCTGAACCATTTTACCTACGCTCATGGGATGAAATCCATCCACATCTTTATCCGGGTGAATGAGGTTGATAATTTTTTCTTCACTGATTTGTTTGGGTAAAGGCAGTTGAACCAAAATGCCATCAACGTCATCATCTGCATTTAGTTTTTCAATGGCTTCAATTAAAACCGATTCAGCAATGTCGGGATCTAGTCTGATCAACGTACTGGTGAAACCGATTTCCTCACAACTTTTTACTTTGCTGGCCACATAGGTTTCACTGGCACCATCCGAGCCCACTAAAATAGCGGCTAAGTGCGGTGTTTTTTTTCCTTCGCTTACCAGCAGGGCTGTCTTTTCTTTTACCGCATCTTTTACCGCCTGCGATACTATTTTACCATCTAAAATTTGCATGTTGCAAAAATAACAACAAATGTTAACAATTTCTGAGGGGCTTTATGAATAAAAAATTACTTCTTGAATTCTTCGATGAGCATTATTTATATTACTAAAATATATTATATTAGTTATCTATAAAATTAAGCCCGTTGAAAAAATATTTGTTGATCATTTTAGCCATCCTTCTATTGCAGCTATCAGTTGGGCAAAGCCTTCGACAGCCGGTTTCAGCTATTTATCTTGGACTGGGAGCTTATAGTACCCATCAGGTAGATGTATTTTCTTTTGTAAACAACCAAGCAGCATTGGCGCAAACTAAAAATGCCGTTGCCGGCGTGTATGGAGAAAAGCGTTTTTTGCTTGCAGCTACCAGTATGTATTCAGCTGCCATCGCATTACCTAGTAGCAGTGGAAATTTCGGAATGAATCTAGCGTATGCAGGTTTTAAAAATTTTAATGAACATCAGTTGGGCCTAGCATATGCTAGGAGCTTAGGTCCCAAAGTGGATATTGGTTTGCAATTCAATTATTACGGTTACCGGATACCGGCTTACAACAATGCAAGTACAGTAACTGTAGAAATGGGCGCTCTTTTGCATGTAACGGATAATTTGAATGTGGGCGTACATGTGTACAATCCAATAGGTGGCAAAATGGTAAAAACGGGGGAGCAACTAGCGGCTGTTTATAAAATGGGACTAGGGTATGATGTATCCGATCTTTTATTTGTAGGGGCTGAATTGGTAAAGGAAGAGAATACGCCGGTGAATGTAAATGCGGGGTTACAATATCAGTTTGAGAAACAGTTTTTTGCTAGGGTGGGTATTGCTACTGCAACCGCTTCTACTTATGGCGGGGTAGGCATTTGCTGGAATAATATGCGGCTGGATATTAGCGGAAGCTATCATCCGCAATTGGGCTGGTCACCGGGATTATTGTTGATTGTACATGCTGGTAGTGGATTGCCATCTCCATCGCCATTTCCAAAATAATAGGATGGGTCATTTGTTTAAATCGGAACATTTTTTATACCAGAAAGATAGCTGGGTGAAAATTGAAAATACATGTTGCCATTTAGCAGACAAAAATAATCAAATTTTCAAATGAAAATAATCGGACGAATAGGGTTGAAAATGACGGAAATATTTTTCAGTCCATTATATTTTAGGAAAACAGTTAGCAAGCTATTGACCTTGTTGTTGCTGCCTTTTGCTTTGCAGGCACAGCTACCTGAATCTACTTCTTCGTCTGTGGAACAACAGTTGGAAGCAATCACAGAAAATGCGGAAGATAGAGAAACCGAGGATGATTCTTTTGTACAGTCGATGCGGCAGTATTTAAAAAACCCAATCAATCTTTCCTCGGCCGACATCAACAGTTTGCAGGAGCTGTCGATATTTTCAGTCATTCAAATCCAGCACCTGATCAGTTATAGACGTTTGCTGGGCGGTTTTATCAGCATCTATGAGCTGCAGGCCATCCCGGGTTTTGACTTAGCATTCATTGAAAAAATTCGTCCATATATTACCGTTAGTATTCCGCAAAATATGACTTCAGCGCTTTCTGAGCGAATGAAGGGTGGTAGCCATACCCTCCTCACTAGGGTAAGCCAAGTGCTTGAAAAATCAAAAGGATATTTGCTTGATCCTAGCAGGGTAAATAATTTTTATCCGGGGGCTAGACAAAAATGGTTGTTGAGATACCAATACCAGTTTAAAAATTTGCTGCAATATGGTATGGTTGGCGAAAAAGATGCTGGGGAACAATTCTTTAGAGGTAAACAAAAGGCTGGATTTGATTTTTATTCGGCACATTTTTTTGTACGAAATAGGGGGGTCATTCGCTCGCTAGCAGTAGGCGATTTTACGATCAATCTTGGTCAGGGTCTTACCCAGTGGCAAAGCCTTGCATTTAAAAAAAGTTCGGAGGTAATCAAT
>JBIKOV010000108.1:0-11201 GCA_044357815.1 Ferruginibacter sp. | reverse complement strand
GTTAAAGTAGGCGAGTACAATTTATTAAAAGTCATAAGGGCTGTGGATTTTGGCGTATACCTCGACGATGGAGGAGAAGGTATTTTGTTGCCCAAGCGTTTTGTACCCACTGCCACTGCTATTGGAGATGAGTTGAAGGTGTTTGTATATCATGATGGGGAAGACCGAATCATCGCTACTACTCAGGAGCCTAAGGGCGTGTTGGGGGATATCGTAAAAATGAGGGCAGTAACGGTTACACAACAAGGTGCTTTTTTGGATATGGGACTGATGAAAGATATTTTTGTGCCTACATCCAAACAAGTGATGGGAATGCGAACCAATGGAGATTATCTAGTAAAAATTTATCTGGATGAGCAAACTGGGCGTATAGCCGCTACAGAAAAATTGGAGCCCTATTTAAGCAACGAAGAACTTACTGTTAAAGAGCTAGAAGTAGTAGACCTGATTGTATACCGCCGAACAGATATAGGCTATGTTTGCATCATCAATAACCAGCATACAGGGGTAATTCATTTCAATGAAATTTAC
Organism: Ferruginibacter sp.; assembly: GCA_044357815.1. GTDB lineage: Bacteria > Bacteroidota > Bacteroidia > Chitinophagales > Chitinophagaceae > Ferruginibacter. The sequence goes on along the minus strand of JBIKOV010000108.1, from coordinate 10,670 downwards.
CGCAATATTCAGGTAGGAGATAAGTTTAAAGGGTTTATTAAAAAAATATATCCCGAAACTAAGGATAAGGATGACCGTTTTAGAATAGATGTGGCTGCAGGAAAACCAGGGTACAATAGGGTAGAGGATGAAGCCGAAAAGATTCTTCGCTTATTGGAGGAAAACGATGGTTACCTGCCTTACCACGATAAAAGTTTGCCCGATGATATCTATGATTTTTTTGGGATGAGTAAAAAGACTTTCAAAATGACTACCGGCAACCTATATCGGCAAAGAAAAATATCTTTTGAGCCAGCTGGAATTAAGCTTATTTCCCTTCCTTAAAAACAGGCGATACTTTTTGAAAAATATTGTCAGTCTCTGGTTGGAGATTGATTAGGTATGAGTTCAATAAGTCAATTCAATTTTTTCTCAGGGCACCAGCCAGCTTGCAGTGAAGTTTCCTTGTATATCGTAAATAAAATTTGCTTTGTAATGACATGAGGGATTGAGCCAAAGCCATTCCATCCATAATAGTTTACTTACCACCACTCCAAAGTTTTCTCTCCCTACTTCATTTTTTTTCGCTGTTATTACTACACCTTCTTGCATACCATCCAGTGGCAGCATTATTTCTGTAGAAGGGCGTAGTATACTCGAATAATTTTTACGGCTGCTGGGATTGATATTTGCCCAGCTATTGTTGGCCAACTCGTCATTTTGGTGTAAGCTAGCCTTTCCACTTGCCCTAATTTGGATGCGGGCTTCATTATCATAAAAAAGCCAGCTGATTGGTTGCTCCTGTTGAAGCTCTGTCCATTTACCCGTTCGAATATCTGTGTAAAAACGAAGTGTTTTTTCGACCGGACAAGCATCTCTTACTACCACTGTTCTCATATTTACTCCCATTGTATTTGAATTGGCAACTACTGGATGATGGAATTGATTTCGGCTTTGCAAAACCCCATTCATCATTCGCTGCCAGCAATCCTTTTCAATGGATGACAGGTTGTATTGCTTTTCATTCATATTGATTGATTCCATATTATTGATAAACAGTTATCTGAAATTTTTGTTTTGAATTGTAGGGTAATTTTTATGTCAGGTATGTTTTATATAATAAAAAATACATATTTTAGTAAAAATTTATTGGATGCGTTGGTTAAAGAGATTCTTAATTGTTTTAGCTATGTTGGTAATGGTGTATTTGTTAGGCCCTAAACCAACTGCTCCCATCTATGGAACTGAGATGCCATCTATACCCTCAATTGATCAGCTGGACAAATTCATTGCCACTGGAGAAGCGATGCATCATCTGCGGCCAAATAACGAGGCAAGGGTTATTTGGGCAAATGATTCACTCAAACAAAAAACGGAATATGCAATTGTATACTTGCATGGATTCTCAGCTTGTCAGGAGGAGGGCAATCCGGTTCATAGGAATGTTGCTCAGCAGTTTGGATGCAATTTGTATCTGGCCCGTTTAGCCGAACATGGCATTGATACATCGGAACAGCTGGTAAACTTAACCCCCGAAAATTATTGGAAATCTGCTCAACAGGCACTAGCCATTGGAAAGCAGTTGGGCAATAAAGTGATACTGATGGGAACTAGTACGGGTGGCACTCAGGCATTGCAACTGGCAGCTGCTTACCCAAATGATGTGGCAGCACTTGTTTTGTATTCACCCAATATTGCTATCAATGACCCCAATGCATGGCTGCTAAATAATCCTTGGGGTTTACAAATTGCGAGACTGGTAAAGGGAACGAAGTATTTGGTGGCAGAAGATGACCGGCCCATTTACAGGCAATATTGGAATAAGCCATATCGGTTGGAAGCCACTATAGCCCTCGAAGAAATGCTGGAAACCACCATGAATACCGAAACCTTTGGTAGGGTTAAACAGCCGACCTTATTATTGTATTATTATAAGGATGAACAGCACCAAGATCCCGTAGTAAAAGTGAGTGCAATGAAAGAAATGTTTGTCCAGTTGTCTACGGCAGATTCTTTAAAAAGGGCAATTGCATTGCCGCTTACTGGTAATCATGTGATTGCTTCGCCTATCAAATCAAAGGATGTGGCTGGTGTAGAAAGGGAAACCAAACGGTTTTTGAATGAACTGATTCATTTGCCAGTAAAAAATTGATTCTGTAGTATCAATCAGCAATATTAGTTGGGATCAACTGTATCAATTGAATTGATATTGAAAGGCATGGGTGAATACTTTTCATGAAGCCATGCTTGATATTGTTTTTACAAATAAGTATTCAATAAAGCCCCCCAATAAATGGCTTTATGCGCTTCCCCTTCTGCCAAATGCAATTGGTGCGGAATGTTTTTTCTGCGCAGACTCTCACTCAACTGAAGATTGTTTTTAACAAAGAGGTCTTCTTTTCCAACAACTAGTAGGATGTCTAAATTTTGGAGTGAGCTCTTTTCTTTTTCAGATAGATTGGGTATATATAGCGTCGGCATATTTGAATAAATGGCATCATCTAGGTACCCGTCAAACAAATCGTCAAAGTGTTTCAGTTGATTTGTAAGGTCGTACCGTCCACTGATGCCAATTGTTTTTTTGAAAAGATGCGGATGCCTGAAGGCGATATTTACTGCATGGTAGGCACCCAAACTGCAACCGGCAGAAATGAGCTCATTATTATTTTGTCGTTTGACAAATGGAATCACCTCCTCTAGTATGTATTTTTCATATAAGGTGTAGCGATAGATTCGTTCAATAGGAGGGATGTCTTTGCAATAAAAACTTTCTGCATCAATGCTGTCTAAACAATACAATTGATTTTTACCGGATACAATTTTTTCTTCTAGGGCCTTAATCAGTCCCCAGTTTTCATAGTCGTAAAACCGCCCCATTCTAGTAGGAAAAAACAATACCGGAGATCCAGTATGTCCAAAAACTAGCAATTCCATTTCTCTTTGTAAACAGGGGCTAAACCATTTTACATATTCCCTTTTCATTTCTTTATTTTATTGAAATTTGGCTACATGCCCGTCCAACAAAATAGTAATCCTTTGGCTTATTTTTTAGGATTTTGCAGCTTTTCTTTTGAAACCCGCTCTAATATAATTTCTTTCCAGAGTTGGTAGCCTTTTTTATTGATATGCAATCCGTCTAATTCCAGCAATTCGCTTTTGGGGTATCCTTTTTCATCCGTCATCTGATCATAAATATTGATAAAAGAAATATTATCACCCGATTTATTGATGAACGATTCAATTAGGTGGTTGGCGTCCCTTATTTTATCAACAATACCCCAGCGTTTTATACTCGGTTTGATAGCGATAAAGCCCACGTGGATATCGCCAAATCGATTTCGGACGAATTGCAAAAATGCATTGAAAAAAAGCAGCACTTCTTCTGGATTTCTTCCATCCCCTAAATCATTGTCACCGGCATAAATAATAATTCCGGATGGCCGAAGGTTTGCAAATACTCGCTCAAAGAACCAGCTGCAGGCAGCCAAGGTGGATCCTCCAAAACCTCTGTTCAACGGAGCATAGCCTTTAAAATCCTCCTCGAGTGTGTCCCAAAGTTTGATGGAGGAACTGCCATAAAATACTAGTCGCGACTCCTGCTTTGAACCAGCTGTTAGGGATTCTAAACGCTTTATTTCTTCTTCATACCAAAGCATACTACAAGGTTTATTCGAAAGGATTAATTGGATAAAAATCGGCCCCATTTATGGATACACCGGATATTGTATTATTAACGCCCTGAAGTAAAAATATATTGCAGCATGTTGGCTACGATTGAGATTGTAAAAGCCTGAAAATGAGTATTGTTGGCAGGGGAAAATGACTATTCTGAAGATTTGAAAGAAGTCATTTCATAAGAATAGCCTGTCTAGGGCAAACTTATTACCTTTGCCATCAATAAATTATGAAGACAAAGACAATACATAAGGATAAAGTAAACATTATAACCCTGGGTTGCAGTAAAAACATGGTAGATAGTGAAGTGCTAAGTGGTCAGTTAATAGCCAATGAGATTGAGGTAGTTCATGAAAGTGGTAAAAAAGATCATAATATAGTAATTATCAATACCTGTGGTTTTATTGAAAAAGCTAAGGAGGAAAGTGTAAATACTATCTTGCAGCAAGTAGAATTGAAGCGCAGGGGTAAAATAGATAAAGTATACGTTACCGGTTGCCTGAGCGAGCGGTATAAAAATAATTTGGAAGCTGAGATACCCGAAGTGGACGCTTATTTCGGAACCATGGAGCTCCCGCTCATCCTAAAACAATTTGAAGCAGATTATAAGGCCGATTTGATAGGGGAACGTTTGTTAAGTACTCCTCAACATTATGCCTACATGAAAATAAGTGAAGGGTGTAATCGCACTTGTTCATTTTGCGCAATACCATTGATGCGTGGACAGCATGTAAGCCGAACAATTGAATCCTTGGTAGACGAAGCAAAGCGCTTGGTTGATAGAGGAGTGAAAGAAGTGATGCTGATTGCCCAGGAATTGACTTACTACGGACTGGATATTTATAAAAAAAGGGAGTTGCCTAAATTGTTGCATGCATTGGCAGATGTAAAAGGACTTGAATGGATTCGATTACATTACGCGTATCCTTCTAAATTTCCACTTGAAATAATTGACGCCATCAAAGAAAGAGACAATATTTGCAATTATTTAGATATGCCTTTGCAGCACGCGGCTAATAATATGCTGCAGCAGATGAAGCGCCAGATAACTCGTGAAGAGATGGAAGACTTAGTGGGAAATATTCGCAACCGGATTCCGAATATCTGTTTGCGGACCACTTTAATTGCTGGCTTTCCTGGCGAAACAAGGGATGATGTGGAAGAATTGAAAACCTTTATTCAGAAAATGCGTTTCGACAGAGTAGGCATTTTTACCTACAGTCATGAGGAAGGTACTTCTGCATATGATTTGGTAGATGATGTGCCTGCAGCCGAAAAAGAAGAAAGGGCTGAGGAAATTATGGAAGTACAGCAGGAAATTAGTCTAGAAAAGAATCAGGAAAAACTAGGTAAGACTTTTAAGGTGATGGTTGATAAAAAGGAAGCCGGTCGCTATTTGGGCCGGACTGAATTTGATAGTGTAGAAGTTGATAACGAAGTGATTATTCAAAGCAGTAAGAAGCTAGCAATCGGGGAATTTGTAAATGTAAAAATACACAAGGCATTTGATTATGATTTAGAAGGAACGGTTGTTTAATTGAAAACTGGATAAAGGATAATGGATAATTTTTTGTGTAAAATGCGTCGACCATATTTTTTTGTGATCCATTCAATCATAACATTTATTAACTGAGCAAAGCGAATGAACTGTATCTCATCTTATTTAACTTACGCGCAAACGGGCTATTTTTCTAGAACGGCATTGGATTACGTTCAACAGTCACCTTCTATTCAACCTTTTTATAATCACCCAGTTTCGATTGCGGGAATCAAGTCGGCTATCGCAGAGCGAAAAAAATTTCCTACCAATCGGAAATTATTAGTGACAATTTTACAAAAACAATACGAATCTGTTCATGTTAATAAATTAGTGGCTGACAATATCGAGTCATTGCAACAGGACAATACCTTTACCATTACTACCGCCCACCAACCCAATCTTTTCACCGGCCCACTTTATTTTATTTATAAGATTCTGCATGTTGCAAAGCTTGCTGAACAATTAAAAGCGGAGTTTCCCGAAAATAATTTTGTACCAGTTTATTACATGGGGAGCGAGGATGCGGATCTGGAAGAACTAGGACATATATTTCACCATGGAGAAAAGATAGAATGGGTAACCTCTCAAACAGGAGCTGTTGGAAGAATGATAGTAGATAAGTCGTTGGTGAAACTGTTGGATAATTTAGCAGGAGAGTTGTCGGTATATCCTCACGGAGCCGAAATTATCAGGCTAATGAAGGAATGTTATCTCGAAGGTGCAACCATTGAGCAGGCTACTTTTCAACTGGTCAACCATCTTTTTGAATCATTTGGGGTGGTTGTATTATTACCAGATAACGCCTTAGTGAAAGCGGCTTTTGTGCCGGTGATGGAAAGCGAATTAATAGACTGTTTTTCACAGGATTCAGTACAGCAAACCGTTGCAGCGTTTCCTGCGGAATATAAAATTCAAGCAAGTGGAAGGGAATTGAATTTATTTTATCTGCTCAATGGGCAGCGGGAAAGAATAGAACTTACTAATGGGGTATGGTCTGTACTGAATACCGAATTGAAATTTTCTAAGGAACAAATACTGGCTGAACTAAATAGCTATCCAGATCGATTTAGTCCAAATGTAATCCTGCGGCCTGTTTTACAAGAATGGATATTGCCTAATATTGCTTTTATCGGTGGTGGGGGAGAGATAGCCTATTGGCTGCAACTAAAGAAAGTATTTGAAAAAACAGCAGTTCCCTATCCAATGTTGGTAGTAAGGAACTCATTTTTATTGATACCAAAGGAAATCCAGCAATTAATTGCTCAACTGCAAATCAATCAAGCAGATCTCTTTAATACTGAGTTGGACTTGATCAATCAATTAGTAAAAAGGGGCAGTTTGTTGCAACTAGATCTTGCCCAGGAGCAATTGCAACTGACTGTTTTTTATGAAAAGTTACAGTCCATTGCTGGAGCAATTGACAGCACCCTTACCGGGCATGTAGCCTCCTTGCAATTACAAGCAGCTAAGAAAATTGCTGAGCTGGAAAAGAAAATGTTGCGAGCGGAAAAGAAAAAATTTGAAGCACAACAACGCCAATTACATAAAATAAAAACACAGTTATTTCCTAATAATAATCTTCAGGAAAGGATGGATAATCTACTGCTCTATTATGCAAAATTTGGAAAGCAATTTCTGCAGGTTGTATATGAAAATTCACCTGGGCTAGCGCAGCAAATGGTTGTTTTGACCGAAGTTTAAATCCATTTTACTAGCAGTAAAAATTTATTTATCAAATTCGTTGGTGTATCCTAGGCGTTTTACATTTTTAACGCTTTCCATTACGATGTCATCCTGGTATTCCTTATAAGCCTCTAATTTTCCAGCAATGGAAGTGTCATGAAGTGCCAGAATTTGTGCTGCCAATATTCCTGCATTTTTAGCGCCATTGATAGCTACAGTTGCAACTGGAACACCATAGGGCATCTGTAAAATGGAGAGCATAGAATCCCAGCCATCAATTGAGTTGGAAGATTTTATTGGAACTCCAATAACTGGTAAAATCGTATTGGCAGCTACCATACCGGGCAAATGAGCTGCACCGCCGGCTCCAGCGATGATTACTTTTATGCCGCGTTCTTTTGCCGAACGGGCATATTCTCTTAATCGCTCAGGAGTTCGGTGAGCCGAAACGATGGTTAATTCAGGTTCTACTTCAAATTGTCGAAGCATTTCTGCTGCTCCCGTCATGATTTCTAGGTCACTTTCACTGCCCATGATTATTCCTACTAATGGGGCATTTGCATTTTGTTTTTTAGCGGTAGAAGTTGGTTGCTCGCTCATGGTCAATAGCTATTTTTAATGTTCTCTTAATTTTGAAATGCCAAGATAAGTAATAAGTACGTCTTTTTTTTAATAAATAACGGGATGTAAATGATTAAGTTGGTGCCTCAATAAAAGCATGCAAATGTCCAAACTGAAGCTACAATTTAATAACCTCTTTTCATTATTTCATTAAATCTCCATTTAGTCGCAATAGATCTATCTCAGCTAGTTTGGTATTGTATCGGGCCGCTAATAATCGCGTATAGGCATCTTCCAAACTTTTTTGTGTTTCCCTTAATTCTAAGTAAGTGGATACACCCAAGCGGTAACGTTCCAGCGAAATCAGCACATTTTCTTTTGCTAGTAGAATATTATCTTCCTCTAGGGTTAATGCCTGCTGCTGCATTACATATTCTTTAAATGCTTTGGTGATACCGGTATTGATGGTTGCTTGTTGACTTTTGTAAGAAAGTTTAAGATAAGCTATATCTAATTGGGTTTGCTGAATCAGGCGTTTTGTATTGAGTCCATTTAAAATTGGAATAGAAACACCCAGACCATAATTAAATCCATTGTTTCGGCTATATAAAGGTGTGAATGGATTTACAACAGCTTGATTATCCAGTTTGGAATAGATATAATTAGAATTAAAAGAAAATATTGGATAACGATCGGCAATTCTTTCCTTCAAAACCAATTGAGAAATATCAATATTTTTTTTGGCCATAAGCAGAGATGGACTGGAGGCTTCCAAGCCATTGATCATATCCTGAAGTAAAATATGATTGTTGATTAGAATGCTGTCAGACACTTCGTATGCAATATTAGATGTAATATTCATTAGAAGATTTAGTTGATCTTTTAGCTGGGCTATTAGCGTTTGCTGTTTTAACCGGGCTGACTTTTGCGCATTTAAATCTACTTTCGCCTGCAATAATTCTGGTTTGGCACCCAAGCCAACGCTGAGTTTTTTTTCTGCCAATTTCACTCGCTCTTCATTGATGCTCATTTGTTCTTCAATAGCCTTGAGCTGTTGTTTTTGATGAACAATGTTATAATAGTTTATTAGCAATGCAGCAATAGAAGTGATCATCTGGTTTTTGATCGTGAGATCGCCCAGTTTTACAAACTCTTTTAGTTTTTCATTGGTGGTTACCATTTTATGGCCATTGAATAATATCCAGCTTAACTGTACGGAGCCTGCCAAGTTATTGGAACGGATGTTATTGCGTTCTCTTTTGGTACCATCAGTAAATTTCTGGAGCTGATCATTATTGTTAAATACTAACCCGGTATTGCCATTGATCCTTGGTAAAAAGGCAGCTTTGGCAAAAGATTTATCAAGGGCATAGGATGCTGAATCATTGCGTAGCAATTGAATGTCGTAATTATTTTGAAGCACAGTGGCAATAGCCGCTTCAACTGTTAAAATTTTTTGTGCAAATAATTGTTGGGCAGGTGCCAAAGCCAATCCAATCATTACTGTTATTAACCAACTTTTTTTCATTATGCCAACATATTTTAAATTGATTCAGGTGTTTGTTCCAATTCATCTAAGGCACTTTTTTTCTTTTTGGAAGAAAGGAAAGAGTACATCGCAGGGATTACAAACAAGGTAAGTATTAGTGAAAATAAAATTCCGCCTACAATTACAATCCCCAAGGGAATACGACTGGTAGAAGCATCTCCCAGTGATAAGGCCAAGGGTAATGCACCTAAACTCATGGCAAGACTAGTCATAAGAATTGGCCGGAACCTGGCAACGGCGGCTTCCACCACCGCGGGTGTTTTTTTATTTCCCTGCAATTGTTTTTGGTTAGCAAACTCTACAATTAGGATTCCATTTTTTGTAACAAGTCCTATCAGCATGATCATTCCTATTTGAGAGAAAATATTTAAAGTTTGCCCGAAAATATGCAGTGACAACAATGCACCTGCAATGGCTAAAGGTACAGTTAACATAATAATCAAGGGATCGATAAAGCTTTCAAACTGTGCTGCCAGCACCAGGAAAATTAATATCAGTGCAAGAATAAAAGCAAAACTGGTGTTGCTGCCACTTTCAGCAAAATCCCGTGAAGGACCTGAGAGTGAAGTAGTGAAAGATTCATCCAATATTTTTTTAGAAATCTTTTTCATTTCTTCAATTCCATCACCCACTGTTTTTCCTGGAGATAGTCCTGCCGAGATGGTGGCAGATTTATATCGGTTGAAATGTAAGATTGAGGGAGGCGAACTTTGCTCTTCAATGGTAATTAAGTTGTCGAGTGAAATCGGCTTCCCCTCTTTATTTTTTACAAAAATATTTTTAATGTCATTAGGGTTATCGCGGTCATTTCTGGCAACCTGGCCAATTACTTGGTATTGTTTGCCATTTTTAGTAAAATAACCCATTCGGCGGTTGCTGAATGCCAATTGAAGTGATTCTGAAATATCTTGAATACTTACACCAAGATTACTAGCTTTTAACCGGTCTATTAGCACACGAAGTTCGGGTTTATTGAATTTCAAATCGGCATCTACTCCCTGAAAAACATCACTTTTATTAGCTGCTTCAATAAACTTGGGCAATACGTCTTTTATTTTTTCAAAATTTACATTTTGCAATACAAATTGAACAGGCAGTCCACTTCTCTTGTTCACGGATATTGTTTGTTCTTGGCTACAAAAAACTTTTCCCTCCGAAAATTTTGGGGCGTTTCTGTTGATCATATTCACGATATCCTGTTGGGAACGTTTTCTTAATTTAGGTTCAGAAAGTGCTGCTCTGATTGACCCATTGTTTACTCCTGAAGCACCACTGGATCCGCTTCCCATGGATGAATAGCTGATTAGAAATGTTTTTTCAGGAACAGAGTCTTCAATGAATTGTGCTACTTTGTCAACATATTTTTCCATATATTCAAATGCAGTGCCTTCCGGAGCTGTTACGGAAAGACGAAATTGACTTCGGTCCTCCATTGGAGCCAATTCGGAAGGTATATCGTTTCCGATGTAAAAAATGATACCAAAGCAAGCTATAATCAATACCACCGCGAGCCACCTCCATTTCATAAAACCGAGTAATAATTTCCGATATCCGTTTTCCATTCCTTTAAAAAAAGGCTCCGTGAAATTATAAAATCGAGAATGGGAATAAATTTTCCTAGTCAGCTTTACATTTAAAACAGGGGTAAGGGTGAGGGAAACAAAGGCAGAAATTAAAACAGCT
>JBIKOV010000336.1:0-3109 GCA_044357815.1 Ferruginibacter sp. | reverse complement strand
CCATCCAACGCTTTGCACGCCATGCATCTTTGATGAGCAACCACAGATGAACAAAATTGATCTTGATGGGGTTCCATGTTCGCATTGGGCGGGTGATACCATATACTGGCGGAATAGCTTTTTGTTCTTCCTGAAAAGTCCCAAAAAGCTTATCCCAAATGATAAAAATTTGCGAGTAGTTTTTATCCAGGTACTCCTCATTGATAGCATGATGAACCCTGTGATGGGAAGGTGTTACAATCAATTGCTCCAGGAATCCCATCCTTCCGATATACCTTGTATGATACCAAAACTGTGCAAAGAATTGTATTGGAGTAACCGTAGCTATTACTATTGGTGAAATGCCCAACAGGGCTGCAGGTAACATGAATAAAGTAAATATTTTTACGAACGAGGAAATGGGTTGCCTTACAGCGCATGCCAAATCAAATTCCTCACTGCTGTGATGAACGATATGGCTGTTCCAGAAAAAATTATTGGCATGCTCAATGCGATGTATCCAATAGTGGGAAAAATCAAGTGCAACAAACGCAATTAGATAGGTAGCCCAAGTGGATTGAATATGGGTCAATGCCACCCTTTCTTCTATCCATTGATAACTCAAAATAGTGAAACTGAGTCCAAGTACATTTTTTGTAATCATCGTGATGGAAGAGGTCAGGCTACTGGCAGTGTCAAGATGATTCATTCGCTCCTTTTTGACATACAGGCCATATAATTTTTCAAGCACAACCAGTATTAAAAAAACCGGCATGATGATGAGCAGGACCTTTCCATATTTCTCCATAAAATCTACGTTTTAAAAAAGTGAATACTGTTCTTTTTTGTATCGCCCCCTTAATTTTTGGACAGGAGGGGGTTACAATTTGAGACAATATCGGATTTATTTTTTAGTATTAAAGGATCTGAATTTCAATTCATTTTCGCGGAGGTATTTTCTAGGTGATTTTCTACCCAATGATTCATGCTTTCGATGATTATTGAACCTAGTGAGTATATGCTTGATTTTAAAGTAGGATGTAAAATCTTTCTTTTCGGCAACACCCAACATTTTTAGAATCCTTACCCAGCAGGGGGTTGTAGTGTTATAAACCCAAGAGTAGCAAAAAGGGTAACAAAATCATTCTGATTTCGGCCAGTCTCCTACGATAAATAATTTCCCCTTTTGCCACCTGTAAATCTGCTAACGGTAATTATGCAGATTGGGGAAAGTTGCAGCTGGCAAAATTGCTTTCCAGCAGCATCCTGGATCAAGTTCATGGAGCAATGTGAAAATTCGTGTTTTGTAATTATTATAACTATTTTAAAAAAGGGTTTGAATTTTTCAAACCCTTTTATAATTTTAATATCAAAGGGTTTTTATTAAATAAGGGTAATGCCGATATATTTTATTTGATAGTATAAGGAGTATCCTCTTTTCAATTATTTGATGGTGTTTTCTTTTTTGCCATGATGCAAAAAAGAAACAAAAAAAATCAATCCGCCGCGGCGGATAAAATGAAATAAGCTCAAACATTAGAATAAATCCGAGCTTTGGTGCAACTTACGAACTTAGCAAATTGCCCGGCTGCGGTAACATCATTTCATTTTTTAACGTCATGCAATGAATTTTCTTAACGCATTTTTTCCGAGGCCGTAAAACGAAGTTAAATCCACTGGAGCAGGACGAGTCACCCTCTAGGGTAAATAAATTACCCCACCAAAAGCAACTCATTTTTCACCCTTGATTATAGCAATAGCCAATTTTTCTGGGCTATTATTGCTTTTTTTGGAAAAAGTGGCTTAAAAAAAGTCTGCTGCTATTGGCTCATAATCTATTTCCAAAAAATCAGCTACACAGGGAATCCATTGCTCATTTATAAATGCAACATGCGCGGGATGATGGTTGTATTGCTGGTATTGTTCATTAGTAGCAAACTCCATGGACAATCCATATTGAAAAGCATTTTTTTTACTTACCTGTTTCCAGCTTTTAAAATTGATTACGCCGGGTATTTTGGTAAGTTCTAATGCAGCCGTTAAAAATTGTTTTAGCCTAAGGCCATCAATATTTTCCTTCATCGAAAATATTACTGAATGTTGTATCATATGGCTTCTGTAAAATATTGGTAGATCTTGTTTTGATTAAAATAACTTTACTGCTGCATCTTAGAAATGGGAAGCCGCATCGAGTAAAAGTAAATGTAATTAAAATGGGGGTTAGTTGATTGAATTTTTTGGAAAATGTTTTTGAGATAAACAGCTTGCTGTTATCCACTATTGGCAGATAAGTGTTAATAAAAAAGCAATTAGTTAAAAATATCTAAAAGGTTGAACAATAAGCGGTTATTTTTAAAAGATACCGTTATCAATGAGAAAAAAATACTTCCAATATATAAAATCTCAACCATGTTTTTTTTAATAATCCCCTGTGCAATTTTTATAGTAGTACAAATATAAAGCATGCTGAAAGAACTCTTTAGTTCTTTCAGCATCGATAAAAGTAGTGTATTCTAATTGTGCTGATACAATTTTTAATTTTCACAATTGCAAAGCAATGCTTGCTAATGGGTATATCGGTCAGCCACCGTTAGTAGCAGATGATTTTTTGTTATCAGGCAGTTAATTTTTTTTCTAAATCCTCCAAGGAAATGCCTTTTGTTTCGGGCATTTTGGTAAGCACCCAAATCAGTTGTAATGCCATCATGCCGGCAAGAAAAGCGAATATAATCCAAGGAGAATCTTTCAGCAGGCCGTTATTTTCATCCAAAAAAAGCGGAGTGACAAGGGTAATGATGGCAGCAAAAACCCAATGTATGCTGGCGCCAAAGGATTGCCCCATCGCCCGGATTTTGTTGGGAAAAATTTCTGAAATAAACACCCATATTACAGCACCCTGCCCGATAGCATGCGAGGCAATGAATAATAATAAAAATGTCATTAAAAATACCGGACTCCCTTGCGTCTTAAAAGCGTATGCCACCATGGAAAGGCTAATGATATATCCGATGGATCCAATTAGTAAAAGTGTCTTTCTTCCTAGTTTATCGATTAGGTAAAGTCCAGCAAAAGTGAATAGTAAATTGGTGCCACCAATCGCAATAGAATTTAGCAGCGACTCCTTTGCACC
>JBIKOV010000340.1:0-3078 GCA_044357815.1 Ferruginibacter sp. | reverse complement strand
TACCGACTCCGTCGGTACCGAACCAAAAGAGGCGGCTTATGCAATTACTGGTGAAAATGCGAAAATAGAATGGAGGTTTTTTTGATGCCGTTGTTGGGCTTATTGACCAACAACCGAAGTTTACGGTACGCTTACCCATTGCTGTAATTTTACTATTTCAACACTTCGCATGTTGGTCAATAGAGCAACATGGGCTTAGGATGATTGACTGATTTGGTGAATGGTGGCTTAGTGAATGGTGAAAATTCGACCATCTTGTTACTTCTTAACTATTATGCTAATTGATCCAGCACACTTTCAGTTATCAACTATCAGTTTTCAATTTCACTTTTCACCATTTACATTTACTGCCACACTTGTTCTTATGGCTTTTCCAATACGGATGCTTTAGGTGAGCCCTTAAGAAAATGGGTTATTAAAATTCCTGATAAGATCCAACTTAAGTAGTTTACATATAAAAAAGAGTCGAAATAACTTGTCATCATGGGAATCAAAAATCCAATTCTCATCAGTAACATTGCAAATGCGATTATTTTGAATACCCCCGCACAATTTTTCCAATTTTGAGCAATGGCTTTCCAAATGATTATATAAATTACAAGGTACAGCAGCATCGAAATGATCCCCGTTTGCACCCCCATAAAGATCAATTGATTTTCGCCACCTACACCTTGCCCATCACCAAATGAGTAGATGCCTGACGAACCCAACCCCAAACCAAAAGGATGCTCAATCATTACATCGATGCCACTGATCCACATAAGCAAATGGCCCAAACTAGAGCTCTCACTAAAGGAAATGCTATCAATTAAATAATTTCTAAACACATTCTTGGTAAAGAATGTCAAATAAAGACCAAAAATTATAATTGAAAAATAGAATGCCTTCAATAAATACTTCCGCTTTGTTAAGATGGAATAGACATACAATACAATTGCAAATCCGACTATGGAACCTCTTGAATAGGTTCGAAAAAGTGCGAAGGAAAACAGTGCTACCAACAACCATTTCCACTTTGAATGAATGGGGGAGAAAGGTTCAAAACTTATCCAAGATAATGCCAAGCAAAGCGCCAGCAATAAGGAAATGGCGAAATCCAGTGGGTCATTGAAAAAGGAAGCAAACCTTTTGCTACCAATATCATTTTCAAAAGTCCATGTTAATCCATAGCTTCCACTTGGATAAAGTAAATTCACTTTTTGATTGTAACTAGCGAACCCGGTTATAGTTTGCAAATGCCGGTTAAAGAATATCTCCATCAGCTGAACGGCCACCGCAATGGCAGTTAGGATCAATATGCCGTAAAAAATATTTTTTAGCACCCTTTCGCTGATGGGAAGTAGCCTGCCTATAAAATACAAAATGCCAAATAGGCCATAACTTTTAAATACCGTTAATTTTTCAATAAACGTAAGTTTTCCAATTGGCAAAAACACATAGCAAAAGCAATACGTAAATAGCAATAAGACTATCCAATCTAAATAATACATTTTGATTGAGTTCCTATACTTCACAACCAAAAAAGAAAATGTTAAGAGGATAGAAATTTCGCGAAAATATTTGATCACTTTTACAATTGATAAAAATCCATACTGATAAGTAATGGACATAGCAACGGTATAGGCCGACATTCCAATAATAATAAACCAAAACAGCCTTTCAGGTTGTTGTTGAAACAACCCTTTCAGCAGGTATAGGAAGGAACAAACAAAAATGACGGGAAATAAAAACACAAATAAATTAATTATCGTAAGCAATACAAGTGACCACTAAATTATCTATCGACCAACTTTTAACACATAGATCATTTTCTACCACCAAATCACTCAGTGCAAGCTCCAGCGTGGAATTACTATGTGCTTTTATCCAGGTAATTTGATAAACACTGCTTCCTGTCTTACTATTCTGCAGACTGCACAAACCAGGAAGATCTCTCCTGAATACATTGGAGCATGCAGGAAAATAATACCCTTCCGCTTCGGGATATGCTTGCTCAAAACCATCAATATTTGAAAAAGTAGTTGCAAAAACCTTTTCCTTGTCTAGAAAAATTGCCCATAAATCGGGGCTACCCTGCAGCTTGTTTCCAGTCCATTGATCATGCAAGTATAGATCAAACGTTATTTTTAATAAAGAATGCTTTGGGAGATCCGGAAAATTTTTATATACTGCCCTATGATTGAGTGGACCCAGCACATGGGTATTATTAAAAGGCAAACTTAAGCGAGCAGTATCCAGATTGCTAAATTTATAAACCTGCAAATCGCCCCTGCCGGCTTCAAAATCATTTCTATATACTATATGCTCTTTTGGCAAGTTCTTAGTGCAACCAAAAAAAATTACAAGAATAGGAAGCAGTAATTTTAGGATAAGTGTTTTTCGCATTTCAAATTATATGGGCAATGGTGAATGGGCAATGGTGAATGGGCAATGGTGAATTGTGAATGGGCAATTATTTTACCACTTCCAAAAAATACTTAGTACTCAGCCATCACATTATCAATTATCCATTATCCGTTATCCATTATTCAGTCCTCTTTTAAATTCATACTCTTCGCCTCCGCAGCCGGCGGGGCTGCGTAACTGCAACGCCGCTGCTTTTGCTTCTTTTTAAAAATTTGCTGCGCCATTTTTAAAATTCCGCCGATGGCGGAACCGAACCAAAAGAGGCGGCTTATGCAATTACTGGTTTAATTTTGAACAAGGGGATGGGCAATGGTGAATTGTGAATGGTGAATTGTGAATGGGCAATTATTTTACCACTTCCAAAAAATACTTAGTACTCAGCCATCACATTATCAGTTATCCATTTTTCAGTTATCAATTATTCAGTTATCCGTTATCAATTAAGAACTTTCAGTTTTCAGTTAACCAACTTTAAATTACTCATTTATGACCTATTGAAAATAATCATATTTGTATGCTTACTCATAAATGTCTTTTCTATGACCCAGCGTAACCACATCTACAATTAGGTCAGTGTCAAAAATCTCATAAATAATTCGATAATTTCCTGCTCTGATCCGAAAACCATCTCTTCCCTTCAGTTTTATGTAACCCTGAGGCCTTGGATTATTT